>JBDRDH010000038.1:0-12315 GCA_043820985.1 Planctomycetota bacterium
AACCCCGAAAACCTGAAGTAATCAGTATTTCATTGGGTGCCCCATCCAATCCGAGCCCGGAGCGCCAGCGACGGGTTGCCGGGGGCTCCATTCGTCTTCTTGGCGTCCTTCGCGCTCTTGGCGCCTCGGCGGTTCTCGGCCGTGCGCCCCCAGCCCGGTGGGCGCGGAGAGCGCCACGAAGAACACAACGGCAAGAAGCCACATGGACAGGGATAGAATCGTGCTAATCACCTATCCACCGCCTCCCCGCATTCCGGACACCTCCCGCTGACATTGCCGGTTAGGTTGTAACCATACTTCTGGCAGTGACCGACAGGCGGTCGCGCTCGCAGTCGGCGATAAACGATCATCGCGACCGCCAGACACAGAAGACATACCGACCTTTGATGACTGTCCGGTCCGGCCGCAGACACGCGCGTACATCGTCCAGGGTCTTATAGACCTGAAGATGAGCAACGTACGGGAAGTCGAGGGGCACACTACCTACAATCACGCCGGAGGGATTTAGGATTGTCTGGCAAGCCTTCAAAACGGCATCCGGACATTGGAGATGCTCCAGCACCTCAAACGCCGCAATCAGGTCATAATTGTGCGGACATTTTTCGAGATAATAGTTCAGATCCTGACAGGAGAAGGTGCATTTGAGACCGTACTCGGTAGCGTGCTTGACGGCTTTGGCCACGCGGGATGCGGAGTAATCGACACCGTGAACCCTGATTAGGTAGTTCCGCGCCAACCAGTGAGCCAGGCGCCCATCACCACAGCCTAAATCCAAGGCAGTCTTGGCAGCACTTGGGTCAACGTCCAGTACGTTAAATACTTCCGGGATTGTCTCGGGCTTGATCGAGGATGAATAATCCACATTCGCTTCGTAATGCGGGACCAGGGCAGCCTCGTCCGAATACTTACAGTCTGGCATCATACTGCCTCTGTTTGGCCGAGACATCATCTTGCTCTCCTGTGCGGCATGTGACAGCCCCTCGGGCACGGCCATGATAACCACGCCTGATCGCAAACTCGTCGCGCGGCGCCAGCAGGTGCTTCACCGCTACCACCAACCGCTCCTTGACAGCCGCGGCTCCGTTCAATCACGCTGGCCGGCGAGTCGCTTTTGATACCAATCGTAAGTGGCTTTGATGCCGTCGCGTAGTTCGGTCCGGGCGCACCAGCCGAGTTTCGTCAGGCGCGATACATCCAGCAGCTTGCGCGGCGTGCCGTCGGGCTTGGTCGAGTCAAACCGCAGCTCCCCCTCAAACCCAACCACGTCGGCGACCAACTCCGCCAACTCACGGATCGTGATGTCATGACCCACGCCGACGTTGACGATCCGCTCACCATCATAATGCTCCATCAGAAAAACCGCGGCGTCGGCCAGATCGTCCACGAAAAGAAATTCACGCCGCGGCTCGCCGGTGCCCCAGATAGTCACTTCCCGCGCTCCGGCTTCGCGCGCCTCATGCACCTTGCGCAATAATGCCGGCAAAACGTGTGACTTTTCGAGATCAAAATTGTCGCCCGGGCCATACAGGTTCGTTGGCATCAGCGCGATGGCGTTAAATCCATGCTGCCGGCGATACGCCGCGCACATCTCCAGGCCGGCAATCTTGGCGATGGCATAAGCCGAGTTGGTCGGCTCCGCGGCCCGGTCAGCAGGCAGTCCTCGTTCATCGGCTGCGGCGCGAGCTTCGGATAGATGCACGACGAGCCCAGGAACAGCAGCTTGCGCACCTCATGGCGCCAGGCCGCGTCAATCACGTTAGTCTGGATCAGCAGATTTTCGCGGATAAAGTCGGCCGGATACGTGTCGTTGGCGATAATTCCACCAACGCGCGCCGCCGCCAGAAATACATACGCCGGCTGTGTCTCGCGAAACAGCGCCGACACCTCGTCCGGCCGGGTCAGGTCAACGCCGGGATAATCACGCGTGACCAGGTCTTCATAGCCCCCCGCCACCAGTCGCCGATGAATCGCCGAGCCGACCAGACCGGTATGCCCCGCCACGTAAATGCGATCCTGCTTATCCATTGGCGATACCTCGCATGGCCACGTCATGGCCGGCGTCACGCAACGTACTCTCCTGACGCGCCAACTCCAGGTCGTGATCCACCATCATCCGCACCAGCTCCGCGAAGGTGACGGTCGGTCGCCAGTTGAGTTCGCGCTGCGCCTTACTGGGATCACCTTTCAGATAGTCCACTTCAGTGGGACGCAAGTAGCGCTCGTCTATGCGAACATGTTTGCGCCAGTCCAGGCCGGCGTGACCGAAAGCCTCGGCGACGAACTCCTCGACCGAATGCGCCGCGCCGGTGGCCACCACGTAATCACCCGGCTGTTCCTGTTGCAGCATCAGCCACATGGCCTCGACGTAGTCCCGGGCGTAACCCCAGTCACGCCTGGCGTCGAGATTGCCCAAATACAGATGTTCCTGCAAGCCGAGCTTGATGCGGCCAACCGCCCGCGTGATCTTGCGCGTCACAAACGTCTCGCCACGCCGCGGCGACTCGTGGTTAAACAGGATGCCGTTGGAGATGAACAGGCCATACGCCTCGCGGTAGTTAACGCAGTACCAATGTGCCGCCACCTTGGAGACCGCGTACGGGCTGCGCGGGTAGAACAGCGTCGTCTCGCTCTGCGGCGGCGGTGACGCGCCGAACATCTCGGAAGATCCGGCCTGGTACAATCTCACATTACGGCGGCTGTGCTTCGCGTAATCGCGCACGCATTCGAGCAACCGCAGTGTTCCGGTGGCCGCCACGTCGGCGGTGTATTCCGGCTGCTGGAACGAGATTTTCACGTGTGACTGCGCGCCCAGGTTATAGATCTCATCCGGTTGCACGTCCTCGAGAATGCGGCGCAGGCTCGTGCCGTCGGTCAAATCGCCGTAGTGCAGGTAGAAGTGGGTGTCCGGGTCGTGCGGATCGCGGTAGATATGGTCGATGCGATCGGTGTTGAATGTGCTGGACCGCCGCATGATGCCGTGGACTTCGTACCCCTTGTCCAACAGCAGTTCGCAGAGGTACGAACCATCCTGCCCGGTAGCCCCGCTGATGACAGCACGTTTCATGTTAGAACTCCTGCATACTACTGAACGCCGTTACCCGGCCATGATACTCCGCGGTTCCGCGACCAGGCAACAGCGGGTGCATCCCATTTAGGGTGGCCCACGGCTTCAGCCGTGGGGAACACGAATCGAACACCAATTCGCGTTCCCCAGCGCTAAAGCGCTGGGCCACCCATCCGGTTCTTCGCAACGACACGTTAACCCTCGCTGACGCTTCGGGCTCGGATTTGTCGGCATTGACCGATTCTTGACACCATCTCGGATCGAGCGTAAACATGCGAGAAGTTAGGGCAGTATGAGCGTTTCCGGGACGAATCCGTCCGCCGAGGAGGCATTAATGATAAAGGTAGCGGGGGCGCAAACGCCGACCGTGGTCGAACCGCAACACCATGCGGCCGCCGCCGAGCCTACCAGCAGAGATACCGCGGCGGCGTTTCGACAGGATCGGACCGCGCTACGGTACCGGCACCGACGAATTCGGCGCTGGAACGCCATCGCGCGCCTGAGCGACCGCTGGCGGACGTGGGGCGTTTACTACCACCGCCGGCTGCACGCCGTCTATCGCTTCCTGATACCCCCCGGCCAACGCGTGCTGGAGCTGGGCTGCGGCCGGGGCGATTTGCTGGCGGCGCTGGAACCGGAGGTCGGCGTTGGCGTGGACTTCGCTCGCGAGACGGTCACCCGCGCCAAAAGTTGCCATCCCGAATTGCGGTTTGTCCATGCTGATGTGCATGAGTTGGAGCTGGACGAGAAGTTTGACTACATCATCCTCTCCGATCTCTTGAATGACGTCTGGGACGTGCAAACGGTCCTTGAACGTCTTAAGCCTCTGTGTACACCCCGCACTCGCGTCATCATCAACTTCCACAGCCGGCTCTGGGAAATGCCGCTGGCGACGACCGAGTATTTCAGACTGGCCAAGCCGACCTTGCGGCAGAACTGGCTCACGGTCCCGGATATGAGGAATCTACTGCAACTAACCGGTTTCGACGTGCTCCGGACATGGCAGGAAGTGTTGTTCCCCCTGCCGGTGCCGCTGGTGGACAGTTTCTTCAACCGGTTTCTGGTCAAGACGTGGCCGTTCTGCAAACTGGGTCTGGCCAGTTTCCTGATCGCCCGGCCAGAGCCAAACCCGGCTGAACTGCCACCCGAGCCGCGCGTCTCCGTGGTCGTGGCAGCCCGCAATGAAGAAGGCAACGTCCCGCAGATTTTCGCGCGCGTGCCCGAACTCGCCGGCGGGACCGAACTCATCTTCGTGGAGGGCGGCTCCACCGACGACACCTACGGGGCGATTGAGCGTGCGATCGCCGCCGAGCCGGATCGGGACTGCAAGCTGTTTCGCCAGCCCGGCAAGGGTAAGGGCGACGCCGTGCGAGTCGGATTCGCGCAGGCTACGGGCGACATCGTGCTCATCCTTGACGCCGACCTGACAGTCGCGCCGGAAGACCTGCCCCTGTTCGTCGATGCCTTGCGCGGCGGCCGCGGCGAGTTCATCAACGGTGTGCGCCTGGTCTATCCGATGGAACAACGCGCCATGCGTTTCTTCAACCTGCTGGGCAACAAGTTCTTCAGCGCGGCCTTCACTTACGTGCTGGGCCAACCGGTGAAGGACACTTTGTGCGGCACTAAAGTTATGTGGAGACGCGATTATGAGGCCATCGCCGCCAACCGCGCATACTTCGGCGATTTCGATCCATTTGGAGATTTCGACCTGCTCTTCGGTGCCGCCAAGCTGAACCTCAGGATTGTGGATCTACCGATTCGCTATCGCGAGCGCACTTACGGAGACACCAACATCTCCCGCTGGAAGCACGGTTGGATACTGCTGCGGATGGTCACCTTCGCCGCCACACGGATCAAGTTCGTCTGAGGTGGAGCGACGCGGCATGGGCGCGGGCCTGGCAACGCTGAAATCCTGGTTGGAACATCCGCTCACCCGCGGGCTTGATCTGGACGATCCGGACACCACCGCCCTGCGGCTTCAGATTGTTCGCGAGAAGCGCTTCCTGCGAAAAATCTATGAGGAATGGTACGCGGCCATCGCGGCCGCCCTGCCGCCCGGTGACTCGCCGGTGCTTGAGTTGGGCTCGGGAGCCGGCTTTTTGAAAGACTACGTCCCTGGGCTGATTACCTCGGACGTCTTTTTATGCCCTGGGGTTGACCGTGTGGTGGACGCTCTCGATTTGCCCTTCGCCGCGGGCGAGCTGCGCGGCATCACGATGTTAAACGTCTTTCACCACGTGCCGCGGGTCCGGGAGTTCCTTACACAGGCCACGCGCTGCGTGCAGCCGGGCGGCGCACTCGTCATGATCGAGCCGTGGATCACGCCGTGGTCGCGGCTGGTATACAAGCATCTGCACCACGAGCCGATCGACGAGCAGACACAGACCTGGGAGTTCGCCGCCGGCGGACCACTCTCCAGCGCCAATGGGGCCCTGCCCTGGATCGTCTTCCAGCGCGACCGCGCGATCTTCGAGGCCGAGTTCCCGGCCTGGCGGATCGACGCCCTGCGGCCCATGATGCCATTGCGCTATCTGCTCTCCGGCGGAATCTCGCTGCGCAGCCTGGTGCCGGGGTGGAGCTTCGGATTCTGGCGCGGTTGTGAAAACGCCCTGGCGCGCTGGATGCACAAGTTGGCGATGTTTGCCATAATCCGGCTCGTGCGTGTCGATTCGACGTCGGCGACCGGCGGACGCGACGCGCTGAATGGTAATTCGCCTGGAGGACAGGCTGCATGTCAAGCATGACGGACTCGCAACGTGCTCCGCGCGGCGACCACGAAATCGAGCACGGCGAGCTACTGGCCAGGCACGACCCGGAAGCAGCCTGGGGGTGGGACACGCCCGCCGGCAGACTCCGGGCAAAGCGCCGGACGTCGCTCATCCTGGACGGGGCACAGGTTCGCCCCGGCATGCGCGTGTTGGAGGTCGGCTGCGGCACCGACAACTTCACCGAGATGTTCGCAAAGCGGGGCGTCGAAATTCTGGCCGTTGACATCTCGCCGGCCCTGCTGGAGCGTGCCCGCGCGCGTGGCTTGCCGTCTGAGCGCGTACAATTCGAATGCAAGCGATTTGAAGAGTGCGAACAGGACGGTCCGTTTGACGCGGCGATCGGATCGTCCATCCTGCATCATCTGGATATCGAGCCCGCCTTGAATAACATCAGGCGCATGCTCAAACCGGACGGGTTCCTGAGCTTCGCGGAGCCGAACATGCTCAATCCGCAGGTATTCGCCGAGCGCAAGTTTCGCTTCGTGCGCCGGCTCGCTCCTGATCCGCGCCAGGAGGGCAACAACGTAGTGCTCGGACAACGTACAACAGATGGATGGGTGGCCCATGGCTTTAGCCGTGGGGGACACGAATCAGCGCAATATTCGCGTACCCCACCTCTAAAGAGGTGGGCCACCCGACCGGACCGGCCATGACAACCACCGTTGAGATACCTGCTCCGGATGCCAAGCCCATTACGCGTCGTTGGGGGCGCCTGTTTCTGTACGTGTTCCTCGCATCGCTCGTCGTGCGGGTATTCTGGGTCGCGAACGCATACGTATCCCCCATCGGAGACCATTACGGATATAACCGTTCCGCTTTGGAATGGCTCGAGACCGGAGAGTACCGCGTTCGCGGTCACTTGCGTGCTTACAAACCGCCCGGCTACCCGGCACTGCTAGCGGTAATCTACAAGTACCTCGGCCACGATTGGCGAATGATGGATGTCAAGCAGGCCGCATTCTGGAATACATCCGGTATGCTGCTGTGGTACGACTGGAAAGTGGTTGGCTTTGTGCAATCGCTCATGGGTGCCGTCGCCTCGGGGTTGCTGGCGCTCTTGGGGAGGCGTATTGTCTCGAATCGCGTCGGCCTGATCGCGGGATTGCTGCATGCCTTCTGGCCGACCACCATCGCCTTCGTGCCGGTTCTGGCCAACGACAACCTGACCGTTCTGTTACTGATTACCGGGATACTCTGCCTCGTCGGCTTGCGTGATGGGCGCGGCGCTTTGCGGATCGCAATGGCGTGTGGCGCGGGGCTGTGTCTGGGTCTGATGATGCTGGTCCGCCCATCGTCCATCTTCTTCATGCCAGCCTGGCTGGCTCTTGCCACGCTCGATCCGGTTCGCCGTCGCTGGCGCCCGCGCGCGTTGCTGCTCTGTGCACTGTCGATCGGCACTGTGGTGGGTCCGTGGCTGTACTATACCTACTCGGTCGGGTTGGGTGTCGGCGTGTTCTCCACCCAGGGTGGCTATGCGCTGTGGTGGGGAAACAACTGGCGCACCATCGACGGCGGAAATCCGGCACCGCCGCGCTTTCCCGGCGACCGTGAACTCAGTGAACGTGAGCAGCACGAGTTCTTCATGGGCAAAGCCACTGACTGGATCCGCAACAATCCCGAGCGCTACCTGGCACTCTGTCGGACGCGCCTGGTGCGCATGTTCGGAAAACAGCAGGACGCCTGGGCCGCCAAGTATTTCTTCCCGACGGCGGAAAACGACCGACTCCTGCGCGCTGTCTACTGGCCGGCATTCGCAACTCCGGAGGACAATCAGCGCGGAAAACAGCTCGAACGACGCAATCGCAAACTACACCTGCACTTCCGGATCGTCATGGCTCCGCTGATGGCGATCGGCGTGCTGTTTGCGCTCTTGCGGCCGCGCCGGTACGCGTACGTCCTACTGCCGCTCGCGTGTTACGCCGCTGGCCACGCGCTGACCGTTTTCGCCGGCCGCTACCGCGTGACTTCTGATCCACTCATCTTCATCTGCCTGGCCGGGTTCCTCTCCAGCTTGTTATTTAATTCGGGCACCGGCGGGTTCTGGCGCGGGCGTTGGCCCAAGCTGGCTCTGGTCGTTCTCGCGATCACCGGCAGTATTGTTGTGCACGTCACCAAGGCTGACCGCGGTTGGTACCGGCTCCCAACACCGCCGGCGCCGCAACCTGTGTTCGACGCCGCGCTGGGCAATCACCTCGAACTCGACATACTCGATCTCGAGCGCGTCAGGCCAATTGCCGCCAAGATCTGCGATGTGCGTCTGGAAAGCACGCCCGCGGGACTGCGGTGCGCGGTACGCGGCACGCCGGACGAGTCGGGCTATCAGTATGGCGGCGTTGCCCTGCCGGCTGGCGGCATGACCGCACTACGAATGGAGGTCACCTGGCTCAACCCAGAGAATATCGATGCGATCTTTGTCTATGGGCGCGACGCGCAAAAACAAACCTGCCAGGAGTGGGCCTGGCGCCCGCGACCACACGAAGCCAACGCCGTTCCGCGTGAACGAAGTACCCATGTGCTACTTGTGGGGCAGTCCTCCAGGCATTTTCGGTCAATCGCCAGTGACCCCATCGCACGTGTGACACAATTACGCATCATCGTGCGCGTCAAGCCAAACACCGAAAGCGGCTTTGTGCTCCATGACCTGGACATCGCGACGGCTTCGCGGCCTGGATTCGACGTACTGCTGCGCAATCTCGCGCAGGCCGACCTTTCAGACCTCGAGCAGATCATGTCACGCTCAGCCAAGGCCTGCAATGTCCAGTTGAGCGCTTCCTCCGCCGGCTTGCGCTGTGAGCTGCAAGGTACGGCGGCCCAGTACCAGTATCAGTTCGGCGGCATCCACCTGCCCGCTGATGGCATGGTCGTTTTGCACATGGGCATTACCTGGTTCAACCCCGAGAACATTGAGGCCATCTTTGTCGAGGGCCACGAGGAACAGGGCGCCGTCTGCCAGCGCTGGCAATGGCGTGTACGCGATTCGACGCCCGGCGTGCTGCGAACACCGCACGCGACGTATGTACTGATCCCCGGTCAACAGTCGGGAGACTTCCATCCGCTGGTCAACAACCCAGAGGCCCGCGTGGCG
Organism: Planctomycetota bacterium; assembly: GCA_043820985.1. Classification (GTDB taxonomy): domain Bacteria; phylum Planctomycetota; class Phycisphaerae; order UBA1845; family Fen-1342; genus JAAYXS01. The sequence goes on from JBDRDH010000038.1 coordinate 8,918, forward strand.
CGGATGCATATTACAGTGCGCATCAGACCCAACACCCACAGCGGATTCATTCTTCATAGCCTGGCCTTCGCTGCCCTGCCGTCTGGTCTGTCGGCGGACAACTGGCTCACCCTGCAACTCCCGCCGCCGGACCGCGTGTGGCCGATCAGGATTCGGGTCGAACATCTGGATATCACGCCCGCTGGCGACGGCCTGCGCTGCGACGTTCTCGCCGAGACGGATGAATCGAGCGGCCATCACGGCGGTTTCTCGTTCCCGGCTCAAGACTTCGACGCACTTCGCCTGCAACTCGCTTTCCACAACGTCAAAGACATCACCGCCGTATACGTTGACTGCTACGGCGACGACGGGCAACGCGTCCTGCGTTGGATATGGGATTTCCGCAAGTCCGGCCGCCCCACGCCGGGTACCCAGACGTACACTTTGGTGCCCGGCGAATGCACCGGCCCGTTTGAACCCACCACGGAAGCCACGGAAGCCAACGTCAGCCGCATCGGCGTGCGCATATTGGTCAAACCCGGCTCACAAGCCAGCTTCACGTTGCACGAGCTAGCAATCCCCAAACCGAGCCCCGAGCGCCAGCACGCGCCCCCCAAAGCCGAGCCCCGAGCGCCCGCCAGTGGGTCGAGCGGAGGATCCCAGGATCCCAGTACCGCTCCAACCGCCAACCCCATCACATCTCCTTGGCGTCCTTGGCGCTCTTGGCGTCATGGCGGTAATCCTCCCCATAATGGCTACAATTCAGCCATGACGCGCCGCCGTCGACATCCGGTGCTCAAATGGATTGCCACGATCACGGCCGTGATCATGCTCGCGTTTACCATGACAACTTTTTGGATCGAGTTCGTCACTCAGAACGCCCAGGGAGGCGCCGCCGTCGTCTCTGTCGGAAGGGTAGACGTCATCTGGTTCACCAATTGCTGGCGGGGTGGTGGTTGGTGCATTGGCACAAGGCCCGCCCCCGGGGGTGTGGATCCATCCGCGAGTGGAGTAGTGCTGCCGCTCTGGACGTCCCTTGGCACAACGCACTTTCTGTGTCTGCCGCTCTGGCCCTTCGTCGCACTTCCCGCCCTGCTGGCCATCTGGCTCTGGCGACGTGACCGCCGCCGATTCCCTGCCAACCATTGTCAATGTTGCGGGTATAACCTGACAGGTAACCAGTCCGGCGTCTGCCCGGAGTGCGGGGAGGTGGCATGAGACGACGGTCGCGGACACGGCGGATGCTGAAGTGGACCGGAACGGCCGCGAGCGTGTTCCTGCTATGCCTGTACTTACTGAGCTTGGTTCGCAGCGTCGTCTATTGGAATATGTACTTCGACATCATGTTGGATTGTGGTGTCGTTTACATCGAGCAGTTCGAATACACTGGTGATGCCGAGTGGATATCCCGCTGGCAGGACAGACGCCGACCAATCTTGGGATTCCATCATGCTGCACCGACCGCCTTTGTCTACATTGTAGCAGCGCGGACTTTGCCGGTGCGTTTCGGCTTGCGACTGCCTCAGTTCACGCGTATTGCCCACCCAGCCTCCCGCGGGAGGCCGGTGAACTCGCGCGTTACGACTGTCACAGCACCGCTTTGGCTAGGCTTGGCCCCCATGGGCGCCGTGACAGCGTTGCTCTGGTGGCTTGACCGTCGAAACATCCCGCCCGGCCACTGTCGGAAGTGTGGCTACAATCTGACCGGCAACGTTTCGGGCGTTTGTCCGGAATGCGGGGAAGCAATATGAGGCGACGACGGGCGCGGCGGTTGCTGAAGTGGGTGGGGACGGCGTTGTGTGGATTGTGTGTCTTGGCGTGGGCCGTTGGTCTGCTGAGGCCGCTGCACTACGTGGCCGGCACGCATTCATACGCACTCGGTTGGGGTTCCATTCGAATCTTGGCGCATAGGACGCATGTGCCCGAAGATGCCCGCGGCTGGGGGTTGCAGGAACCCGACGATAATCGGCCGCATGTGTGGCTAACCGTAATCAATCACAAGGTTAGTGTGGGGGTAGTCGTCCCACTCTGGATGCCGTTCGTGACCCTGGCCGCGCCCACGGCCTTCCTCTGGTGGCGCGACCGCCGCCGCATCCCACCCGGCCACTGCCGCAAATGTGGTTACAATTTGACCGGTAACGTCTCGGGCGTGTGCCCGGAATGTGGGGTGGGGATATGATACGCCGGTCGATCATCCTGATCCTGACGGTCCTGATGGTCATCACGTTGGCTCTTGGCGTGGTGAGTTTCGGCAAGCCGCTGACAAGGCAAATAGGAACGTACCCGCTCGACGAGGAGGTATGGTGGATCAGGATCGAGTCCGGCACTTTGCACTTGGCGACTTATCACATGTTGAGTAAGGGAGCCAGCCACACGACCTGCGAATCGAATTTTGGCATAATGCAGCTACGGACTTGCACCTACAATTTGCTCCAACGTCCTTGTTGGTGCAAGCTCGGTGATGACTGGCATACATGGGTTATTGATCGCTTGCGAGCGCCCCGCCTCAACGACAGACCTGGTACCTATCAAATGACCACCTTCACCATGGCCCTGTGGCTACCTTTCATCCTCTTTGGCGTCTCGCCAGCTATCGCCTTGATTAGCAACCCGATACGGCGTTACCGTCGCCGCAAGAGGGGATTCTGTGTGCCCTGCGGCTACAATCTGACTGGTAATGTCTCGGGCATCTGCCCCGAATGCGGGGAGGCAAGGTGTATACCATGAGTGAGCACAAGCGAGATTGTCATATATGCGGGGCGGACAACAAGCCGAGTGCGCAATTCTGTCATCAATGCGGCAAGCCACTGGCAGCACAACAGCCCAAGCCGTATCACTTAAGTTGGTACCAAAGAGTTAACTGGAAGGGTAGTGCCCTTTTATTAATTCCGATTGTCCTGTTCATCTCGATGCTGATCCCCATCGGACGAATGGGACGCGAGCAGGCGGCCCATGAGGCGGAGGAAGCTTTGCGTCAAGAAAGAGAGCTAACCGCGATGCCAGTGGCATGGCGGAATATTTTGAACATGGTCAATCAGGTACCAAAGTACAACCGCTTTAGGACACTTACGAACCTCGTTTCGGAAAAGGAGGATTCTCTCGAACCACTGACCGGCGCGCAGATTTCATTCTTTACAGAGAGCGTCTTCTCCCACGACAAACCTGGAGTCATCAAACTACTCTCTAAATACGCCGAATAAAGCACAGTCACAGCCAACCAGCATATTAATAAACGGGCTCACGAATCATCGTAAAGCCCGCTCATGTTTGAGATTAGCAACCGCGCCGCAGAGGATTCGAACCTCTAACCTTCGGTTCCGTAGACCGATGCTCTATCCAGTTGAGCTAGCGGCGCAAACAGCCCGGAAATCGCCAGTGCCGCGCCCGCGACCTTGTAAGCCCCGCTGCTTACCAGCGCT
>JBDRDH010000039.1:0-5879 GCA_043820985.1 Planctomycetota bacterium
CCCGCCCCCCCGCGGCTCGCCGAAAGGCTCGCCCTCCCAAGGCAGTCTCAGGCATGGTTTAGTGTGGTGACAAACTCCATGAAAGCCCGCGCGCGCGCTTCCCAGGAGTTGGCGCGGGCGTAGGCAATACGTGCTTGCGCCCCTGTCCGCCCCTCAGATACCGCCATCCGCAGCGCTGCCATCATCTCATCGACAGTGGCGGCCGTGACAACAACATTACCAAAGGCTTGTGTATCCGATACCGGCGTCGTCACAACCGGCTTACCGAGTGCGAGGTATTCGTAGATCTTCACCGGATTCGCCGAGCGCCCGACCACCCCTTGACTGAACGGCACCCAGCAAGCCGTGAATGCCTGCATATACGCCGGGACCTGGTCGTATGGCCGCCAGCCCAGCAGATATGCGTTGGGCGCCGCGCGTAGCGCATGGACGTGCGCTTGTTCATCATGCGGCCCGATGAATACAAAGTCGAACTCCGGCAGGGCTTGCACGACCTGTATCAACAGTTCCCAATCCAGCCATTCGTAAGTCGCGCCGCCCGCCATCACGCCCACAAAGCCAATCAGTGGTCGTCCGCGATCGGGCAGATCCGTCGGTCGCGCCGTATTCGCGGCCAGCCACTGAAACCGGTCAACGTCCACCCCGTTACGAATCGTGGTCAGTGGTAGTTCAGGACGCCGGTCACGTAGCGTGGCGCCTAGATCTTCCGCGGTCACGACCGCGCCGTCACAGCGCGCGATCAACTCGGCCTCCCAGTCTTCATACAGCGGAGCCAGCTCGGCGCGCGGCAGATGAACTTCCACTGCGTCAATGCAGTCGTATATCACGTGCCGAAATGGGAGCACTTCCAACCACGGGACCCAAACGGGTGAGACTACAACGGCGGTGGCATCCTCCCAGCTCAGCAGCTTGTCCAGTTGACGACGCAGTCCGCGCGCCCGCCGCCGAATCGACGTTCTCAAACGTTCAGCACCAACGCGCAGCCACCAACGGCGGGGATAAGTCGGCCAGGGCCGCAACACCGGCAGAGGTTCCGGTTTTCGACCGAAAGGCCAGATGCGTTCAAGCGCGCTGCGCAGGTATGGAGCCTGCACAAAACTGGTCGGCACCCCCATTTGCCGCCAGGCCTCCGCCAGCATGCGCGTGCGCCCGATCAGTGGGAAGTTCCACGTTACCGCGCTGAAGGATACGAAATGCATCAGGTCGGCTCGCTGGAGCTAACCGTTGGCCGAGCCGCGCCACAGGCCACCAGCCGTTCATGAATCAAGGCAAAGCGCGCTTGCCAACTGTTGCGCCGCGCCTCTTCGAGCAGTTTGTGTCGGTACTCTTCATTGGCCCCCCGGCGCAAAGCCTCGGCTAACTGCGCCACAAACTCATCAGTACCGGTCGCCGTCAATATCAGCTTGTGTTTACAGCATTCCGGAATCATCGTAGTAACGATGGGCTTACCGGCCGCCATATATTCGAACAGCTTGATCGGCGACGTGGCGCGCGTGATCTCGTTGATGCGGAACGGGATAGTCGCCACCGAGAAGTGGTGCAGGTACGCCGGCAGGATCTCGTAACGCTTTTCGCTCAGGATGTGCACATTTTCCGGACAGCGAACCATATGCTCCCGTAGCGCTCCATCATAGTCCGGTCCGATCAGGACAAAATTGTACTCCGGGCACTGCCGGGCCACGCTCCAGACCAGCTCGAAGTCAAACCACTCCGCCAGCGCGCCGTAATATCCGATCAGCGGCTTGCCTTGCCGCACCACGGGCGCCAGATCGGGCGGCACGACGGGATCAAAAGGCAAATGGAAATGATCGAAGTCGGCCGCGTTCGGCACCAGCAAGGCGTCCGGCCGTTCCTGGCGCACCTCGGCGTACAAACGGTCCGCCGTGGCACAGACCACCGTGGCCGTCTCGAGCAGCTTGCGATGTCGTCCCCGGGAATTATCATCAACTTGCCCGGTGGGTGAGTGAATTGCTAGGTCGTCCAGGCAATCGTAAATTACATACGCCTGATGAAAATGGCGCAGCACCTCATCATGCTGGGGTTTGTTGACCAGCACGATCGGGCTGTGCAGCTCGTACAGCCAGTCAATGCAACCACAAAGATACACCCGTTCCGCCACGCGGCTGAAATAGCCGACAAAGTCCGTGCGCGTCTGCGGCGGGCAGAAGAAAACCAGGAAGCCGGCCCGCGCGAACTGGAGCATAAGTTGGTGCGGGCGCTGCTTCATCCAGCCCCAGTCGATCAGCGGCGGGTAGATCACGATTCCGCGCCGCTCAGGATGAGCCGCCAATATCTTTTCGAGCATGGCTGTGGCGGTTTGATCCGGGCCGCCAATGATGGCCGGCATGGATCCCGGTTGCCCGCGCAGATGGCGTGGCCGTTTCAGCAGCATATCCGCCAGGTGCCAGACACAGCGTGCCCGCCGAGTGCCATAGGGCGCCAGACGCTCGCGCAATCGCCGCAATACTTGCAGCAGGCGCCATTCGCGCGAGCCCAGCAGGCAGGATAGGGATGCCTGCAGGCGATCGCGCTCGGCGGTCAGAGAATCAATGTGGGCCTGGAGCGCATCGTGCACACGCTTACGCCGCGACCGGCTGCCGCGCAGCTTCTTGAGTTGGAGTTCCTTCTCATCCAACTCCTGTCGCAACTTTTTCACGCTATCCCGGGTACCGGCCATCGCAACTCCCTGGATCTGTGGTCATAACCACGGCGGTCACCGATTAACCTGTACACAGGGTGATTATGTGAGCGAACGCCGCGTGTCACAAGGTCCCGCTACGTAAAGTAGCCATCATTCCAATGTCCGGGGTGGCCAACAACGACGATGCTGGCTAGGCTCTGGTGATACTATTCGCGGCGTTGAATGCCGGATCCGATTCCCCCCTCGGGAGCATACCATGCCGGAAGAACCGACGAACACTCACTTTGATGCCAGACCTGAGATTTACGACGCCATGGTGGATTGGTCCCGGCGTCTGGAGCGCGAAGCTCCCTTCTATCAACGTCTGTTCGCGGAGATCGGTGTGTCCCGCGTGCTTGATGTGGCCTGTGGAACCGGGCACCACGCCGCCATGTTCAACTCCTGGGGTTTGCACGTGACTGGCGCGGATGTGGATCCGGACATGTTGGCCTACTGCCGCCAGCAGTGGAACGGGCGTAGCCACCTGGATTGGATCAAGCGCTCCTTCGAGCAACCCGCTGATCCGCCCGCAAGTTTCGATGCGGCGATCTGCGTGGGGAACTCGCTCGCGATCGCCGCCGATTCGGAAACCGTCGAGCAGGTATTGAGCGCCATGCGCACATCCATCCGGGCCGGTGGTGTGATCGTGGTTCAAGTTCTGAATCTGTGGCGTCTGTCGGAAGGCCCGACCACGTGGCAAAAATGCAAACGCATCCGGCTCGGGGATGATGATCGCATTGTACTGAAAGGGATACACCGCATCGGATCACGAGGATTTGTCGACTTCGTCGCCCTGGATCTGAAAGACGACACCGTGACGAGCCATTTCCATACAGCCAACATTCACGGCTTCGAGGCCCAAATGCTTCAAAGTCTGGCAGAGCGCGCCGGCCTGACAGAGATACAGTTATTCGGTAGCTACGATGAACAGCCATACGACCGGGAAGAAAGCCAGGACATCATCCTGGTCGCTCACCGGCGTACATAGTGCCCGCCGCCGGCAAACACCCACAACCGGCGGTGGTAGGGTGGTAGGGTGGCCCACCTCTTTAGAGGTGGGGGACGCGAATAGCACATTGATTCGTGTTCCCCACGGCTAAAGCCATGGGCCACCCAGCCAGACACGTGAACTACGGCCGGCCGCGACCGCCGCGTTTCGGCCCGGTCGATTTCCGCGGTTTATCTGACTTCGGTGGCTTGACCGATTTCGCCGGCTTACCGTTTACCTTGGGCTTGACCGCCGGCTTGGCTTTCGGTGAAAGCGCGCTTGTCTTCGGCTGGGCTTTGTGTCCCAGGGGATGTCGGTAGTGGTAGCGATGCTGCGCCTTGACGTATGCCTGCCACGCCGGCCGGTGTGGATAGTGCCGAGCATATGTATACACGACCGGGTAGAGCCGCGGATAAAGCTTCGGATTTTTGATGACCTGCGTAACAACCGTATCATGGTCATCCAGATCCTCGACCGCCTCGCGCAAGGCCGCCAGCTCCTCCGCGTACTCTTCCTTCTCGGACAATTGTGACAACAGCAGGCCCGGCGACAGCGCATCGAAGAGTTCGTCCTCGGCCAAGTCCGCGTCCTCTTCCGCCGACGTCTGCGTCTGCAACGCCCTATTAGCAGCCGCTTCGAACTCACTATGACTCACTGTGCCATCACCGTCACTATCCAGTTCTTCCCACGACAGCGAGAGAAGCACGGCGGCCATCTGTTGTCCTTGCGCCAGCTCGCGCGCATCGATTTGCCGGTCACGGTCAACATCCAGGAACCGCATTTCACGCAGGAAGCCAGGGGCCGGATCCTTGCCGGAAGTCGGACCACGATCATCCCCGCTGACCTGCTGAGTCACTCCCAGCATGACGACCAACACGACCATCCAGTTACAGCGCATCTTTGTGAACATGTTTGGCTCTCCTTTAATTACGCCGTCGCATCGTGCCCCACACGGATGTGGCGGACACCGGAGCCCGTGGCTGCCAGGTCGGCAACCTTGTCTTCAGTAAAGACGCAATCGCATCCCGAGTATTGCATCACCGCTGCAAATATCGACCGGATTGCACGTATGATGTGCCAGGAAGTGCCAGAACCTCCCACTTGCCACTAGTGGTACCCATAAAACCAGACACGCAACGGCGCGTTAGTCGCGTCCGATCATCAGCACGCCGGTGCCGTTGATGCGGTCGGCCTTGAGATCCTGCAAAGCCTGGTTGGCGTCGGTCAGTTCGTAACGGGTTACATGTGGGCGGATGGGAATCTGCGCGGCTTCGGCCAGCAGTTCGCGTCCATCGACACGGGTATTGGCGGTCACCGAATGAATGTCGCGCTCGTAAAACAGGTGCTCCTCGTACTGCATTCGCGGTACGTCGCTCATGTAAATGCCCGCCAGGGCTAGCGTGCCACCCTTCTTCAGAGCCGTCAATGCCGGAGGGACCAACTCGCCGGCGGGCGCGAAGATGATGGCACTATCAACCTTCACCGGCATCTCGCCGGCATCCGCGCCCACCCACGTCGCGCCCATTCGCCGGGCCAGCTCGCGATGATTCTCGCCGCGCGTCACCACGTACACTTCGCTGCCCCGATGTTGGGCAATCTGCAACACCACGTGGGCCGAGGAGCCGAAACCATATAATCCCAAGCGCCCCCCACGCGGCAACTGGGCCCGCTTCAATGCGCGATACCCAATGATCCCGGCACACAACAACGGCGTCGCATCAGCATCCTCGAATACCTCCGGCATCTCGTAAGCGAATGCCTCGGGCACGACCGTTTCCTCGGCATAGCCCCCGTCGGCGTGATAGCCGGTAAAGCGCTGTGCCTCACATAGATTTTCGTGCTCGTGGCGGCAGAAATCACATTCGCCACACGTGTGCCGCAGCCAGGCCACGCCGACACGCTGGCCAATGCGGAGCCGTTGGCAACCGGCACCCAACTCCACCACCGTCCCGACCACTTGATGACCGGGGACGATTGGCAGCGTCTGCCGTGGCAAGTCGCCTTCGATGACATGTAGATCGGTACGGCAAATCGCACAATAGTGCACTCGCAACCGCACCTCCCCGGCAGCCGGTTGCGGGGCTGGACGCTCGACCAGCCGTAGGGGGGCTCGCTCAATCGGCGCAACGTCCTCCAGCACCATCGCTTTCATACCGTTTACCTCCACTAATCACTGGACTGGACCACGTGGGCAGGCTCAGCCAGCATCAC
>JBDRDH010000040.1:0-37696 GCA_043820985.1 Planctomycetota bacterium
CCCTTACTCGATTGACCTCCAGCCATTGTCCGAAGAAGAGTTTCAAAAACGTGTGCCGTAATCAAGTCGGTTGCCGCGCAACAAAGCATGGCACCGGCTAATTATCTCGTAAATGCAGATCTACTCGACCTGCTCATTCCAGAAGCCGGCTGTCTGATTCTGGTAGATTTCTGCAATACGCGCTGTGATATGCTCCTGGTTATCGATGACCATCCCCTCGCTGACGACGGAAATCACCCACGTGGCAACCATAACGAAAACATATTGCCCTCGGTTCGCGCGGTTGATGGAACACAAGCCCTCGGTAACGAATTGATAACAATCTTCATAAGCGCGCTCAGAGTCCGGAAAGCGTTGCTGCAATACACGGCGCATGGTCTGCTCAAGGTGAGTTCGTTCTGTCGCTGGAACATCATAATAAAGGCGCATCGCAAGCGCTAGGCAGCCACCGACTGTGCCGCACATCGGAAGTAACGACCATTGTCGCCAATGCTGAACCTGAGGATATTCACTTTCAAATCTGCGTTGGAGTACTTCCATCATGATCCGAAACGAAACTGGTGCATCTGCTGCCCGCTCAACCCGACTCTTCGGACCGTGGTGTATGCGCGCGCCACAGGTTGCACAGAACGAAGCCTCTCGATCATCAGGCGCTCCACATTGCGGGCATCTCATTGGAACCTCCATTCTGGAGCGGCGGGTGGCACGGCTCTGTGAGCCGTGTTCTGGGCGTCACGGCCCGACACACTTGCTGAAACACGGCCCACCCTAGGCTCTGTATGGCCGCCGGCGCGGCTCAGAGCACCAGCTTATACCCCACCGCGTGGGCCGTCAGGATGTACTGGGGGTTCTTCGGGTCGGGTTCGAGCTTGCGGCGAAGGCTGACGATGTGGTTGTCCACCGTGCGATCGGCCGGGTAGACGCCGCTGCCCCAGATGTGCTCGAGCAGCTCGGCGCGCGGCACCGCCTCACCCAGGCGCTCGTGCAGCATGCGCAGGATCTCCGCCTCGTAGTAGCCCAGCGGACTCTCTTCCTCGCCGGCGACGATCTTCTGCCGCATCAGGTCGACTTCGCGCTCGCCGATCTGGAATTGCATGCGCGGGGCCGTCGCGGCCCCTTCCGCCCGGCGCAGGGCGGCGTGTACGCGCGCCAGCAGTTCGCGCAGGCCGAAGGGCTTGGTGATGTAGTCGTCGGCGCCCAGTTCCAAGCCGCGCACCTTGTCGATCTCCTGGCTGCGCGCGCTGAGGATGATGATCGGCATGGTGTAGCCGCTGGAACGCAGTCGCCGGCAGACCTCAAAACCGCTGATATCCGGCAGCATGATGTCCAGCAGCACCAGGTCGGTGGGCCGCCCGGACACCAGGGCCACGCCTTCCTCGCCATTGAGGGCATGCGCGACGGTGTGTTGCTCGAATTCGAGGTTGTCGCGCAACCCCATCGCCAGATCCGGTTCGTCTTCGATGATTACTATGTGTGCCATGTCATGTCTTCACATTTGCCAGTAACAGGACCGCCATGGGACCAAATGTCAGAATCGGTATCCAGGCCACCAGGGCCGCGTATTGCCCACCCAGCGTGCTGTGGGCCACGAACGCCACGCCGAAGAACGCGCCGGTCATCAGCAACGAGCGGCCGCCGGCCGCCAATACGTTGGTCGGCTCGCGTGTCAGAAAGAAGGGCAGCGCCAGCACCAACAGCAACCATTGTAACACCGGCTGCGTCAACCAGATGTGCCTTTGCATGCGAATACTGCCGAGATTGGGCAGATTGCTGCTACGTAACAGGGCATTCATCTGCCGCAGGCTGAGCATGCCGGCCCACTCGGAGGATTGCCGCAGCAACAATTCCTCGGGTGAGAGCGTAAAGGGGTATTCCTCGACCGTCTCGCGTCGGATGCCGAACTGCTGGCTGCCATCGTCCAAGGCGTCGGCTTCGACAATCCGCCGCCCGCGATACAGCCGCCAGGTGCGTCGCTGGGGATCGTAGACGGCATAGTCCGCCTGGATGGCATGCGCCAGCCGACCGGATTCAGCGGGCTCGATGATGACGACATAATCCAGTCGACGTTGCGGTAGATTGATCCCGCGCGCTGTCAGGATGGCGTCATTATCGTCGCGCGCGCAGTACACGCCGGCGGTGCGCGTGCCGGTGATGTCATCATGCTGGCGCGCGATCTTGTGGGCGTAGCGCGGCAGGATAATCTCACGATTAATCACCGATAGAGCCACGATAACCACGGAGCACACCATGATGGGTACCGCCAGGCGTTGCAGCGGCATGCCCGCCGCCACCAGGGCGGTCATCTCGTTGTTCCGGAGCATCATGGCGACGGTATAAGCGCCGGCGAAGGCCAGCACCGGGCCGCTAAGCTGGTGAAAGTAAAGCGGCAGGTTGTGGCCGTAGTAGTCGCGCATGACCAACAGGACCTGCACGAAGCTCAATTCCCGATTCTCGGTGAATTCGTCCAGGTTCACCAGTAGATCGGTCGTGATGTAAAGACCCACGCCCACCAGCAGCAGCACCACATAGCTGCGCAGAAAAGTCAGGGCAATATAGCGGTCGATCGTGGTCACTATCCAGCCGGCTCCGTTAGCGCCGCACACCCAGACGCAATATCAGCAGGTCAACGACGGCCACCAGCCCCAGACCACCCCAGGTCAATAGTGGGCTGAATAACTCGGTACCCTCATTTTCGCCTAATTGTCGCGCCATAACCATCAGAATCGTAACACTGCCAAAGGGGATACAGGCCAGACCAAAGGCCGCCAGGGCGCGGGCCCCGCGAAAGACCACGCCCAGCGCCGCGGCCATCAACACCGTCACCAGGGTGCTGGCGGTGAAGCCCAGCCGGAAATGCACCAGAGCCGCCAGCTTGCGCCGCAACTTGGCGGCGGCCTCTTGCAAGCCGACGCGGCGGTCGGCCAGTCCGACATGGCTGGAAAGCTCGATGGCCGGATTGAATACATCACTTTCCTTAAAGGTCTGCATGTCGGCCAGAATATGATCCGGAATAAGAAACCTGTCCGTGAAAGATACGTCGGCCTTCTCGCGACCTGGCACATAGTCACTGGCGCGCGGGTGGTGTTCGATAACCGGCTTTTCCGCGCGCTCCAGACGCATCTCGATCATCATGCGCCCCGCCACCGCGCGCGTCGGCGACATCCTCAGCAGCGGCGCTTCATAATACAACGGTCGTTGCTGGTCGCCGCTCAGATCGTCCACGCGGGCGCCGTTCAGCAACAACCCGTTACGTTCCTCCACGCACGTCGCCGCGGTGATTTGGAACTGGCGCCCTTGCTCGTCGATCAGCTCGATAGCCGTGCCGTGCGCGACGCGCCGCGCGCAATCCTCGAAAAAACGCTGCTGAATCAGTGCTGACAAGTATTCTTCCACGTTCTTGCGGAGCTTATCAGACTCCCAGGGCCGCCGTTGCCAACGCATCAGCGTCGCCAGGTCCACCATCGATGGCTTGCGCGGAAACTCGAGCGGAATAGTGATCGGGCCGAGTTGCTGCCGTTTGAGGTGCACGCTGCGCTGCCGCAGATCGAAGTCATGACCCTCATCGACATAAACCGTGACTTCCATCGGCGACTGGCGGGCATCGAATTGACACAATCCATAACCCGCCGAGGTATAACGCGCCAGCACGTCGTTATCATCGATATGCAGGAAAACCGGTGCCTCCACCTGCAGATAGCTGATGCCGTCCGCGAAGGGCAGATTCTGGGCCCGCAAAGCCCGCTCGCTGGGTTTGCGGGCATTACGCGCCGTCAACAAATAGCGTTCGCCATCCCGCTCGTAGCGGATGTGTCCCTTGACCTGAATTTTCTGATAGGCGATGTCGCGCAGGTTCGTCCGGGCGAAATGGTCCAGCCGGCGGATGAAGTCTGGAATGACCAAATCACCGAAGAACAGCGAGAAGGCCGCCACCGCTACCGACAGCAGGATGGCCGAGAGAAACAGGCGATGTACGTTGACACCCGCGGCTCGACAGGCCAGCAGCTCGTTGTCGGCCGTCAGGCGACCGTACACGATACTGGCCGCGAACAAGGCCGCCACTGGCATGGTCAGTGTCAATACAATCGGGATCAGCATGGGGATGAAGCCCAGGATGTCCCCCGCACTGATGCCCTCATATCGTAATACGTTATATAGACCGCCCCCCATGGTAAACAGCGCCGTGAGCGCCACCAGCGTCAGCGCGAAGGTCTTCAGCAGCTCGCGCAGCACATAGGCATGCAGTGTTACCATCAGCGCCACTCCGCGCCGCACATCAGGCGCACCCGCCGACAATCCGCCTGCCGCCTGCGTATCATCGCATTCATCCAAGTCACTCTATTGCAGCGCGGGAGCCTGTCAAGCCACGCGACGCGTCGCGGACTAATCGAGCAAGACATGCCGGGCTCGTTTGAGCACCACCGCCTGCGAATCGCGCCCATCGATACGTGCCTCGAGCGGGTGATTCAGGTGTATGTGGCGCACCAGGGGTCCTTCCCACTCGGCCGGCTGGTCGGCCAGCCATTGCCAGTCCAGATAACCGCGCCCGCCCAACGGATCGATGGTCAGATACGCGATCCCGAAGGAAACCAGGTTCTGGAAAAAATGGCTGCCCTGCGAAGGGTCGACGATGAAGTCCTTTAGCGTCGTTTCGACAATGATGCGCGCCGCCGAGATGTCGGCCCAGTTCACCGGGATACCCAGAGCCGGCGTCGATGAGCCCCAGCGCCCGGGACCGATCAACAGACAAGGTTGATTGGACGCCAGTAAGGTCTCGTTCAGCTTGGCGAGTTCGGCCGCGATTTCAAACGTGCGGGTCGGATCGAAGTTCTCCGGCCGCACGTACACAATATCGCGCACGTTGTCGATCAACCCATTGCCCAGGGCACTGGGGCTGTGACAGAGTACATCCGCTCCGGAACATTCTCCCACATCAACAGGTTCAGTATCATCTTCGCCACCCATACACGGGCGCAATTGCAGAATGGCGAACTCTTTGGGTTGGGCATTGAGATTGACCGCGAACTCTATTTCAACCGCGCGATTAATGCCGGCGTGGCCAAGCTGCAACAACCGCTCCAGAATCCTGGCCAACGGAAATACATCGGACTTCAGCACGTGGGCGAAGGTCACCGCCCGGATGCCCAGACGGTAGATCCCATCATAAAAGGTCTGGTTCTCGGGTGACCAGATGGAAGCCACCGGCGCCAGCGTGCCGTCCTGTTCCGCGATATCCAGGTCAAGCTCTGGGAGCGATTCGTCTTCGTTCGCGTCCGGCCCGCGCTCCGGATGGTTCATGTCCACCGCGAAAAATGTACGTTGTGACTGGTTCAAAAACGCCTCCCCCAGCGACAATTGTGGCAACACTTGGGGGTGGGTCGGGCAGAAGCGCAGCGCCGCCCCGCCCTCCATCACCATCTTGCCCAGGCCCAGCGCCACCGATACCACCCCATGCTCCGGCTGCATGTGGCCGAACGGGTAAAAGTTGTATGAACGGGCCATGCCGGCAAAGTTTGGATAGTAGTGATTCCGGTAACGACTACCGACCACCGGCTGCAAGACCACCGCCATCTTCTCTTCCTCGATGCGGTGGGGCGTGGCCTCCAGATAGTGCCGCGCCGCGGAAAAGAAAGTGCTGGCGTAAACCAGTTTGACCGCATCGCACAATTGCGCCAGCCGCACCTGATCGTCATTATGGTTGTTCGAAATCATGTGCGTGGCGTAGACCCCGGCAAACGGATGATACTGTGAATCCTCCAACAGGCTCGAGGAACGCACCGCGATCGGACAGCGCACCAGTTGGAGGAAAGCCTGAAAATCCCGCACGACGCGCGGCGGCAGCTTGGCTGTCAGGAAAGCCCAGGTCAGCCACTCATCGTCGCGCGTGCGCAGCGCCATCACGCGCAGCCGGTTACTCTCCAGAAATTCATCGAAAACGTCCGTGCCGATCACCACCGAGTGCGGCACGTGAATGTTCACTTCCGGAAACTCGCGGTCCAGCTCGGTTCCGGCCAGGAGCGCGTCGACGAATGCCAGGCCGCGCGCCTTGCCGCCTAGTGAGCCGCCGCCGATGCGCGCGAATGAACTGCCGGCGTCAAAGCGTTCGCGCGAAAAATCCTCCACCATCCCACGCCGGTTCACACGCAGCGCCTCATCAATCGACGAGATCAGATACTGCCGGATCGATTCAAGATCGCTGAAATCCGAAACGCGCCGGGGACGCAGTCGCCGGGCCAGCGTGAATTCCGTGCGAGCCCGCAACCAGTTCGAGAAATGGTTTCGCCGGGCGTGATACTCAACCGATTCCGCCGGCACCCGGCGCAGCTCGGCCGCCATCGAACGCAGATCCGCCGCGCGCCCCACTTCGCGCCCATCCGGCATGCGGAACATGAAGTTGCCGAAACCAAAATTAGTCAACATGAATTCGCGGACATCTTCCAGCAGTGTCGCCGAACGCTTATGCAAAAAATGCGCTCCGATGGCCTCGGCCAACGTGCGGTTCTCCAGATCCGAGGATTGCAGCAAGGCCGGCGTGTCGGGATAGTCCACTTTTACCTGCCGGATAAACTCGATTCCGGCGCGCGGATCCTGGTGCCCGCCCCGTGGAAAGCTGACGTCGGCAATCACGCCGAACATATACTTGTGAAACTGGCTGTAGAGCTCCATGCCCTCTTCGTAGGTTTCGGCGACGAGAATCTTCGGGCGGGCACGCATGCGCAACAGCTTATGCATGCGGTTGATTCCATCCGCCATCACCGCGCGGGTCTGGTTGACCAGCTCGGTGTACATGATCGGCAGCAGCGATGAACGAAAACGCACGGAGTCTTCCACCAGAATGATGGTACCTACTCCGGCCACCCGCGCGTCATGCTCGGCGTTCCAGCGGTCCTCCAGACACTTGATAATCGCCAGGAAGATTTTTGTGTCGCCGTACCAGACATAGACGCCATCGACACTGATCCGATCGCGCAACTCGGAGACGCGCGCCAACTCCCAGTTGCTGGCGATCAACAGCACGATTGGCAGGTCGGGACGCTCCTGGCGCAACGCCGTGCTGAATTCGAAAAACATCCATATCCCCCAGCCGCAGCATGGTGATGACCAGGTCGAACCGACCGCCGCGGATGGCTTCCAGGGCTTCTTCGCCGGTCGAGACCCGCGTGACGTTCGGAGCATGCGTTAGGCCCAGATCAACGTACTCCGAGTAGATCACCTCGGTCAGCAGCCCGTCTTCTTCCAGGCTGAAGGCGTCATAGGGGCTCGATACCAGCAGGATTTCCTCGACGCGGCGTTGCATCAACCGCGGAAAACGCCGCACGCGCCAATCCTGCCACGCCGAGACCGAATCGCCTCGTAATTTAGCCGTTTTGTCGGAACCTTTGGGACTCATGGGTTAACAGCCTATCGCGATCCCAAACTCAGCGGACTTATGTACATCCACGCCGCTCGCCGGAAGAGCCGGATAAGCCATGCATTTTAAGCCATCCCAGGGCCCCGGGAAACGGCCTCTTTCCTCACCGCATCCATGGCTTCTTTTTAATCGGCCACTTCCCAAGAATAAGGCCCCCCTCAGAATCTAAATCTGCACCAAGTCCGTGCCGGCAACCTTGACGATACCTCTGGCTAGACTGCTGCCCGTCCAAGCGTGGGAACGCCCCCATCACGAATCCTCCAAGTGCGCTCTGGCATGGACAATTCAGTGGACTCTGGACACGTTGAACCAGCGCTCGCGGCGCTAGTCCTGGCGCTTTCTACTTCGTCCAGGGCGGAGTGGGCATCTGTTTTTATAAGTACGTTACTCCAGGACGGGACTCACGGCTCTTGCCGTCCTACGGGCGCTTGCCGCGGCTCGATGTCTTGGAACGCATTTTCTCGGTTGGTTCCGGGCGGCGTCTGTCCGGGCTCGTTTGGGTTTTCGGGCTAGTAGCGGCCGGCGGCTCGGGGCGCGGCGGGGACCGTCGGATCGTTTCACTCTGGCGCGCTTCACGCTCCAGCGGCGAGCGCGGCATCTCCACGCGCCGCGAGCGCTGCTCGCTGCCCTGCTTCAGCCGCGGATCACTCGACACTACCTCGCGCTGGGCGCGCTGCCGCGTGTAATCGCGTAACGCCCGCGACGTGGAGTGTGCCTTTTCACGTTGCCCTGCGTCGAGACGAACGAACTTCGAGCCACTGCGACTGGAATACACGTTGAGCGGCTTGGCGAGCGAGATCACGGTGTGGCTCTGGATCACCGGTTGCCCCACCGCCGTGCGCCGCGTGACATACGTACGGACCGGGCGCAGTTCCACTTTCTCGCGCCGCTGGAAGAAATCCGCGCGAATCGACAGATCCCAACCGGGGTCGACCGCGCGGTGCACGATCACCTCGCGGGCGTAGATCGGGTCGTAACCGTAGCGGCTGTAGTGGAAGGCGAAGCTTGGGTAAATCCCGGCCGCGACGTACTCGCGGGCGTAGTAGTCGCCGAAGTAGTAGTGCCGCACGCGCGGACGGGCGAAGAAGTGACCAACCGCCAGGTCGACGTCGATCACCACGTGCGGCGAGTAGACGAACGCCGGCTGTGAATAGACCACGCGTGACATGCGAACAGGTGCAAATAACACGCCGCGCCGCACCGGCGCATAGTCCCAGTAGCCGTCGACGAAGAGACAGCCACCAGGGGTCCATACGTAACTGGCTGGCACCCATACCCAGTCCGGCTGGTACACGATCCAGTATCCCGGGCGCCACACGTAGCGTGTTTCGTGCCATACCCAGCAACCCGGAATCCAGGTGTGCCCGGGCGTGGGCGGCTCGCTGGACGGGCCTACCTCGATGCTCGCCGGCGGCAGCGGCAGGTACTCAACCACGTTGCTGGCCGTAGCCATCCAGTATCCCGAAATCCACTGGTAACCTTTCGGAGACTGTCGCCAGTAGCCCGGCACCCATTGCCGACCGGGCGGTACATCGCGCCAGATCCCGCTCACCCACAGGTAGTCGCCGTCCTCGTCGTCCCAACTCCAGTAGCCGCCGATCCAGACGAAGTTTCCCTCGGGCCGCTCGTCCGGGGGCATTTCCTCGATGGATTCTGGCGGCGGGCTGTACACGAACAGCCCCGGCTCGGGATCGAACACGACCGGCGCCGCGAAAGCCTCGTGAATCGGACCACGGCCCATGATCTCGACTTCGTTATCGAGTCCGAGGTCATCCTGGGCCCACAACGTCGAGGATAGAGCGCAAGCCAACAGCAGCATCAGCATGCCGGGCCAGCGTGAGTGGTGACGGTCTTGTCTTGACATGAATCAATCCTTCTTTTTGAGTCGCGAACTGGCACGCCCCGCCGCAGCGCGAGGCGCACAAGATATCATGCGGCCGGTCCGGGAACTACAGGTCGATGGTTTCGTACGTCGTGTCGATCGCGTCCGGCGTAATCGTGATGATGATCGCCTCGCCGCAGAAGAAGTCGATCCCGTTGTAGTACGGTAAACCCGACAGGTCGAACTCGTCCACGAACAAGCCGTCGAACGGATCGAAGTCGCGCTCGGAGATCAGCTCTAGGTCTTCGAGACACCAGTACTCGATGAACAGGGTTTCGCCCGAGAGGATCAGGACCGATTCCAGGGCGTCTTCGGCGAAATACTCCAGAAAGATGTCGTAACCGGTAAGATTCTCCAGCCCGACCAGCGTGATGTCGGGCAGTTCCTCGATCACGAGTTGTTCGGAGATATCGATGATGACGTCGCCCGTGATAATAACGGTGTCTCCGCTGGTCGCACCCGCGGGCCGCGCGAGGTAGCGCGGGTCATCACGCTGGATGACGCCGACGTTGTTCTCGATTACGATTTCCAGCTCTTCCAGGGCGTTTAACAGTTGAGGGCAGCCGCCCAGATTAGACAAGAGCAGCAGCGCGACAATAATAATCCAGCCGGATTGCCTTCGCATGTGATTAGACTCCATTCGGGTTTCGACCTCGCGTTAGTATCCTACACCAGCCTGTCAGTCCTGACAACCTGCGCCGTCCTCGGAACCGGTACCACGAACGAGAAGGTGACATTGGCGGTACTTAATGTGACAAATTAATGACGCTTAAATAGGGGGGCTTCTTCCCGCGGCGCCTCCGATGTGTCCGTGGGAATGCGAGAGCTGCTCGTCAATGCTGTTAAACGTGGCAATCTGGAGATCACCTGCGAGGAAAAGGTCAGCTATTGGACGATCAGAAGCTCGCCGCTCGCCGGAAGAGTCGGACGAACTATGTATGTTAAGCCATCCGGGGTTCCAGGGAAATGGTCTTTGTCCCTGCAGCAACCACGGCGGCACTTAATCGGCCACTTACTAAGAATGAACCCCCCGAGGATCTGAATATGCACCAAGTCCCAGCCGGCGACCTGGACACTATCCTGGCGAGTTACCTCGGTGAACAGAGATTCGGATTTTTAGTAGATAATCCCCGAAATCCGATTCACGCGCTTCGCCACTCCATCCATCGATATTGGTGCTCGCTAATAGTAGCACGGGCGTCTGCCAGACACTGCTCGAGAGGAGTGGCACACAGTCATCCGCACGGTCAGAGAAACGTGTCATGCGTCGCGCACTCATGCACTACCTAAAAACGTCACTCCGAACTTGCGTGCTGAGCTTGCGTATAATAGAGTGAAGTGGAGCAGCTCATGATCAAAACCTCTGTTCGAGTCAACGACGTGGTAAAATGAACTCTACACCCACCCCAAAAACCCGGCTAGACTTTCATAATCTACCCCTCATCGAGGCGGCATTGCGCGCAAGCTTATCTGAAGCGGTTTCTGTCAGCTACAATGTCGTCAATTCGATAAAGAACCTCCTTGAACCGGAATTTTCGACGCTCAGCGCGCCGCAACAACTTGAAGTGGCTCCGGGGTTCGGACCTAGCCCGGCTGAGTTCGGACCTAGTTCTCTCCCCGGGGCCGTATATGGCGGTCACAACGCCGGTTTAACAGTCAGCGTGCACCCAAAGGTGATCGTCGCGAGGTGGATCAAGCAGCCCGGGTTGTCTGAGATGGAGTACCCTCGGTATCCCGCCCTGCGCGATGCACTCTGGAAAGCTGTCGATGCACTTGCGGAGGGATTAGGCGACGACGCGTTCCCGGGAGTTGCCGTCGTTAACATGTCGTACGTGAACTTCTTGCCGGCAACCGATCCCTCGTCCGTGGTGAGCAACTACTTCTCAGAGAAAGCGCATCTGAGCCTGATGGATGACGCTCGCCAGATTCGTAAGCTGGAGGCTGGTTGGAGCGAGCACAATCGGGTCGATGTTCGCTTCGCCCTGGAACAAGTGACAGCTAAACTCGGTGACAGTGTACACGAAGGATATCGACTCACGACCGCGGCTGGGATTCGGCTCGCGGGGTCGCTGAATGCGCAGCGGGCGCTAGAAGAGATCCACGAATACCTCCAAGTTTTCTTCCTTAAGCTGATTTCGGATCACGCAAAGCAGGAATGGATGCTAAAGGAGGTGGCCAATGACTAGCCTGCTTTTGCCGAAACTCAGTACTGCTGATGGGACGTACCCCTCCTGTATTGATACTGAGATGTTCGACGACGCATCGTTGACGGCATCTGAGGACGATCGCCGGGATCCACCCCCTACGGAAGACATACCGGTTGATGCTTCGGCGTCGAACTTCGCCGATTGGGTATCGATGGTCTTCCGCCCAACTCAATTAAGAACACTCTGGTCCGATCCGTCGAACGCGCCCAGTGTATTTCTGAGCAATGCTGAAGCGCGGTTTGTCCGACAGATTCACGCCGATCTTGGTGACCTTCCCGTTCGTATACGCCAATCACCCGCTGCCGAACTTTGCAGGAAGTTCACACACGGCGTTGGGCTTGAACTTGCGAACAAGCCGGGTAACCGCGTCGCGGCATTCGAGGACGAGGAAGATATGATCACCATCGTCGCCCATTGCCAAATTTCGAAACGGCAGGCATCCTTCGAGTTTCACGCAGACGGTATCACCATTGGCATCGTTTCAATCGACGAGCGAATGCACCGAACGGAGCGAAAGTGCAGGATTCATCAGATTGGACCCATTCTGGGCGCGATCGCATGGCTAATCCACCGTCCTTGACTCCGTTCCAGGCGAGCGATCGGTTTTTACGACGTGTAGGTCTTCCAGACCACATGATACGGCGGGTAGTACACTGGAGGGCATTCAAGGAGAAAGACCCGACACTCTCATTTACGTTTCAAGACGAATCACTCCGTAGCGAGACGAGCCTCGATCAATATCAAGCCTATTATTCCAAATCCAAGTTCTTCGGCGGTAACCTCCCCGGGATCGTTTGGCTATCTTTTGAAGGTCTGTCTTCAAGAGTCAGTCCACCGCTCGTTCCGCGACAGGATCCCAACATAGAGGAGGATCCAGCCTACGGACATCTTCATTGCGTAACCGACGCCCCACAGCACAAAGAGCAGATGCAGATCCTCGCAAAACTCGTCAACGACGACGACGAATTCGGGGGAATCCTCCGTGAGTTTGTGAAGCTGGACGCTGCGTGATGTGGTTAAGGCAACCTACAGGAAAGCAAGCATTTGGACGGAATCTGTGGAGTGTATATCCCAGCATTGCGCTTCGCTCAAGGCTGGGCAACCTTGCGGCAATTCCCGCTGCAATCTTTAGGTCGCAGGGTGCATCTCGAAGCACCATTCCAATTCGTCGACTTGTTTATCGAGATTGATGTGGCGATCCGCAGCCTACGGTCTTCACTGGGCGAATCGCACCGACGGTGTGCCCTACTCTTGAGCTGTCGAATTGCTCGGTTGAACGGATCATCCATCCGAACAGGCATCTTCGGCCAAGTCTCCCGGAACCGCGCGCTCGACCACTCCCAGTCGGTCGGCTGCGCGACGAGGTCTCGGCGGACGCGGTTCGCGTGCATGTCGTCGATCGCCGCCGGCACGGTCTTTTCGTGGAACACGTTGTGATCGATAATACGGCGGCCATTCACTGCCGCGACGGCATACATCGTTTCCGGTGTCCGAGTTGACGGTGAATGTGTGAGATCGTAGCTTGCCGAGGCCGGTGGTGCCGGCAGGCAGCGCCGCGTGATCTGAAAAGCGGAAACCGCTGGGGTTTTTGTAGTATCAATGGCCACTAGTGCAAGAGGTGAGGTGGATGACCGAGACGGCTATCCAGGACTTCTACCCGGAAGATGTCGCGCACTGCTACGGGTGCGGACGACTCAATGAACATGGTTTGCACATCAGAAGCGCGTGGGACGGTGACGAGACGGTCGCGGTGCTGACGCCACGCCCATATCACACCGCCATTCCAGGCTACGTCTACGGCGGCCTGATCGCGTCATTCGTGGACTGCCACGGGACCGGCTCGGCGGCACTGGCGGCCTACCGGGCAGCGGGGCGCGCGCCCGACACGGAGCCGCCATTACGTTTCGTCACGGCGTCGCTGAAGGTGGACTACTTGCGACCCACGCCGATGGGCGTGCCCTTGGAAGCGCGGGGGCGCATAATGGAGATGAAACCGCGCAAGGTCAGCGTGGAGATCACGATTACCGCGGCTGGCGAGATCTGTGCACACGGGCAGGTCGTGGCGGTATTGATGCCTGAATCACTATGGTCGCGGCGGTAGACCCGCGGGCCACGCCTGAGTCGATCTTGCGCTGGCCACTACGACACTGGTTCTAGCACTTCGTCCCTGTCGTTGAGTCGCAGGGGCTTGGTGTACTGCTTCCTCTCCCAGTAAAAAAGGGCGGAGAAGAATCGACCCCTCTTCTTCGGGCTCGCCATGTCAGCATCACGCATCCGAGATGCTGTCAAACCGTCCTTATTCACCAGGGCGCCACAAGGACATCGAGAAGATAACCGAATCAGCGGGAACTCCAAGCGGAACGTGGTAAAACCCCTGTCTTTTCGGGGTTTCTGAGCTGATTCTCGAAAGCGGGCGATGGGGCTCGAACCCACAACATTCAGCTTGGAAGGCTGATGCTCTACCAATTGAGCTACGCCCGCGGATTTGTTGCGTATTGTAACATTCCGTCGCGTAGTGCCGCAACTGGCAACACTTGCGCTCAGTCGCGTCACGCTGCTGCCGGCTCGACCACCAGGAGCCGATGCGCCGCGCCGCTTGAAACACGAACTATACCGCCGAACCACCCGATCCTGCATCGTCGACACCTCCTGATTTCAACCAAAAGTGTCAACCTATATCAGGACCGCACACTCCATTCTGAATTCGCCATTCGCTATTCACCGCTGGCTACTCCGGCGGGAGGTTGTACTGATAGTTGTCAAACGGCCAGCCGGTGTAGGGGAAGGATGGCGTCATTGGCTGTCCGTTAGGCGCGAAGACCCGGATGAGAGCGCCGGGCGTGGGGTAACAATCCATTTGCCAGGTCGGTCCACGGCGAAGGAAGTACCTGCCCGGGAACGCCGTCGTGTAGCCCATCTCGTATAGTTCCTCGTCAGAGAACTCGTATAACTCGCCCATCTCCGTCATGCGGGCGGAGCCGTCGCAATAGGCCACGTGGTCGGACAGGATCTCGCCGTGCCAGCCGGGGACCGGGGGAAGCTGCTCACCCCATGCCGCGACGTAGGCCCAGTTGAAGAAGAGCGGCTCGCAGTAGAGCACGGTCTCGGCGAGCGGGCTGGCCAGGGATGAGGCCCAGTGTCCCCAGGGGCCGGATGGGAGCGCGCCGGTTCTGAGGCTACCACTCAGCCATGTGACGCCCAGCGTGTTGATGCGGTAACTGTTGCCGAGAAAGTCCCAACAGGGGATGCCAGCAGCTTCCTGCGGTGCGTCCCAGACCCATTCAGCATCCGGATAGCCGCTGTCCGCCGGACAATGGAACACGTCCAGGTCGTCGCCGAGGCCCAGGTCGCCACTGATGTAGCTGTTGAGCGGGCGCGTGGGGGTGCCCCAGTAACCGTTCTCATCCAGCATGATCGTGACCACTCCTGATTCGGTCGGGAACGGCGTTACCGGCGTGCGGCCGCCGTAGGCGGACGGCAATGCGGTACGCCAGGACCACTCAGTGCCACCGAAGCCAGTGCCGATCAGCGTCGACACGGCCATGCGGTGCAGTGGAACGATCTGTTCGCGGGCGTCGTCGGTGGCATAGAAGAGTGAGGCGCGGCCGATCTCGCGCAGGTTGGCCAGGCAAACGACCTGGCCGCGGGCTTGGGACGTCGCGTGGATGGCCGGGACCGCGATAGTGGCCAGCAGGGCGACCACGGCAAAAACAGCCAACAACTCCGTCAAGGTGAATGCGTTTTTGAAACTCGTGTGTATCACGGTGAATCTCCTTGTCTCGGTTGGCGCTACTTGCCGCCCAGCAGTGCGATGAAGCCATCGATGTCATACGCGTTTACGACGCCGTCGCCGTTGCAGTCGGCCAGCGACTTATCGCAATCGGGGTACTCCGCGGCGTAGTCGCAGTTGGGGCTCAGCGCACAAATAAACGGGTCGATGTCATAGGCGTTGATAACGCCGTCGCAATTCAGGTCCCCGGTATCGACGGCGAACGCGTAGCGCAGCTCGCCGTTAGTCTCGTCGAAGTAGCTGATGCTGGGCTTGCCCGAGGGACGAAAGGCCAGGCTGGGTGCCGTGCCGTACCAGCCGCCGCCGCCGCGCCAGAGGTCGTAATAGTCGTCGTACCAGATGTACTGTACCCAACCGGAGCCCCAGCGGTAGACGGCTGCCTGGTGACCAGAAGGCTGCACACCCAAACTGATGTGCGTGGCATACCTCACGTCTCCGCCATACGGATCCACTTCCTCCACAAGCCACCTGACGCCGTCGAACCAGGCGTACTTGAGGCTATCGTACGGGTCGAGGGTCTTATAGTCGCGGTAGCAGATCGCGGGATGTCCCGACGGCAAAATGGCCAGACTGAGCCACCGCAGCACGCTGGCGTTGCCATCCACCCTGGCTGAGTGCCAGGTGACGCCGTCGTACCAGGCGTACTTGAGCGCGTAGTCCCAGTGGTCGGAGTAGGCGATGGCCGGCTGACCGGACGGCAGCACCGCCAGGCTGGTGGCGGCGGCGTGCGGGGCAACCATCGTGAGGTTCCAGACCGCGCCATCGAAGGACGCGTACATCAGGCGATTGCGGGCACAGTAGCTGATGGCCGGCTGGCCGGTGGGCAGGATCACGAGGCTGCCGTATCGGCCGGCGCTCCAAGTGCCGGCGTCACCGTCGTCCACGGTGATGATGTGCCAGTCGGTGCCGTCGAACCAGGCGTACTTGAGGGCGTAGTTCGTGAAGTCGAAGTAGCTGATCGCCGGCTGGCCCGATGGCAGGACGGCGAGGCTGGTGTAGCCGCCGACGTCGCCGGTGCTGTCAACCGTGGTCGCGTGCCAGGTCGCGCCGTCGCGCCAGGCGTACTTGAGATCACCGTTGTCGCGGTCGTAGTAGCCTATCGCCGGGCCGCCGGCGGGCAGGATCGCCAAGCTGGTATGCGGACCGACTCCCGGACCGTCCACGACGGTAATCCGCCAGAAATCGCTCGCGGGTGCCCTGGCCAGCGCCAGGCCGAGTACCAGCACAACGCCCAGCAGCGCTGCTGAAGGTCTGTGTTTCGTCGGCATGTTCCTGTACTCCCTGGATGAGTAGTAGATGAGTCCGAGTCAATTCCCGGCCAGAACGTCGATGAAGCTGTCGATGTCGTAGGCGTTGACCAGGCCGTCGCCGTTGCAGTCCGCCAGCCGGCGGTCGCAATCGGGGTACAACCCCTCGTAGTCACAATTGGGGCTGACGGCGCAGATCAGCCGGTCGATGTCATACGCGTTGGCGAGGCCGTCGCAGTTCAGGTCGCCGTAGGGGAACGAGCCGAACTCGTCGGCGCCCATGTCCACGGTGGTGGTCTCATCATCGTCGCCGTCCCACAGCCGGGCGTGGCCGTCGATGTCGGCCTCGAGCGGCTGCGGGAGGAATTCGGGGTCACCGGTGTCGATGCATGGCGAGTCGGCGGTCAGGTGGTAGTCGCCGTTGTCGGGGTCGGCGAAGAGCGGATCGGCGTCGATATTGCCATCGCCCCAGATTAGTGTGCAACCATCGTTGAATACCCCAGCCTGACCGCCCTGGATATCACAATGTGAGACGGTGAGCTGCACCGGGTAGTAGCCGAAGGCGTCGAGCGCAATCTGCCCCAGGTTGTCCCAGAGCACGGAGTTGGTGATTTCCGGGCTGCCCCCGTAACTGACGTACAGGCCGCCGGTGCCGTTGTCGGCCGCGTTGTGCGCGAGGGTGCAGTTCGCGATCGTGGGGCTGCTGTGGAAATGGGCGTAGATCCCACCGCCCAAGTCGGCGGCGTTCTCGGCGATCAGGCAGTTGCGGATGGCGGGGCTGGACTCGATGCGGCAGCAAACGCCACCGCCGACTCTGGGGTAGTACCCGTCCCCCGTCCCGTTGCGCACGATCGTGCAGCCGTCGATAGTTGGGCTGCTGTACCACTCGCAGCAGATGCCGCTGCCGAAGCCGGAGCCGTTGTCGTCGATGGTGCAGTCGCGGATGACGGGCTGGCTATCATAGCCGGCGTAGATCCCGCCACCGGCGGAGTTGGCCGAATTGCCGTTGATTGTGCAGCCGGTGATGATGGGGTCGGCGGTCTCGCAGAAAATCCCGCCGCCGGCGAAGTCGGCCGAGTTGGCAGTAATTGTGCAGGCTGTGATGATGGGGTCGGCGGCTTCGCAGTAGACGCCGCCGCCGGTGCCCGTTTGCCACGACGAGGCCACGTTTCCGCCGATTGTGCAGTCAGCGATGGTGGGGCTGCTCAGGTAGCAATAGATGCCGCCGCCGGCCGCTGGTGCCGAGTTGCCCGTGATGGTGGAGTTGATGATGGTGAGGTTGCCGTCAAACTCGCAGGCAATGCCACCGCCGTAGTTGTTTTCCTCGCAGATCTCGTTCCCCACGATCGCGCAGCCGATGAAGGTGGGGCTGCTGGCGGCACAGTAGATTCCCCCGCCGCCATAGTCGCCGTAGTAGTGGCAGTCCACCCAATTCCACCCGATGGTGCAGTTGACCAACACGGCGTCGCCGT
The DNA here is from genome assembly GCA_043820985.1 of Planctomycetota bacterium. Lineage (GTDB taxonomy): Bacteria > Planctomycetota > Phycisphaerae > UBA1845 > Fen-1342 > JAAYXS01. The sequence goes on from JBDRDH010000040.1 coordinate 18,007, forward strand.
CGGACTCGCAGTAGATGCCGCCGCCGAACCCACCGGCGCCGGCGGCTGAGTTCTCCGTGATCGTGCAATCGGTGAATGTGGGAGCGCCACCGGCGCAGTAGATGCCGCCGCCGCAGCCGTCGCGGTCCCGGCCGTCAGCGACGTTCAGCCTGATCGTGCAATTGGTGATCGCCGGGCTGGCGTTGGAGCAGGCGATGCCGCCGCCGAAGCTGTAGCCGGGGTACGCGATCCGGTTCTCGGCGATGGTGCAATTGGTGATAGCCGGGCTGCCAGCCTCGCAGTAGACGCCGGCGCCGTAGCCGAGGCCGCTGGTATAGTCGCCTACCCGCAAGGTGTTCAACGTGATGTCACAGTTGTTTATGGTCGGGCTGCTGCCGTCGAGGCAGCAGATGCCGCCGCCGTAGGCGTTACCGCCGTACAAGACGAATACCCGACACTCCGTGATGTCGCAGTTGCGGATAGTGGGGCTGCTGTGGCGGCAGAGGATGCCGCCGCCGGCACTTCCGCCTGGGCTGTGCGGGGTGGCGCCGCCCCCCTGGATCGTGAAACCGTCCAGCACCGAGGCCTCTGTCTCGTCGCTATGGAAGTAGAATCCCCGGCCATAGCAATCGATCGTGCAAGCGTCCGGGCCATTTTCGCTGCGGAGCGTGATGGCCTTGCCGGCGAAGTCCAGGTCGCCATTGCCTTCTCCGTAGTAGGTGCCGTCGGCGACCACGATCTCGTCGCCGTCGTTGGCGGCGTCGAGGGCCTCCTGGATGGCGTCGAACGGGTGTTCGGCGGAACCGTCCTCGTCGGGATCGCTCACGGCCGGGTCGCCGGGACCCGGATCGTTGGGCGCGTCGTCATCGACGTAAATTATGGCCCCAACCGCGCTTAGGGGGCACAGCCCGAGTAGGGAAATGGCGAGAATGAGGGGAACCGTATGTCGGGCCGACCGAGTGTATGAGCGTTGCATTTCTGACCTCCGAGTTGCAAACGCAATCCGGGCGACCTCCCGCGGAGGTCGCGAAATGCAAGCCCTGAACGATCCCATCCCATTTGCGCGTGGCGGCGTGAGGCGCCCGGCCTTAGCCAACCAACTTTATGTTGGCACGGGTGTCCGAGTCAAGCTCGGTCAGCCTCCGCTAGTTAATTGTAGACCGTGACTAGTTGTTCAATGCCAAGCTGGGAAGAAGGCAACTAGGCAACGAGGGGATGAGTTGATCGTGGGTTGTGACTATGCAAGCTGTTCCCTCGCTGGCGCTCGGGGCTTGGAGTGGGGGATCGGTACGGTGCCCAGCCACCACGACCGGGACAGAGCCCGGTCGCTACATCCCCCGGCCGCCAGCCGCTACGGTCCCCCGGCCGCGCGAGGGCGCGGGCCGCTACGTGGTTGCCTCGTGCCCTGGTTGCCTGGTTACCTTGTACTTCGTCACCGGCTATCCGTGGCTCAATAATTGTGTCTTCAGTGGCAAGCTCGGCGGGCGCAGCCCGGAGTGCGGAAACAGATATAGTCATTTACTTACCGCCTTTGCGCCTGGTCGTGACCGGTTGTCTGTAGTCGTGCCGCGTTATTCCCAAATGGGGCCGGCGAGGGTTGACACCGCCGCCGGAATCTGATCTCATTCCGGCAAGTTAGAGCGTGGTTAACACGGTAAATTGAGTGGAAGAACACAAAGGAGATTCGCAATGTTTAATTGGGTGATTCAGCTATTCATCTCAAGCATGTCCACCATCGTCGGCCTCTGGATATACTGGTCGTTCTTCGGAACGACGACCTAGGACATTCGGCAAACCACTCGCATCGGCTTGGCGGGTCGAACGACGCGTCCATGCACATCGGGCCGGACAGGTCTGTTGTGCGTGTCGTTCGGCCCGCATTGTATTGAACAGCGTGGACAGTCGCCGGCTGCCGTCGACTGACGTCAAGTTCACCGTTGTCCGCCGACGCTGAAGGCCACGACCCGGCATCAGCCGGATCGTCTTCATCCTCGTCGCCGCTCATATCAAAATCAAACTCATGGCTATTGTCGTCTTCGCCTGGCTTGACCACGCCACGGGCGATTTCTTCCGGCCACCCATCACTCGGGCGACGCACTGACAATTCGCGCTCATCACCCTCGTCGGCCAGCGCTACACTGAGTTCATTTTTCTGACGCCAGGTAGGCACGAAGGTTATTGAATCGACTCCATTGTCCTCGTTCTCTGTGTTCACCAGATTCGAGCAGTATGTGCTGGTAGAGTACAATGTCGCCGGTAGCGCGGCGTCCACGCCACGCCAAATCTGATCCCGCGAAAGGAGCTTGGCCATGTTGCCGGCAACACTCCATGTCAGCTTTTTGTGTGTGCTTTCCATTCTGGCTTCTCAAGCCACCACGCTGAGGGCCGCCCCGGGTGACGTCCAGGCCACCTTTGACGCACCGTGCCGCTATCCGGCGGGGATGGCCACGGATGGCACCAACCTCTATATCGCCGATTGGCGGGAAGCCAAGGTTTATATGCTGGATCCCACCAACGGTACGGCAATCTGCTTGTGGGATGCGCCGGCTCTCAAGCCGCGCGGAATGGCCTGGGGTGCCGGGGGCTTGTATGTCAGCGACGATCACACCGGATTCGTGTACCGCGTGAATGTTCAGAGCGGTACCGTGGAGAACTCTTTTCAGGCCCCGGGTAGTCGGGCCACCGGTCTGGCGTATGTTGACGGCACACTGTTCATTTTGGAACGTAAGAGCCAAAAGATTTATCGGGTTGAGCCGGAAGATGGCACCATCCTGGGCTACTTCGCCGTACCGGACAGCGCATGTGAATGCATGACGTATGACGGCAAGTACCTCTGGATCGCCAATCGCATCAAGGACGAGCTATACATGGTGTCGCCGCAAGATGGCACGGTCCTCGGTATTATCGCCGCGCCCGGACCGTACGCGGCGGGCCTGGCCTGGCACGATAATCATCTGTGGAATATCGATTTCCAGACGCGCAAGCTGTACCAGCTTGGTATCCATGATACGACGCCCTACCGGCTGTCGGACGCGCGCACTGAGCGCGTGGAATATGCCTGGATTCTGTACAATTACGGCCCGGGTGAGATTCGCGATCTATCCGTCTCCATGGCCATACCCGAAAAGCTGCCTAGCCAGCAACTGCTAAGCGAACCGGTATTCAGCACGGAGCCCGCCAAGCACGTCACCGATCGCTGGGATCAACCATGTGTAGTCTTCGAGCAGCCCGCCGTACCAGCCGGCGAGAAGATCATGCTGGGCTATCACGTCAATGCGTCCATATCCGCGGTTCGCTACCTGATTGATCCCGCGCGGACTGGCACGCTTGATGACATCCCCGCGGACATTCGCGCGGCCTATACCATCGACGGGTCGCGTTATGGTGTCAGCAGTCCCTTCATCCAGGAAACGGCGAAGCGCATTGTCGGTGATGAACAGAATCCGTATTGGATTGCCCGCAAGATCTTCAACCACATAATCGAAACGCTGGAATATGAGATGGTGGGCGGCTGGGATATACCGGAGGTCGTCCTGCGCCGTGGCAGCGGATCCTGCTCGGAATATACCTTCTGCTTCGTGGCCCTGTGTCGCGCCGCCGGCCTGCCGGCACGTTATCAGGGCAGCGTGGTCATCCGGGGCGACGACGCCAGCATCGATGAATCCTTCCATCGCTGGGCACAGGTCTATCTGCCGAACTACGGCTGGGTGCCGGTCGATGCCAACAAAGGCGACGCGCGTTCACCCGCCGATCAGGCACGCGGCTTTGGAGAATTAGCCAACCGCTTCCTGATCACCACCCAGGGCGGCGGCGACTCGGAGTACCTGCGCTGGAGCTATAACTCACACGTCCGGTACGGCGCCACCGGCTATTGCAAGATCGAGGAAGAGAACCTCGGCTTCTGGGAGCCACTGGAACCGACCGAGCCTCCAAAGTAGGCGGCGACAAGCGTCTAAATCCCCGGGAGGGCGAAGCTCCTACTGAGCCAAGCGTAACACAGTCGTCTCGGCTGTGAGCAAGGTTGGCTCCTCCACAATCCGAACGCGCAGCGCCAGCAAGCGCCCAATGGTGGCTGTCGAGCCTTGAACCGGGCGATCGCGTTTCAGCCTCGGACGGGCCGGGAACATGGACACACGTATCGACCTATAACCAAGCGCGAGGTATGCATGAATACGCACTTACAAACACGCATAGCAGTAACCCACTTAGTCGCAAGCACTTATGAGTGCGACAAATTCTACTTGCCGAATCATTTTTTAGTTTGAAGCGCGCACACGGTTCCGGTAGAATGATTTGTGAGGAGGAGGAAAGTTTTATCTTTCCTCGCATATAACTAAATGTAACCTGTTTCCTTGCGCCCCCTACAATCGTGGCCGCGCGGGGGGAGGTTAGGTTGCCGTATTGACAAGGCATTCTTGAGGAAGAAAGGAGCTAGCCCGGAAACACCCAGTATACGACGCGCTTGTACACTGGCTCTTACATTCGCGTCAGAACAGTCTAAAGTGAAGACTTTTTCAGTTTACTTCGAGGAGGATTAAAATGAGGCGATTTTTGGTATTAGCGTTTATTCCCATACTTTTGGGCGGCACCGCGTTCGCGAGCGAGGTCGTCTCGTTCACGAACATCCCCGTCCAGGCGGCACCCGGCTTGGTGTCCTACCAGGCGACACTCGCCGGCGGGTACACCATGGGAGCGCTGGACTGGGCCGGTTTCGCGTCGACGATCCAATCCGGTACCTGGGGCAACGAGCTGACGCTCGACCTGTCCGGCCCGCTCGGCGCCGCGACGTTCGATCTCGGCACCGGGTACTCGTACGCCCCTGGAGCGCCGTTCTCCGGCACCAACTACAGCTTCGACAATGCTGGTGACCCGGCTGGCGTGTGGACGTTCGACTTCTACGACACGTACGACGACGGTGGCGACGGCCTGCCGGACGCGACGTGGGACTACATCGACTTCACGTTCAACGAGTGGGCCGCGCCCCAGCCGCCCGCGTCCACGCCCATTGGCGTACCGTCCGATACCGCCGGCAACCTCGCCTCGGGCGCGGTTGACTGGTACTCGTTCACGCTCGGCGGCACGGTTGACATGGACATCTGGACCGAAGCCGGCACGCCCGATCCGATCGGCGATACCGAACTCGGTCTGTACGATGCCGCCGGCACCCTGCTGGCCAACAACGACGATGGCGGTCCGGGTGGCGGCTACTACAGCCAGCTTCTCCAGACCCTCCCCGCCGGCACGTACTACCTGGCCGTGGCCGGCTACAACGCCAGCTTCGGCGCCATGTGGACGGTCAACCCGGGTTCGGCCGATGGCGACTACATGTTGCACGTCGTCCCCGAGCCGGCCTCGCTGCTGCTGCTCGGTCTGGCTGGTGTCCTGCTGCGTCGGCGCTAAGCTGACGAGTTCCAGCCGCGTTGCCCTTTGCGGGTAGCGCATCAGGATGTACATTCACGGGAGGCTTCCACCTCGGAAGCCTCCCGTTCTCTATAGCCATTGCGCGCCGTGTCAGGAGAACAACGTGAATGCCGATCTCAAAAACCAATGCGTTTTGATCACCGGGGCCTCAGGGGGTATCGGACTGGCAACCGCGCGGCTGTGCGCTGATGAAGGAGCTAAACTCGTTCTGCACTATCATTCACAAGCCCAGCCTGTCGAGCAGTTGTGCCGCGATCTCCACACACCCACTATCGCCGTACAGGCGGATCTGCGCGACGAACAACAGGCCGACCAACTCATTGCGAAGGGCGTCAAAGCCTTTGGGCAACTCGATGCCATCGTGGTCAACGCCGGCGTGTTTCATGCCCCAAGTGTTCCAATGCACGAAATGTCACTCGGTCAATGGCGGCAGACAATGGCCGCTGACCTCGACAGTGCGTTCTTCACCTGCCGCGCCTTCCTGCAACACCTGGCCACGCGACCACGTGAATCGGCTTCGATCGTGCTGGTCGGCTCCACGGCGGCAATCTTCGGCGAGGCCGGTCATGCCGATTACTCAGCCGCCAAGGCCGCTATGACCTATGGCCTGACATTGTCATTGAAGAACGAGATCGTGCGATTGGCACCGCGCGGCCGTGTCAACTGCGTCTGTCCGGGCTGGACGCGCACCCCCATGGCTGAGCCTGGTTTAGCCGATCCGGATGCTGTCCGCCGCGTGCAATCCACGATGGCCCTGCGCCGCATCGCCGAACCGGAAGACGTCGCCGCCGCGATCGTGTTCCTCACCTCGGAACGTCTGGCGGGGCATCTGTCTGGCACGATCCTGCCGGTAGCCGGTGGCATGGAAGGCCGCTTATTGCACCCTGATACCCTCTGAGCCTGGTGGGTGTACCTCTGGCTGTATTTGTCGGCTAACAAGTTCGGCCGGCCGGTGTCTAATGCATAAAGCCAGCGCCGAAAGAGAGGTTTGCCATGTGTATTCTGCTACGCCGTCTGAGCCTGATGCTCCCTGTGCTGTGGTGTGTGGCGCCCGCTCCCAGTGCTGTCGCCGGCGGCCCGGATATTGATATTGAGGATCTGAAAGGCTCGATCTGGCGTAGTGCGGAAGGCTGGACGGTCCGGCTGCGCTGCGAAGTTGAGATTGAGGATGCTCGTCGGGGCGATCGTTTCGAGTTGGTCTTCCGACTGACCGAGCGCGGCCAGACGGTGGTTGATGGCGCGGGCTATCCGGTCGAGGTAGTCGTCGTACTCGATCGTCCGGTCAAAGTCGATGATGACGAAATCGAGTTTCGCCAGGCGGTGCGCGTGAAGCTGCCCCGGCACTACATCCGCGATCCCAAGCACCTGCGCGTACATGCCACCGTGCTGCGCGCGGGCAGTAATCGGGCATTGGAGCACGAATCCAAGTCGATCAAGTACAAGCGGCATCCAGATTGATGGGCACCGGGGGGCTCGGCGGCTGTTATCGGGCGAGAGTGGCATTTCAAACCGGGGCGGATTGTAGGCGTGTTTCACAATCTCATTGACTCATTCTTCTTAAAGGCTATCTTGGGGGTAGGTTTTAATGGAAGCGAATCCTCGATTCCAACCGCGGGATCGATTCACTATTATGAGTTGGGAGGAAGCCGTGCCCGCCATCCGGAAAATCTTTCAGCCGCTAGCTATGTGTTTGGTTATTTTTCCGCTCGCCTGGGCTGGGCCAGTGGTGCTCTCCGCGGACACCATCTATGTTGATGATGATGCGCCGAATGATCCTGGCCCCGGCGATCCGATGGTCAGCGATCCGGCGGAGGACGGCTCCAGCGCGCATCCCTATGACGCCATCCAGGAGGCCCTGGACGCCGCGAACGGGGGCGCGATCGTGGTTCTGGACGGCACGTATACCGGCCCCGGCAATCGCGACCTGCAATTTGGCGCCGAACCTGTCGGGCTGCGCTCGGCGAACGGTCCCCAGGCCTGCCTGATTGACTGTGAACACAGTGGGCGTGGATTCATCTTCGTGAATGGCGCGACATCCGCGACGGTGGTAACTGGATTTACGGTGACCAACGCCGCCGCGGAGATCGGCGCCGGGCTCTACTGTAGCGGCAGCCACCCGACCATCCGCGAATGTGTTTTCACCGGGAACAATGCCGCGATTGACGGTGGCGGCATCTGCTGTGATAACTCGCATGCGCTGCTTGAACGCTGCACGATCAGCGGGAACACGGCCGGTTCCAGCGGCGGCGGAGTCATTTGCGTGGGGGCGCGGCCCACCCTGGATCGCTGCATCATCGCGGATAACACCGCGGAGTTCGGCGGAGGAGTGCATCTTTATTGCGGGCGCGGCACGCTCGACAAGTGCACCATCGTTGGAAACTCGGCCACCGACAGTGGCGGTGGAGTGTACAGCTCGATGGGGGACCGCACTTCAATACTGTACTCAACGATCAGGAACAACACCGCCGTGGTGAACGGCGGCGGCCTTGATTGTGTGGTCAGTGTGCCAACAATCAGCGGGTGCCTCCTGGCCAGTAACACGGCGGAAGTTGGCGCTGGCCTGCGCTGTTTTGTCAGCTATCCCGACATTGTTCGCACGGATATTGTCGGTAATGTTGCCTCGGGGCGCGCGGGAGCACTGGCCTGTCTGGCCGGTGGTAATCCAATATTGAGCGAGTGTCGAATCGCGGGCAATCATGCCCTGCTGGGGGGGGCGGTGCACTGCGACGACCACTCGTTCCCCGACTTCCAGAGCTGTGTGCTGACCGGCAACACTTCCAGCGTGGCCACGGTGTTCCCACGCCTGGAATCCGTACCCGCTTTCCACAACTGCACGATCGCCGGCAATACCTCGGGAGCCTTTGGCGTCATCTATTGCCAGGGCACCACCGTTATGATTGATCACTGTATTCTCTGGGATAATGCTCCGCTGGAAATTTATACCGGAACCGGGACCGCCGTCGTGAGCTACTCCAACGTGGCGGGCACCGGGACTTGGCCGGGTGAAGGCAATATAAATGTCGATCCGGCTTTTCTGGATGGCTGGGACGGATTTTGGCGCACCGCGGCGACGTACGACGCGGCCCGCGGACAAACAACCTTCAGCGATAACACCAGCGAGTGGCGGAACAATGAGTTGATCGGGATGTTCCTGCGGCCGGACACGACCCAGGCTTACCGGTTGCTGATCATTGACAATACCGCCACGACCATAACTGTCTGGGGTGATTTCAGCGGGCTGGGGCAGACGTGGGTACCCTATGCGGTCCATGACTATCACCTGGCGGCGAACTCCCCGTGCATCGATGCCGGCGATCCCGCCCTGGAGGTGGCCCCGGAGCAAACCGACCTCGACGGTGACTTTCGCCAGCTCGATGGTGACGGTGATGGCGAAGCCGTGGTGGACATCGGTGCCGACGAATACGTGCGCTTAGCGCTCGGCGATCTGAACTGTGATGGTCTCGTCAATAGCTACGACATCACACCATTCCTCTGCGTCGTCAGTCCCAACTGCGATTATGCCGAGCACTACCCGTACTGCGATGCCATGTTGGGCGACTGTAATGGCGATGGTATCGTTAATGCCTACGACATCGACTGTTTCATCAACCTCATCGGCGACTAACCCGAGTTCAATTCAATCGTAGCGTCCGACTGAGCTTGTCCCGATTCATCGGGATGGCGGACGTGGCTGGTTTTGAACGCTTATCTCCATCTTTTCGTGTCTTAGTGCCTTGGTGGTGAACTACTCGGGCGAAAGCATCAAGGCCACGTGGCCCGCACATTGCCCTTCTGGTCGAAGGCCGCCGTGGTGCCCCGGCCGGATTTGGTTACCGCGAATCCGATCAACTCACGCCCCAGGCTGTCGAAGGTAAAGATCGTACCTTCACCAGCGCGAGTGGCGCCCAGCTCGACCAGGCGCTGGCCCTTGCCGTTCAATGTTGACAAGGCGCCGCCACCCACTTCCGTCGAGCCCAGATCGATCAGCTTATGTCCCTGATTGTCCATGGTGAACAGACCGCCGTACTTGTCGCTGGTGGCACCGATGCCGACCAGTTGTTGGCCCTGGCTGTTGAATACCGCCAGGGCGCCCTGCCCGTCCTGAGAAGCTCCCAGTTCGAGCAGTTGCCTGCCCGTCGCCCCAAAGGTCACCACGCCGCCATACTTGCCGTCGGTCGTGGAACTGAGACATACGAGCTGGCGGCCCTGCTGATCGAACGTGGTGAGCCGGCCCTGACCGCGCGGCGTGGCACCGATCGCCACCAGCTCCTTACCGGCGGGGCTGAACGTGCGCAAGGCACCGCCACCGCCCTCGCGCACAAAGCTCAGGCGCACAAGTCGTTGACCGGCACTGTTGAAGGTGGTTAGCGTGCCGCCGTCCTGGTTAGCGACGCGTGCCGCGCCCAGTTCGAGCAGGCGCTGGCCTTCCGCGTTGACGACCTCGAAGCGCTGCGCGCGCATCACCGCCGGTATGTCGGGTGGAGCGTCCAGACCCACGATCAACATGCCCCCACCGATCAGCAGCGAGGCGAGTAATGCGCCCCACAGGCGTCGATTCTGCGATTCGAGCCGCTTCAGACGTTGTTCAACGTTCATAACTGTCTCCCGGATAGCCACACATGCCAAGCGCACGCTACCACGCGAATCACCCCAAGCCAACCCGTTCCCACGTAGCGGCCGATCCTCCGTGTCGGCCGTCGAAAACGTAGCGGCCGCCCTCTGGGGCGGCCGTCAACCATTGGACACATCCGTGATACCCCCCGAAGTCCCTTAGATCATCCCCCCGGCGATAATCACATCCCCAACAAATCGCGCCCGAAGGGATTCGAACCCCTAACCCTCGGTTCCGAAGACCGATGCTCTATCCAGTTGAGCTACGGGCGCTGTGCGTCGCACTGCGCTAATCTGCGCTGTCCTGCCGAACACTATACTCGCACCAGCAACGACTTACAACGCGAGTATCCTCATTGCATGTTGCGAAAGACTGCCCCTGCCAAAGTGCGTCTCCCAGGTGGAAATCGGCCTTAAAGGGGTCCTAGAATGTCATGACGGGGCAGGTGGAAGAAGTGCCCGCATGCTTGGAGGACGGTTCTCGGGGCGGCGGTGTTTCCACCCGCAGGTGACGATTAACACGACGGCGTTGGATATCCGACGTAAGGGGAAATATTTCATGTACACGCCACGCTACGCCGAGCCGCTTGGGCGTCATTGCATCCTGTTCGTAATCATGTTGGCCTGTTCGATTTATACCGCCCAAGCCCAGATCGATACCTGGTGGACCAACCCGGACGGCGGCGTCTGGGCGGACGGGGCGAACTGGTCGTCTAATCCAGACTACCCCAACAACGGCCCGTCGGAGACGTACAACGCCACGATCGATCTGGCTGGCAATCCGTACACGGTCAACCTGAACACCGACATCACGATCGACAACTTCACGCTCGATTCCACGGTGGCCACGCTCAACCACTCCACTGGTACGTTTTGCGTTCTCAGCACGGCGAACTTGCTATCCGGAACCTACTACCTCGAAGATGGCGTTCTGACTGGAGGAACCTGGAACGTCGCGCCTGGCGTCATCGATGTCGATGGCTCCGCCCACTTGGATGGGATTACGCTCAATGGTGACATAGACCTCGTGCGCACCAGCGCGCGGCTATGGATCGCCAACGGATTATCGCTCAACGGGACGATCATGCTCAGTGACCTGAACACAGGCGTACGTTTTGATGGAGGGCAAACGCTCGACAGTGGAGAAATCCGATTCAATCCTGACACTTATGCCACAACGCTTATCTACGTACCAACATCCGAAACACTTACGATCGGCTCTTCTGCAACTATCTCGGGGGGTCGCGGCAAAGTTCGTGGCAATGGCGCGCTCGTCAATCAGGGATTAATCTCCAGTGATAGTGCCGGACTGCCAGTTTATGTTGGCCCGACTTCGTTCACAAACATGGGTGTCACCGAGGCGATTAATGGTGGGATTCTGCACCTGGGATGGGATGGATCACATGAATATGCATGGACTAACGCCAGCGGGGGGCTGATTTCAGCAACGGATTCCACATTGGATCTCCGCGGCCAATGGTCCAACGCCGGCCTGATCCAGGCGGTCAACTCCACCGTCAACCTGGGCGGGACGTTCACGACTACCGGCCTAGGCACGATTGAGCGCACCGGGGGCACCATTAACCTCACGGGCGAACTTGATAACACCGGCAGCGCGCTGAACTTCAATGCAGCTAGCGGCTCCTGGTGGCTGACCGGTGGGACAATCATAGGTGGCGAATTGAACTTCGCGGACGGCGAGCGCTTACGCCTGGACCTCGGCGTGCTTGATGATGTGACAGTCAATGGAACACTCGATTTCTCAGATGAGCAAGCAACCGTCGTTATCCGCAATGGCACCACGTTTCAGGGCGACGTCACCCTCGGTACCGGAGACCAACTCATCTTTGAAGATTGGCCGAGTCTCGATGATAAGCTGATTCACATGGAGCGCGGGAGCCTAGTATTCGAGAGAGACGAGACAACGTTGGGTGCGCAGCTTTGCATCAGCGGTCCGGCAGGATACATCTATGGCAGGGAAGGAAACGTCCTCACCAACCTTGGCACGATCACGGCCGTTGGCGCTTCGAGCTACGAGTTCCGGGTTGGCGGTGATTCCTTCATTAATGAGAATCTGGTTGAAGCATCCGACGATGGGATGTTGAACTTATATGCGGAGGAGTGGACGAATTCTGCCGGAGGTTTGATTCGGGCAACCGATGCGGAAGTCCTGGTGTATCGCTCCTCGTTACCTATGAGTTTTCAGAATTACGGGACGATTGACGCTACCCGTAGCGAACTCTCCCTGCAAGCCACCTGGACCAACGCCGGCGTCATCAACGCCGTGGACTCGATCATCAACCTTGGTGGTGATTTTGCCACCGCCGACATCGGCACCATTAACCGTACCGGTGGTACCGTTAACATCACCGGCCACCTGGACAATACCAACGACACCCTCCTACTCGACGCGACCACCGGATCCTGGAACCTGGCCGGCGGGAGCATTACCGGCGGCACGGTGCAGTTCGCCGACGGCCAGCGGTTGGAACTTACCGACAACACACACAGCCTGCTCGACGCCGTGAACCTGGAAAGCGGGCTCGACTTCTCGTCGTTTGAAGCCGTCGTCACGCTTGCCAATGGCACCATCTTCGAGGGCGACGTGAACCTCACCGGAGCCGGCTCCCGGCTGATCCTACAAACCGGACAAACCTTCGACAACAAAACCGTCACGTTCGCCAGCCCCGACCGCTACACCGAAAGCTTCCAGCCTGAAGGCGCGGATACACTGATCATCGGCCCCAACGTTCTGATCCACGGTGGTGGCGGTGAGATCTGGCCGTTCACCCACGGACCACACGACAGCCCCTACGTCATCAACCAGGGCATCATCTCGGCCGACATGCCCGGCGAGTCGATCAGCGTGAAGTACGGCGTGTTCGGCATGACGATCGACAACCAAGGTACGTTCGAGGCCCGCAATGGTGGCACACTGAACATCTCACACGCACAGATCATGGCCAACTTCGCCGACAACACGCTCACCGGCGGCAACTAGGCCATCTATCCAAACTCCACGCTGGACTTCGGCTATTCATCGCCCGCGATCATTACAACCAACGCCGCCGATATCCTGCTCAGCGGCGATGGGTCGGTCTTTGACGCGATCAATGCGCTCGAACGCAACCTCGGCCTGTTTGCGATCGACGACGGCCGGGACTTCAGCACGCTCGGCGATCTGCTGAGCGAAGGTGAACTGTCCATCGGTACCGGCAGCACACTATCAGTCAGTGGCAACTACAGTACGAATCCCGACGCGCTACTGGAAATCGAGTTCGGCGGCTTGATCCCCGGCGACGAATTCGGCCTGCTGGACGTAAGCGGTGCCGCCGCTCTGGCCGGCACACTGGCGATCAGCCTGGAAGGCGGCTTCATCCCGCCGATCGGCAGCGAGTTCGAGTTTCTCACCGCCTCGTCACTTACCGGCACGTTTGACAGCTACAACTTCCCCGACCTCCCCGGCGACCGCTACTTCGAGATCGATTACACGACCACTGCTGTAACACTTAGCGTTATACCCGAGCCGGCGTCACTGTTACTACTGGCCCTCGCGGCACTTGCTCTCCGCCGCCGCTAACGAATAGTGGTTGCCAGACGGCGGATCGCTCTGTCCGTAGAGATTGTCGCCCCACCCAACGATCGTATCGGAGAAGGCCGCCGGAGATAGGGCCAGCGCCACGATGAGTATCGCTAAGCCCCGCATTGGTTGAACCTTAGCTGAATCCCACATGCTGCCACCCGTTCCTGGGTTGATGCCCCTCATGTAACCGTACGCTACCTGAATCATAATAGGACGTGACGCGTGCAAATGTCAAAACTGCTTTAGCGGCGATCGCCCGCTTCCGCCGCCGCTGAACCGCCACGGCAATATCCACACAACGGAAATCAGCCGATGACCACCAAAAGAGAATCATCAGGTCACCCCGCATAGTGAAGACTCCCGTTATTTGGTTCGATTTATAGAGTTAGCGTGCATGAACACTGTCACGCCGAGTTTATCGGAACACCCTTACGCCGGGCAGCGCCGGGCCACGGCTGTCTCAACCGAGCCGGTATTAGGAAACTTCTGTGTCCCAGCGACTCCCGTATGACCATCCGCTCCGGGCATCTTCATCTATTGGTGCCGGCGTGCGTGGCGTTGGGCTTGTGCTACTAACGGCTATTCTATTTCCAGTTGCCACATTCGGCACGAACGGAATTGAACCAATCGACACGAGTCTCCAGGCCCGCATTCGCGGCGGAGTCGACGTCGCGGTCGGGGACTCCGCCTTGTCGCAGATCGACAATCCCGCCAGTCTGGCACGCTATCGCGCGCCGCGCTTCGATTTCTCCGGCCAGATGTGTTTTCCAAGTGCCCACTGGTATGGACCGCTCGGACACAGCCAGTCAGAGATCAACGTGGTACCGCTTGGCAACATCGCCATCGCGATCCCGCTCGATGAGCGCCTGACACTGGGACTCGCCATGCACTCCAAGGCCGGCCTGGCGTCACGCTACCACATGCGTCACCTGTTGATTCCCTTCATGAAGCGCCGCGTCGGGACGGACGCCAAGATGATTGGCCTGCACTGCAATCTCGGCTACCAACTCACGGACCGGCTGTCCGTCGGTGTCGGCGTGCGCGGCGAGGTTGCCACATCAGAATTCAGCATGGTATTAGGACCCGCTGACGCCGAGTTCGGCCGTGGCTACGCCTATGGCGGGGGATTTCAGTTGGGCCTGCAATATCGGGCCACCGACGATTTGACCCTCGGGCTGGCCTATCGTTCGCCAAGCTGGTTCGGCGACCTGGCCGGCGGGAACGCACGAGTGTCGTTGTTCGGCGTGCTACCGATCGGACTGGGCGCCGCGCGCATCGAGAAGCTCCATTTGGCACAGAAGATCACGGCTGGAGCAGCCTGGGACGTCACTGACTGGCTGAAAGTGGCGGGCGAAGTGCGTTGGATCAACTACCGCGACAGTTCCTTCGATTCACTGACTGTCGCCACGGACGGGGTGCTTGATCTGCGCATCCCACTGCCGCTGGGCTATCAAGACCAGTGGGTCTTCGCGCTCGGTACCGACATCAAGCTCGCTGAACACTGGACCCTCGGATTGGGATACAACTACGGCACCGATCCGGTGAAACGCTCCAGTCTGCTGCCGATGGGCTCGACCATCGCACAACACCATATCACTACCGGCTTGCGCTACGAACGTGACAATTGGTGGGTGGGGGCCGGGTATATCCTCGGTATGCACGCATCGATGAGCGGCGGCGGCCACAGCCACATTCCACTGGGCATCGACTACGGTCTGAGCCGCATCGAGCAAACCCAACATAGTCTGGTTGTCGGCTTTGGATTTAGTTGGTAGGAGCGTACGAGCCATGCCCGAAGAAACAAACCTGGCAACTCGAACCGCCACCTTCATCGAATGGTTCATACCGGATCACATCCGCCAGGCGGGCGCGGATGAGCGCCGTCGGGCCCGGCTACTGGTAGTCTTCACGCTCGCGGTGGTATTGCTCGGTTGTCCGTATGCCGTGCTATATTACTGGCATAACTGTACCCACGCCGCCGCAATCTGCATCCTGGCCTCCGCCATAACTCCAGCTTACTTGTTTTTGATGCGCTGCACGGGATGGTTTACCTTGGCCGCCAACCTCGGTATCGCCACTCTATATACCTGCTTGACATGTATGGCTTTCTACCTGGGCGGCTCGCATGCGCCCCCGCTGATATGGTACGCGCTGATACCACTACTCGCCGTCAGTCTGATGGGCCGGCGTTTCGCGATAATATGGGCCGGTGTTGTGGCCGCGTCTCTGATGGCCATGATGGTGGCCGAGCAATTGGGATTTGTGTTTCAAGATGATCTGACACCGACAAGCCACACATCAATCCACGCCTCCGTGCTCATGGGCTTGAATGTACTGGCCTTGTTGCTGGCCATGCTGCTGGGGTCATTCAAGGAACGAGCCTTCAAGGAGATGCAGCGCGAGAAGAATTTTTCGGAGCACGTCGTCAACAGTCTGCCTGGCGTATTCTATGTCTTCGGTGACGATGGGCGTTTTCTACGGTGGAACGACAACTTTCAGCAAGTCACCGGCTATACGTCCGCCGAGCTCGCCACCATGCATCCGTGGGATTTCTTCCAGGGTGCTGATCGCGAGATTATCGCCGGCACGGTTCAGAGGGTATTCGAAACCGGCGAGAGCACGGCCGAGGCAAAATTCATCTCGAAAAACGGCACCACCACACCATACTACTTCACCGGCAAGCTCACCTCGGTGACCGGACAACCGTGTTTGGTTGGCATGGGACTGGATATCGCCGAACGAAAACGCGCGGAAAAACGAACCCTCGCACTAAATAAGCTCAACGCCGATCTGCTGACCATCACGGACCTCTCCACAAAACTACAGCGCATCACGGAGGGTGTCCTGGAAATCCTGGACGCCGACTTCGCCCGCATCTGGATCACAAAGCCAGGCGATCGCTGCGATCAGGATTGCATTCACGCACGGGTCACCACTGGTCCACATGTTTGCCACCACCGCGAGCGCTGCCTGCACCTGATGGCCAGCGCTGGACGTTACACCCATCTGGATGGTGAAACTCACTGCCGGGTGCCATTTGGATGTTACAAGATCGGGCAGGTAGCGGCTGGCACGGATGCCAAGATCTTTACGAACGATGTGATCAACGATCCGCGCGTGTATAATCATGAATGGGCCGCGCGACTCGGCCTGGCATCATTCGCCGGCTACCAGCTCCTATCCTCGGAGAGAAAACCGATCGGAGTACTGGCACTCTTCAGCCAGCACGAGATCACGACTGAAGAGGATATTCTGCTCGAGACTATCGCCAATACGACCTCTCATGTTATTCAGCGGTCCTGGGCCGAAGAAGCAGTACACGCCCACACCAAGCTGCTGAGGGTCCAGAACATAGAGTTGGAGGCACAGCGCGGGCAGTTGGAAGCCCAAAGCATCGAACTCGTGAATATCAATGAAGAGCTGGAAATCGCGCGTCAGTCCGCCGAGGCCGCCACCCAGGCGAAGAGCGAGTTCCTGGCGAATATGAGCCACGAGATCCGGACGCCGATGACCGCCATCATGGGCTTTGCCGACGTGTTGCTGGAACAAGGCGATCTCGAGCAGGCGCCGCCTCTGCGGTTCGAAGCCGCCCATACGATCAAACGCAATGGCGAGTACTTGCTCGATATAATCAACGACATCCTCGACCTCTCCAAGATTGAGGCCGGGAAAATGACCGTCGAGTATTTGCCCTGCTCGCCATGCCAGCTCGTGGCCGAGGTGGCCTCGCTCATGCACGTACGCTGCAGCGCGAAAGGCCTGCGGTTCGACGTCGAATACGAGAGTGCTATCCCGGAAACAATTCGTACTGATCCATTACGCCTGCGCCAGATACTGATCAACGTGGTCAGCAATGCCGTCAAGTTCACCGAACGTGGTGCCGTAAAACTGATCACCCGGCTGGACAATGGCCCCAATGAGGCTCTGCTGCAATTCGATGTCGTGGACAGTGGAATCGGTATGACCGCTCGGCAGGTCGAGCGACTGTTCAAGCCCTTTACACAGGCTGATAGTTCCACCACGCGCAAGCACGGCGGCACCGGACTGGGCTTGACCATCTGCAAGCGTCTGGCCACCCTGCTCGCCGGCGATGTTACTGTCGTCGATTCACAAAAAGGCGCCGGCACCCGTGTGCGCATCACGATCAGCACCGGCCCACTTGACGACGTGAGGATGTTGGCGGACCCGCTGGCGGCTACCATCATCACGCCGGACAATGCCCTTGTGGAGGCCGTGGGGGAAATCCCACGGGACCTGAGTGGCCGCATCCTGTTGGCCGAAGATGGACCCGACAATCAACGCCTGATCACTCATCTCTTAAAAAAGTGGGGAGCCGAGGTAACCGTGGTTGAGAACGGCAGGCGGGCCGTGGAGACCGCCCTGGCCGCCCACGACGAAGGAGTGCCGTTCGACGTGATCCTGATGGACATGCAGATGCCGGAGATGGATGGGTACGAAGCTACCCGCACACTCCGATCCCAGGATTACCCCGGCCCAATCATCGCCCTGACCGCCCACGCCATGTCACATGATCGGGAAAAGTGTCAGATGGCCGGATGTGACGATTACATCACCAAGCCCATTGAGCGAATTGGACTGTTTGAGACCATTCGCCGCTGGCTTGATTCCAGCCGGTCAACAGCGAAAGAGCTGCATTCCGGTATTTGAGCCCGCTAACTCCAACATCCTTCAGGGAGTGGACACCCGGTGGATCCAGCCCCCTCCCTGATAACTCCCTCACTACAGCTCCCAACCCGCTCGGTATTCCCGCCGCAGGTATGCGTTCGCTGCCGGTACGTTGCTGACTTTCATCTCATCCGGATCCCACTCGAGGCGCTGTTGAGCCCGCAGCGCGACATTGCCCAACAACACCGCTTCTGTCAGCGGGCCGGCGTAGTCAAAGTTCGAGCCCGGCCGCGGGCCGCCCTTGCACGCCGCGATCCACTCCTTGTGATGCCCGCTCGACCGCGGTAGCCGTTTCGCCGGACGCTCGTACGCCTGCATCCGCGACTCGGGAATAATCCGCAAGCCGTCGGCACCATGAGCCCCACAGATGATCTTGCCTTGATCGCCAATGAACAGCGCCCCGCCAAACGCATTTCCCATCCGCCGCCCGGGCTCAAGTTCCTCGGGACGTTCCGGCATCAAGCCACCATCGTACCAGGTCAGCTTCAGGGGCGGCCGATCACCGCGCGCCGGAAAGCGATAGTGCATGATCGACGCCCGCGGGTACGTCTCCATATTAAAAGGCTTATCCCAGCTCAGGCCCTCGGGAATGAATGTGGAGAAGCTCGCCTCGACACTGAGCGGCTGTGTCAGTTCCAGGGCATAAAAGATCGGGTCAAAGATGTGACAACCCATGTCACCCATCGCCCCGGTACCAAAGTCCCACCAACCCCGCCACGTGGCCGGCAAATACGCCGGGTGATACGGCCGCTCCGCAACCGGCCCCAGCCACAAATCCCAACTCAGGGTATCCGGCACCGCCGGCCTTTCCTTCGGTCGGTCAATCCCCTGCGGCCAGACCGCGTGCGGCGTCCAGGCCACGACTTCACGTACCGTACCAATAGCTCCGTCGTCGAGCCATTCCTTGAGCAGCCGCATCGTCTCCGCCGCGTGACCGTGATTGCCCATCTGTGTGACCACGCCGGCCTCGCGCGCCGCCGCGGTCAGCCGGCGTGCCTCATCAATCGAATGCGTCAGCGGCTTCTCGACATAGACGTGCTTGCCCATCCCGATCGCCGCCATCGCCGCCACGAAATGTGTATGATCCGGCGTGGCCACCAGGACGGCGTCAATGTTCTGCTCCTTTTCGAGCATCACCCGGAAATCGCGATAACGCTTTGCTTTCGGATACTTTTCAAACGTCTTGGCCGCGTGCCGCCAATCGACGTCACACAAGGCCACGATGTTCTCACTCTCCAGCGCGTGCAAATCGGCCGCCCCCTGCCCGCCTACCCCGATGCCGGCGATGTTCAGCGTCTCGCTCGGCGCCTGGTAACCCGGCCCACCCAGCACCCGCCGCGGCAAAATGGTAAACCCCGCCACCAGCCCCGCGCTCCGTCCAATGAATTGTCGCCGATTGAGCTTAGCCAT
>JBDRDH010000041.1:0-6165 GCA_043820985.1 Planctomycetota bacterium
AGGCTTAATCCGCAGGCCAGCTCATTGTATGTCCATAGTAAAAAATATATCTGGATCGGAATCAGATAGAGCCAGGACACCAGCTTCCAGGTCGGAAAGCTCTGTGGGGAGTTAAAAAACTCCGGCTGACCCTGGACCAGGACGGGTGTGTTGTGAACAGTGATACCCAACGCGATCATTCCGAGGACAAACAGGCCCAACCGTTTACCCACGGCGCGCCAGGGTGTTCGTGCCCGTGGATCCCAGGTCTCCAGCCGCTCTAGAAACGCCTCACGCAGCATCACTGGCCCGAGCCGCATACACGGCGGATAGAATATCCAGCAGACTGTATCTGCTAGGCGCAGCGGACTATCCGGCTGGCGCGCCCACTGCACACCCCAGGCGATAAACCGCAACAGAAAGTACGCAAAGCCGATATTGTGCAATACTGGTAAGCGCGAGGGCTGCCAGCCGTACCACTGGGCGGCGGGAATCCACCAGACTGGTAGGATCAGAGCATGCAAGCCCAGCCAGACCAGCGCGATCATGAGGCGGGGCCCCAACAGTTCACGCCGGCGTAGAAAATGCAGGCCAAACACCCACCCCGCACCGACACTCACCGCCGCCATAAAGAGCGCCGTCGTCAGTGGCCCGGTCGTCACGATCAGCCAGCAAAGACCCACTCCAATCAGGGCCAGGCGCGGATTGGCCCGGGCCCACAGGCGCAGCAGGGGCACCAAGGGCAGCAGCACGATCAAGCCAAAGGGGCCGGCGGCCACCTCCCAACCGGTCAACGGCACGGTCGGGGCCGTGGTAACGGGATTAAAAAGATCTCCTGGGGGTACTAGCACGGTTAAGGCAGAATCGTGATGGTAGACTTCTGCGGCAACATCAGCTTGTAGAATAGCGCAATGTCTTCGTTGTGCATCCGCACACATCCGAGGGATACGGCCTGGCCGATGGACTCGGGCTCGATGGTGCCATGAATGCCGTAGCCGTAACGCCCGAGTGCCTCGCCTTCGATTCCTTCCAGGCCAATCCAGTGTTCGCCGAGGGGATTTTGCGGATCGTCGGCGGCAATGATGCGTTTCACTTCAGCCGACGGTGAGGGGTAATAAGTCGGGTTAGACAAGCGCTCCTTGACACGCCAGACACCTTCCGGCGTACCTTGATCGGTACCCAGGCCGACGCGGAAACTGCGGATATATAAGTCCTGCAAGTAAACATCCAGCCGGAACTCAGACTTATGGATGCGGGCGTGGAAGGGACCGCGCAGCACCTTGATGGTCTGGTCGGCGCGTAACTTGCGGGCGTCGGTAATACCATTGATCCGCATCAGAATTTCCGGCGGCACCTGATATTCGCGCCCGATGTTTATTAAATAATCTCCGGAGCGGACGGTGTAGGAATTGACGAGTGGATCATTCGGCAGGCGGCGCTTCGTGAAAATCGTTTCCTCGGCCATCTGGGTGAGCAGGCGGCGCACTTCGGCCTGATCGATGCGCGAGAGCGATTTTTGCAAGAGAGTGTTGAGGGCCTGGCGAGCTTCAAGCACCTGGCCATCGGCATACTGACGACGGGCGGCTTCGAGAGCCTGGTTGTCAGTGCGACTTTTCGCGGCTTCCGCGATGGGCGGTTCTTGTTCTGTAACAATGGGTTGTGCCGGTCCTTCAGGCTCAAGGACTTCGTCCGCTGTGTTGTCCTGATCTTCTGGTTGCTCAGTGCGATCGTCCGACCAGCGCAAGTGATCTTCCGGCACTTCGACGACCACGGGTATATCCATGCTCGCGGTATCGCCGGTCGCCACCAGCGCATTCCGGGTATTTGCCGGCGGCACGGCGTTGTTGTCGTCTCCCGAGAAGTACCACCAGCCGCCAGTCGTGATCCCGACCAGTATCAATATAACCACAGCAAAATTCCGTCGTCGTCGTGATTTTCTTCGCAAACGTTGCACACCAAACCTCCTGGATCCTTCCCGGCCTGGCGGATCCTCCGTGATCCCCCCGGAAGATACCCGCTGTACAAGCTGGATACCAGTATGATTCTGTCAGGACCGGCCGCTTCCGATCGCCGAAATCAGGGCTCCGGTTCGCCAGCCCGGTGTTCATCCACGAGTCGCCGGACCGTTGACATCTCGAAACCATAGGTCCGCCGCAACTGTCCCAGTCCCTGCTGGGGATCCACATCGGCCGGCAATCCCAGCTCATCGGCGAATTGCTCTATAGAAATACCGGCCAGGCTAGCGGCTTCAACGAGCGTGGTCGATCCGCGAATGAGGTTTCCGCCGCCGCGTCCAGGGGATGACTCGGAAAGATGATCCGGCTCTTCGAAAAGATCGCTGGCGCGGCTCTGGCGGCCACGACGCTGTCCGCGCTCGTGTTCACCAGCACTGGATTTCGTAACTTGTGTGTTCGCCAGCACCAGAAAGCCCGTGACCAGAATCACCACTACCAGAAAAAAGCCCAGTCCATACAGGTTTTGGCGATACTCTGGAGGTGTGTCCAGGCCAGCCCCCCCACGTAGTACACAGCGCCGTACCGTGACACAGACCCATTCCCAGTGCAGGATCACGTGCAAGACCATCAGGGCCAGCAAGGTGACCGCCAGCCAGAAATGTATATCGCCCCACTGATGCCGATCCAGCCCCCACAATTCCAGACCACGCCCGCCACGACTGCCCGGCGGGAGAATATATTTGAGCCAGAGACCGGTGACGATCATGGCCAGCATTACCAGCAAACCGGCGCTATCGACGATGAAATTAAAAGTATTCTTACGCATCCAGATCTCCATAGCGGGCCGTGCGGATCGCCTAGGCGCACGGCGGCTTCATAGCTTAACGCACTGGACGGAACGTGCTTGCCTGTCAGGGCTTGTCGTTTACACAAAGTTCATGGAGCGCGCGGATGTGCGCGGGGGTGGTGCCGCAGCAGCCGCCGACGATGCGGGCCCCCAGCTCCAACCAGCGGCGGGCATAGCCGGCATAGTCCTCCGGGCTGACCTGTTGGGCATAATCCCAGCCCCGGATGGGCTGGCGGTTGTTGATATGTGCGTAAGCCGCCAGCGACAAGTCGCCAGTGGGTTTCAACAAGGGCAGCAGGTCACTCAGGCCGCTTGGCGGAATGCAGTTTAATCCGAGCGCGAGCGGATTAAATGGCCTGACGGCCTCAATCGCGGCCGGCAATGGTTCACCGCTGAGCAGGCAACCGGTCTGGGCGACCACGAAGGAGACGGCGAAGGGCAGACCGGTAGCGGCTGCCGCCTCCGCCGCGATCCGGGCTTCGCGAACGGTATTCATGGTCTCGATCCAGATCAGGTCGGGGCGGGCGTCGGCCAGCCAATCCGCCATCTGGACATGCTCGCGACGTAGAGTGTCGGCATCGGGGACATCTTCCGGACGGTAGCAATCGGCGACCGGCGCGACACTGGCCGCGACAAACGCCGGCTTACCCGGGCGCCGGTTAGCCGCCTGGCGGGCCAATTCGACCGCCAGATTGTTGAGTGCCGGGCCGTCGGCCAACCGATCAGCCCGGCGCAGAGTGCGGGGATTGGTGCGGAAGGTGTTGGCCACCAGGATCTCCGCGCCGGCCTGGGCGTAATCAGCATGGATCGCCGCCACCTGCTGGGGGCACTCAAGCAAAGCCGCGGCCGACCACAAGGGCAGGCTGGTGGTCACGCCACGCCGCTCGAGTTCGGTTCCGATAGCGCCATCCAATATGAGTGCTCCTCGGCGGAGTCGTTCGAGCAGGTTTTCACGGGTGACGGGCATGGATTGCCTCGCAAGCCGGGGCTATACGTTACAGCGGTTGACAGTATGATAACACTGATGGCCGGCGTTGCGTTCGGCCACGACGGCGACATCCCGGTAAAAGCGCGTCAGGTCAAGGTCCATGAGCAAGAGCATAATGATTCGCGGCGGGCGGGTGATCGATCCGGCCCAGGAAATCGATGAAGTCCTGAACGTAGTGATCGCGGACGGCAAGATCGCGGCATTGGGACGTAACGTGCCGGCGGCGGATGAGTCCTACGACGCGGCGGGCTGTATTGTGGCTCCCGGCCTGATCGACATGCACGTGCATTTGCGCGAGCCGGGCGACGAAGACAAGGAAACGATTGAATCCGGCACCGCGGCCGCCGTGGCGGGCGGCTTCACCGCCGTGGCTTGCATGCCCAACACCAATCCACCATTGGACGCGGACTCGGAGATCGAGTTTGTGCTGCGTGAAGCGGCCCGCAGCGCGCATACCCGTGTCTACCCGATCGGGGCGCTGACCAAGGATCGGGCGGGCGAGGGCCTGGCGGAAATCGGGCTGATGGCGCGGGCCGGGGCCGTGGCATTCAGTGACGATGGGAACGGTATCGCCGACGCCGGCGTATGTTTGCGGGCGATGCGCTATGTCAGCATGTTCGACAAGCTGTTCATCCAGCATTGCGAGGAACAGTCATTGGTCGGCAATGGTTGCATGAACGCCGGCCCGACCGCCATGCGGCTGGGTTTGCCGGGCATGCCGGCGGTCGCCGAGGAGATCATGGCGCAGCGTGACATCCTGCTGGCCGAAGTGGCCGAGATACGCTACCACGTGGCCCACATCTCAACGCGGGGCACTGTCGAGCAAGTGCGGCGCGCCCGGCAGGCGGGGCAGCGGGTTACGGCCGAGGTTTGCCCACATCATCTGGTGCTCACCGATGAGGACTGCTGTACCTTCAATCCCAATCACAAGATGAATCCGCCGTTGCGTAGCCGCGAAGACGTGGCCGCTCTGCTCGAAGGGGTGCGCGACGGCACGATCAGTTGCCTGGTCAGCGATCATGCCCCGCACGGCAGCCAGGACAAGGAGCACGAATTTCAGGACGTGCCGTTCGGGATCATCGGGCTGGAAACCTCGTTGGGGTTGTTTATCAAGGCTTTGATTGAAGCGGGTATTATCGAGTGGCCACAGATGATCGCCGGCATGTCCACGCGCCCGGCTGAACTGCTGGGGGTCTCCGGGGGCAATCTGAAAGTCGGTGTGCCGGCCGACGTGACGATCATCGATCCGGAGCGGGAATGGACGGTTGACGCCGAGCAAATGCGCTCCAAGAGCCGCAACACACCTTTTGATGGCTGGCAGCTACGCGGCCGAGCGGTGGCCACGCTGGTGGATGGGCAGTTCCACTATCGGGCGGAGTAGCACGCCGGTCGGTGTTTCTCAGGGTTCATTTACCACAGAGACGCAGAGACACAGAGGCATTTTGAGGATTTACGAGAGTGCTCGTGGCTTCCCATATCCTGGTTCTTAGTGCCTTCGTGTCTTGGTGGTGAAATCCGGGTTAGCCCCAGGACCAGGCGTATTTGTGCTTGAAGCAGTGGTAGTGCAGGCCGATGGCTTTCATGGCCACGATGGTGGCGTAGACCGACACCAGCATGAACACCACCGGAAGCAGCAGCAGCGCCCACGGGCTGGTTCCAGCCTCCCAGGCGTTCAGACCCATCTTGATCAGCACTATGGTCGTCCCAAACTCAACAGCCTGGGCGGCGTAAACGACCGCCACCATCATCAGGTAGGCGGGAAAAGACTTGATGATTGTAATGGCCATCAGGTCGATGCGCAGCAGCGATCCGGTGCTACCCCCGGCGACTACCAGCACGAATATCGGCCACATGAAGAAGCCACCGACCAGCAAGGCGCCGGCGATGATTTGTTCGCTGATCTGGGTCAGGCCCCAGAGCAGGCTGTAATTGCCGAACAGAAAGGTCGCCACATCAGATAATCCCATCCCGCCGGTAAAGCCTAGATCCGTGGCGGTTGCGATGAAGATCAAGGCCGGCAGGCGGGCCACGATATAGGTGGCCAGCATCTTGACCAAGGGAGTGACGATATCATCGAGAATGCCGCCGGTCAGGGCCAGCGAAGGCAACTCTTTATCGCCGGCGGCGGCACCGAGAACGACATTAAGCTGGTAGGAGATGTACCAACAATTGATGATCAGGAGAGCCAGGACGCCGATACAGCAGATGATCATGGCAAACGACAGGGCTTGCCCCACGCCGAGGAACGCCACCAGAATCAGGAAGGTCACCAGGTTGCCGGGATCGGTTGGGAACGCCAGCGATTGCCCCAGGGCGCGGAAGTAGGCTCCGTAGCCGGCGTTGGGACCGATCGCCACGCCGTCGTGGGCATAATCCAGGGCGTCGGAAGCCGGCGG
>JBDRDH010000042.1:0-5107 GCA_043820985.1 Planctomycetota bacterium
GCTGGTTATAGAACACTTCGATGTAATCGAACAACTCCATCTTGGCTTCACCGCAGCTGCCGAAGCGATCGGCCGTCTCACTCTTGACCGATGAAAAGAACGCTTCCATCACGGCGTTGTCGTAGCAGTCGCCGCGTCGGCTCATCGAGCACGTGATGCCGTACGCATCGAGCATCCGCTGGTAGTCTTCACTCGCGTACGTCTTGGGTTCAAGGTGTCGTCGCAACACCGCGTTGTGTGATTGAGCATAGGTGATCGCCAAGAGCCTCCGCGGGTGTCTTCCAGCCGAGGGTCTTGCGGGGACGACTGTTGAGAGCAGCAGCAACAGCGTCAAGGTCATCACGAGAGTGTCTGGACAAGTCGGTGCCTTTGGGGAAGTACTGGCGCAGCAGGCCGTTGGTGTTCTCGTTCGTGCCGCGTTGCCAGGGGCTGTGCGGGTCGCAGAAGTAGATTGGCAGACCGGTGTCGATTCGGAGTTGAACGTGTTGAGCCATCTCGGCGCCTTGGTCCCATGTCAGTGAACGGCGAAGTTGCTTGGGCAACGTGATGATCGACGACGCGATGGCGTCTCGGACGGCCTCGGCACCATGCCCGGCCAGTGGGGGACCGTTCTTGATGCGAGGCTGCCCATAATCATCCATGCGAGGCAGATACAGCAGCATCGTGAATCGGCTGGTGCGTTCCACGAGGGTGCCAATCGCAGAGCTACCCAGTCCGACGATCAGGTCACCTTCCCAGTGTCCTGGCACCGCCCGATCTTCTGCTTCGGCGGGGCGCTTGCTGATCATGATGTCGGATTCGACGAATGTCTTGCCGCGTCCTCGTGTCCGTGCCCGTGGAACCCGCAGCGCCCGCCCGGTCCGCAAGCACGCCACCAGTTCGCGTCGCAGCGCACCTCGTCCTTGCACGTAGAGCGCCTGGTAAATGGCCGCGTGGGAGATCCGCATCGACTCATCATCGGGGAAGTCGGCCTTGAGTCTGTTGGCAATTTGCTCAGGACTCCATGAAGCCGCCCAGCGTCGGTCTTGGCGGCGGCCGTGACGGCGACCGTTCCAGTGCACATTGGGACCAGGCACCTTCGTCCCGTCGGCGGCCGCAATCATGCCTGCGAGTCGGTCTTGCACGTACCGGCGCAGCTCGTCGTTCGCAGCCAGCCTCGCCACCTTCGGTCTTTTCGCCTTCCGGTCGGCGTGCCACTGGGCGGTCGTAGCGCGATACTCGAGTCCGCCACTACGGGTTGCCGCATTTCGACGTAGCTCCCGCGAGATTGTCGACGGGGAACGGCTGATTCGCCAAGCGATGTCACGAATCCCACAGTGCTGGGCGTGCAAGATGGCGATTTCTTCTCGCTCTGCAAACGACAGATAGCGCCCCGACAGTGGGGCCAGGCTGATCGGCGGCATGCCTCCACTTTCGCGGAACCATCTCGTTCCAACCGGCTGGGATACGCCGGCCGCCATCGCCGCATCTTCACTGGACAACCCGCGGGCGATCGCCCCCCAGAACCGACCCCGATGCTCACGGCGTCCCGCCGTGGGACGACCCGGCGACCGCATCGGAGGACGTCCCGCACGATGTGACCTACGACGTTTCGGTGTTCCCATCGCAACTCCTCACCGTTGAGGCGTTGCGACGACCGGTTGAATCTACCACGCCAGCGAGGACTATCAACGCATCCTGGCGGCCCGTGGGATCATCTGCAGCATGAGCCGCCGCGGCAACTGCTACGACAACGCGGTCATGGAGAGCTTCTTCTCGACCGTCAAGAGCGAGCTCGGGGAACGATTTGACAGCAACGGCGAGGCGAAGATGGCGTTGTTCGACTACATCGAGGTCTTCTACAACCAGACGCGCCGCCACTCATCCGCGGGTAGAATGAGCCCGGCGGCCTTTGAACGCAAGATGACTCAAGCCGCGTAACTCAACCGTGCACGGGATCGGATCAAGCCCGAACACGCTATGGTGAGCAACACAACCAGAAGACCTAACATTCTGTTTCCCATCATCACACTTTCAACAAAGTTATGGACGGACTACTCGATGAACCTCATACTTGAATGGCTCAAATAGGTTCGTACGAAGAACATGACTGACAAGCCGAACGAAGCTCATCGTTCACAAAAGTGCGTCGGAAATCGCGGACAGGCTGTCCCTTCCAAACGCTCTCTAATGTCTTACCATCATTGATATCACCAACCGTATGATCGTCAAAAGATCCCGCCTTAAATCGGCAACTACAGGCTCGAATACTACCGTCCCACATCACCATAGCGGTGAAAGTTCTGGCACAAGGTCTTCTTTTGATGTCCGGAACCGTCGCCATTTTCATCGTACCACTCAACTGATCTTCAGTGATCATGCTTCCCCAGTTATCAAACGCAGTGAGCCATGAAATACGTTTTTCGGGAATGTGCTCTTTGACATGCTCCACAAAATCTTTGTCATTCAACACTTCTTCAATCGCTTTGTCAGGACGAAATTCTAGAACAATAGTGACCAGCTCTCCCAATTCCTTGTTTCTTCTAAGAAGCTTGGTAACACCCGCCAAAAGATCATCGTATTTCTTACTACGGTACACCCGTTCAAACATTTCGCGCTCAAAACCTGCCGTGCTCACATAGAGTGTCTTGAGACCGCTTTGCAATAGTTCATCCACCGTATTGTTTTTATTGAGAAGAATGCCGTTCGTATAAAGACAAATGTCCGTGATCTGTTTTGTGCCGATCGCTATTGTGATACGTTCAATAATATGGGGATCTACCAAAGGGTCTCCTACCACGGGTGTGAGACCGATACTTGTTCCCCCCATGGCGGCGTATTCATCAATAGCTCTTTTGTAGAGCTCCAGAGGCATCACTCCCTTTTCACGATCGTGATACTGGTAACCGCAAAAAATACAGTTGGCGTTGCAGATGTTTGTTGTTTCAAATTTCAGTGTTTGAGGTGGGTTATCTTCCAGGCGTTCCCAAGATCTTAACGAGGCTGCCGCATAACGCAGCTTGTCTTTTAGGGTTTTAGGAACCATCTCCATAGCGATCTTGCGCACTTGTATTGGCGCAAGGTTGTGAAATACTTCTCGACATCTTCTAACCATCAGCGAGCCATACCGTCTGTCAACAACTTGATGGTCTTGGGTACCATGCATGATAAATGTCGTGGTCCGTCCGCATGACGCACAACAGGCCAAAAGGCCCAAGGACGCATGTCTAGTTGGCAGGTCGATTGAGCGCGAAGGCGAGCGCCTGTGTGAAGCCCAACACCATGCGCTCGTTGTCCCATTCACTGACGCTCCGACGCGCGTTGGGCCTCAGGCGCGAGCGCTGTGCGGGATCGTCCAGGAGGCACTGAAGGCCGCGCGCAAGAGCGGAGCTGTCCCGCTCCGGAACGATGTAACCGTTGAATCCATCGCGGATCAGACCGCCCGCCGCTGCGCCGACCGCATCGGTGGCAATGACCGGCAGGCCCTGGTTGAACGCTTCGTTGACGACGAGGCCCCAGGTCTCTTTGCCATCAGGCGTCGTGATCGACGGCAGTACGTACACCCAGGCCAGCGCGTAGTACGGAACGGTATTCTGGACCGGGACGTAACCGGGAAAGCGCACGCGATGGGCGATGCCGTGCTCGCGCGCCGACTGCTCCAGGCGTGAGCGTTGCGAGCCTGCCCCCGCCATGACAAGCACAGCGTCGTCACGCCTCAAAGATGCGAAGGCCTCAATCAGGAGTGGCAGTCCCTTGACTTCCTCCAGTCGCCCCAGATAGAGGACAACCTTGAGAGCTGGATCGATATCCAGGTCCCGCCGCAGACGGGCGAGTTCCTCTTCAGAAACCCGTCGACTGTAGAGCTTATTGTCCACGGCGTGGGCTGCCACGAAGATCCGCTGTGCGGGCACGCCTTCGCTTTCCAGGAAGCGCTTGACGTGCTCGCCGTAGACGACGATGGCATCGGCGTGCCGGTAGATGTAGCGTGTCGCCCGGGCAAATACCCGATGGGCGAGCGTCTGAGGCCGCGCCCATACCCCCGTCCACAGGATGAGAGGCTTTCGCCTCAGTCGGGCGATGAGGTACGTCACCGGCAGCGCGAAGCGCCCGTTGATGCACTTGATGTAGGCGTCGTAGTTGCCTCGCCACAACTTGAGGGGCAGGGTCGGCGTAACCCGCGTACGCCCGAGCTTGAATCCCGGAAGGTACTCATAGTCAAACGCGCCGGAGCGCACGCCGTGCTGCCACTGCCAATACCGTTCGCCGCCGTCGGAGAAGAAGTAGTAATCGACATCATGATGGCGCGCCAGCGTCTCAAACGTACCGACCCGGTAGTGCGCGCACATGTTGGTGACAAACGCCAGTCGGTCGACCGATGTCGTCATGTGACCGGAGCGACGGCCGTCTTCGAGCGAGTCGGAAACGGAAACGCCTTGCTCCAGAGCCGCCGGAGTTCCTGCGGGAGCCGGTGGGCCCGCTGGAGTCCTGACATGTTCATCCATGCCGAAGGTTCCTTCTAGCCGTACCGCAGCGACTCGGTCGGCGGCAGCGCCTGGTCGGGGTCGAACCGGCCGAGTCCGATGCGCTGGAGCAGCACCAGGGCGAGATACAACGGATTGAGGAGCACGTAGCGGCGCCACAGGCGTTGCGGCTCCTGCACGAGTCGATAGAGCCACTCAAGCCCGGCCTTCTGCATGGCTGGCGGCGCCTGGGGCAGAAGGCCCGCATGAAAACTGAACGCCGCGCCGACCGTCACGAGCGGCAGCGACAGGTGCGGCTGAAGCTCGAAGGCGCAGACTTCCTGCCGCGGACAGCCGAGACCGATGAACATGAGCCCGGCGCCGCTCGCGCGAATGGTCTCTACGAGGCCCCGCTGTTCTTCCGTTGTGAGCCGGCGGAAGCGGGAAGCCTTCACGCCAGCGATTGCCAGCGCTGGCATCCGGCGCGTGAGACGGTCGCAGAGCGCGGCCAGCAGCGCGTCCGACCCGCCGAAGAGGAAGATCGGGATCCCCTCCGCCGCGGCACGCTCGCACAGTCTGAGCATGAGCAGCGGCCCGTAGACTCGGTCGGCCAGGTGGACGCGATGCAGCCAGCCGAGCGCCCATCGCACGGGCTGACCGTCCGGAAC
>JBDRDH010000043.1:0-2427 GCA_043820985.1 Planctomycetota bacterium
CAAAGTAGAAGAGCGCATGAGGCTGGCGGATTTGCAGCGGCAGTATAGCTGGGTGCAAGGGTACGTCAAACAGGTCGAGGGGATTCAAGCGGGCGCGGGGCCGATGAGCACATCGCCCACACAGCCACAGGGTGTGCCGGAGGGATTGGCAGAGCCGGGGCTTGCCGACCCGACACAAGGCGCGGCGGAGGGATTGGTCGGGCCGCGACAGCCCGGCAGCATGCCACTGATTCAAAAATTTATCAGTGTCGTAAACTATCATACTGGGACCGCCTACCACGTTGGATCGAGGAAAAATAATCATCTCTGGAACAGCTTCAAGTTGGGCGGCTCCTCCAATTACAAGGACCCGAGGTAAACGGATGGCCTGCGGAGTGGATAGCAAGAATCTCAGTAGCGGCCTGGCCGGTTGTGGTCAGACGCCCGTGGCCAGCGGTACTGGTCGCACGATTGCAACGGAGGGAATGCCGGACGCACCCACGCACAGCCGTGGGCGGGCGGAGCATGTCCGCCCACGGCTTACTTTGCCCGGCGTCAGGAGAAGCACGCATTGCCCGCGCCGGCAGGCCCTATCGGGCCGGACTCTGCCGACGCGCTGTCGTGTGGAGGCGAGCTGCATGAAGGACGATACCCCAAAACGGCCAGAGAGGGCCTGATAGCCAATGTCATTCGTAATCGTGGAACCTGGGACATTCGAGCCAGTCGCCGCGCTGGCTGAGGGAGAAGTGTCGCTCGGTAAACGGGGCACACTGTTGGCACGCGTGGCCGATCTGGAGCTGGTGGGCATCGGCAACTACTCCATAATACTGGCGGATACCAGCGGAACGCTACGCCTGGCGCTACGGGCCGTTCGTGACGGCGAACAGGACAAGAGCGTCGCATGTGGCGTGGTCACGCGCAAGGGCGGGGCCGACAGCGGCCGCCGCCGAATCAACGTGGCGCGTGCGATCAAGAGGCTGTCCCTGACGCCGGAAGCATGCGCGGGACGCTACCAGCTCAACGTGCACCACGACGAATTGCTGATCGTCAATCTGACCGGCGCTAGCGGGAAGGAAAAATAACGCGGGCGGCCGGCGCATGCGACGCCGGCCGCCATGCCTGACGCGAGTAAAGGGCTCACGCCGGCAAGCGCAGTTTCGCATAACGAAGCGAGAAGTGCAATGGAAATAGCGACAGTAACAACACCGACAACCGAGTCAGTCGCGGGCAGTGACGAACATTCGTTCCTGGGTGACATCCCCGCTGTACACGAAGGTGCCCGCCAGGCCCTTGAACGGCTGAGAGCGCAAAACGGCTGGCTGGCCGGCTCTGATATAGTGAGCGTCCATATCGTCGTCCCCGCCGTGCGCGGCGGCTCCGTCACCGCCGATCTCGAAAACATCTATACCCGCGATCTGGTGGGGCCGCCGGGCCTGGTTGAAATACTGGTCCAGAACATAGATGCATTATGCGGCGAACTGAACCGGGCCGGGGTGGCCGGCGGAGATCCCGCCGGGAACGCGAGTGGCGACGTGGACACGGGCGAAGCCCTCGAACCTGAAAGCAACGATGAAGTGGATGACGAAGAAATATACCGCAACGTGGGCTATTGCATGCAGGCGATCGCGGTGTGTGTTTCGATAAACGGCCAGGCAGGCACCGGAGTCCCCGGCGGTGAAACGGTGGTCGATCTGATGTTGCCCGCGCGTGCGTTACCCCGGTTTCATCGGGCTATTGCTGAACGAGCGATAGAGCTTGGTACGCAACTGATGGGTGAGTATCGCCGCCAAGTACTGGCGGAAACGACAACGGCAACGGTCGGTAGACCGGGTTGAAGACTGCGGACCACGGATCAAGGTGGGTCTGCGATGGCGAGTGGAAGTGAAACAGTGTTGAAGGTTCGCGGGCGGCGAAACGGCGCCGCCGCGCCAACGGCTGTCTCAAGAGAGAAGGTTGAAGCGTTGCGGGAGTTGACGAAAGTTGCTAGCGCGCAACCACTGGCTCGGATTCGTGACGTGGCCCGGAACATAGCCGAGTACGCCGGGCGGCCACGAGATGAGGATATGAGGCACACGGCGATTGGATTGGTTGTGACGATGTTGCACAGGTTCTCTACCGAAGAATTATGTGACCTGGTGGAGGAACTGGTGATTATCCTGTCGCCGGGTGCACCCCAAGCTACCGACGGGACCAACGGTAACGGCCGGGAATAGAGCGGGCCGATGGAGCGGCCCGCGACAGCAGGAAGGAGTCTGCGATGCATAAAGAGATAGTGATATTCCAGCCCGGACCGGGGCGGACCACGCGCGGCGAGACTCCCCCATCAGTTGCGTACCCAGCTCTATCGCTCGTTCAGCAATAGCCCGATGAAACCGGGGTACCGCACGCGCGGGCACCATCAGATCGACCACCGTTTCACCGCCGGGGACTCCGGTGCCTGCCTGGCCG
>JBDRDH010000044.1:0-16094 GCA_043820985.1 Planctomycetota bacterium
ATGGGTGCTAAAAATATTGAGTATATTCCCGATCCAACAGATGCCCCGCGTCATTCTGTGATTTCATCTAAACTAGGATATGGGAGGCCATTTTGCGTCTAGCTATCCACACAGCCGCGACACGCGATTATTTACCCGGTCTCGAGGCCATGGTGTGGTCTATAAGGCAATCAGATAAGAATATAGATATATATGTCACAACTGACTGTGACTCTTATGAGCCAAGCGGATCGGCTATGCCGATCTGGTTCCAGAAGCTGGCTTTGCCGTGGCAATCATAGCAGTCAAGGGCTTCTTCCTTCGGCGCCACTTCGTGGTTGATGGCCAGGTAGTTGACCGTATTGGCGAAGCCGCCGTCGGCAACCCAATCGCCGCTCCACGGCTGCCCGGCATAGGCGGCACCCTCGGCGACCGCCAGGCCCCAGTCATAGCTAACCCAGTACGGGTTTGGACCTGGTCCGGTGCCGAATAAATGCGGCACCAGTAGTCGTTTATTGGTAAGATCAGCCGGTTGCCGGCCAATCAGTTTCTTGAAGGGGTAGACCTTCGCATCGGTATCAGCGCTGGTCGCGGTCGGGGCCGCGATCACCACTGGATCAGCCACGGTACCGGCCTCGACATAAGTATCGTTGACGCCGATGATCTTGTGTTCCCACATGCCGTCGTACCACATGTAGACTGGCGCGACGTCCATATCCCAAACGAACCGGCCCTTTTTCTTGCTGTAAGTATCCTTGCCGAACTGCAGGGGATTCGGCGCAGTGTCACTGCCGGCCTCGTCCCAGTACCACTCGGTGATGGTGGCCTGCGTGCGTGAGAAGGTTGGAATGTGGCAGGTCTGACAAGCCACACGATCAACGTGCGGGTTCAGTAGCGAAGCGAAGAGCCCAGAGTGTGGCAGTGTGGCGCTATGGCAATCCGTGCACGCCACTTCGCCTTCATCACTGTGCAGCATCGTGGCGCCGGAGATCAAATGGCCCGCGACTGTATGACAATCCTGGCAATCGTAGTCCAGACCACCCATATGGACGTCCTGGTCCACGGTGGCATTGATCAAATCGGTGGACAGATCGCCGTGTTTGACGTTGTCACCGCCGCCCGCGCTGGCGTGGCAGGACAGGCAGTTGGCCCGCGTGGGTGTGCCGATGTTGAAGGCGATGTCGGTCAACGCCGCCGGCTCGACAACCGTCAGCACGCCATCGATCATAAGCGCCGGTGGTCCGCCGCCACCATCAGCACTGGGGTGTTTCTTGTAGGTACCGGTCGTATCGTGGCAGATGAAGCAATCGATGTTGTCAATCTCGTCGAAGAAGGACTCGGGAGTGTTGGACTTCCAGTTATAGCTTGGGTGACACTGTGTGCAACGACCCTCGTTGCTCGGGATGGCCAAACACAAATTGTTTATTAAATCGCGTTTGCCGTGCGTCGTGCCTTCGAGCCCCGCGATGTTGGTGACGGGGCCTTGCCAGTTCCAGTGCGCGCTCTCGAGCAGGTCGAGGGCGTGGTCAGAGTGGCAGGCCACGCAGGTGGCTGTGCCGTCGAATTCGGTTTTACCCAGGATGTTGACGAAGATCTTCTCGTGGAGCGTCATCTCGGGGGCTGAGTCATCGGAACAGTCGCAGAGGTCTCCGAGACCGTCCCCGTCCGTGTCCGCCTGGTCGGCGTTGGCGACATTGGGACAGTTGTCAGTAGTGTCGACGACCCCATCGCTGTCCGCGTCGTCTGTACACGTCTCGCATACCTCACATTCTGGGCATAGGCCTAACAGGGCTGGACAACCACCCAGGTTACCAACAGTTAGCACCCCCAGCCCAAGCACCAGTATGAATAACAATGTCGAGCGTGGCAACATGATTGCTCCTCCATGCGCGGTCATGCGCGGCCGTACACGGCTCCGGGGCTACTACAGCCGGTGGAAAACCACGTACTTTTTCATTGTGGTTAAGTATCGTGCCCCGTCGCACTCGCACGCAACCGCCGAAAGGGGTGGTTTCCTCCCCCCTGAAGAGGGCGCGGGGCCTCAGGCCAAGTGGTTGCGAACGGCGTAGCTGACTGCCTCGGTACGCGAGTTCAGGCCCAACTTGCGGTACAGGTTCTTGAGATGCGACCGAACCGTGGACGATGAAACTCCGGCCTTCTCTCCGATTTCCTCGTTACTCATCCCGCGACCGACGAGGCGCAGAATCCGCAGCTCCTGGTGGGTCAGGTGCGCCACGGGCTTAGGCGGCATGTGACCGGCGGTGAGAGCCAACAGCCGCTCGGCCACGGACTGCGACAGCTTTACCTGCACCTCACGTTCGGCGGTCACGTCGCAGAGCAACAGTGCCCGCCCCAACTCCCGACCCTGGTCGTCGACGTACCGCGTGGCGTTGACTTTGAGTGCCAGGCTTTCCGGCCAATTAACAGCTACGTCGCCCAGCACGTTTCCTTCCGTTTCGACGGCCTTCTGCCAAAACACAATCAACTGCAAATCCCTGAGCAGACGCTCCAGCGGCTGACCGAGACAATCGGTACCGGGCAGCCCCAGAAGCGTTCTGGCAGCGCGGTTAAGCCATATGACCCTGCCGCTGGAGTCAGTGAGAATCAGACCGACGTACAGCCCGGACAGCGCGCGCGCGATCAGGCAATCATTGAGACAGTCCGCGTCGAGTTTTCGTGGTTGCGTCATCCGCCGCGCTCCACTTCCACAGGCCCGCTGGCAAGAGCCCGCCATCCTGTTGGGCTGGACATGCGCGGCGCTTGCAGGCCGTCATTCAATGACTCCGACGCCACCGGTTGGAGTATCAGCAGTTCGGGCAATCTCCCGTACACATATAAAGTATTATAGCCACAGATGTCGGTGGGTTCGCAAGGCCGCGCCGGTCCGAGGCTGGCAGGAAACGCTAAAGATGGCGGATGTGTGGCAGATAAACACATGCCGGTCGCTCACGAGTGCAATCCATGCGGATCACGATGGTGTACGCCGGCATTGCGCGAGTGAGCGAGGCTGCTTGTAAGTTGGGCGCGGCGATTATAAAATTGAGTGTTTAGAGCGAGCCGCGTCGATGGCGATCCGATATGCGCTACAGCCGAGAACAATCGCAACCCCCCAACAAATCGCGTAGCGCGCACAACTCCCGTACCAGCGACCATTTGGACAACCCGGCCGTCCGCTGGATTCTGATCATTGTCACGATCGTGTTAACCGCGCTCACGGCGCGCGCCCAGGATCCGGAGAACTGTCTGTCTTGCCACCGGTTTCGCGGTCTGAGCAGGCTCGATCCCGACACCAACGAGTTACGGCTGTTCTTCTGTGACGCCGAATATTATATCTATCGGGAAGGCCAGCACGCCCGCGTGCACTGCACGGGATGTCATGAGAAATCGGAAGTGACGGTCATTCCGCACGAGGTGAAAACACGCGTCGACTGCGCGCAAACCTGCCACATAATCCAGGCCACGGGCCTGGCCATGCGCTTCAGCCACCAGCGCGTGGCGGAGAGCTTGTCCCGCAGTGTGCACGCGGCCGAACGCCTGGCGGAGTTGGAATTCGATCCTCCATTGTTGCGTCCGGGCCAGTCGGTTTGCCTGTATTGCCACGAACAGCCGATGTTCACGCTCGACGATGAGGCCCTGGCCGCGTTTTCAGCACATAGCGGCGGTACACGCTGTGACACTTGCCACAAGGAAGAGCTACCGCTAGAGATCGCTTACTTCGCACATCATGTCTCATCCCGCATGAAGCCGAGTCGCACGGTCCAGCAACTAGCACAGGCCTGTGCCGTCTGCCATAGCAACGCGCGGATTATCGAGCAGACCGACAGCCATGATGCTGTCGCCAGTTACTTCCACAGCTTCCACGGCAAGGCCAATCTGTTGGGCAGCACCGAGACCGCCACGTGCGTCGAGTGCCATTCGTCCAACTTCGGCGATCAGCACCTGATGCTGAGCAGCGACGTCGCCGAGTCCGCGACGAACTCAGCCCAATTATCGGACACCTGCCGCACGACCGCCTGCCATCCAGGCGCGCCGCCGGAGATGAGCAACGCCGCCGTGCACCTGGAGATCGACCCCGCCCAGCGCACGCCCGAGTTCTACGTGGCCGCGTTCTTCATCATCATGACCGCGACAGTGATGGCGATCTTCTTCCTGATGGTCATCCTGGAACTGGTGAACACGGCGTTGCGGCCGACCGACCCCGAATACCACCGGCTGGTGGCATTGGCGCGCCAGTTGCAGGCCCATCCCGATGGCCGGGAGATGGTGCAGCGCATGTCCGTCCACGAGCGTTTGCAACACTGGGCCATGGCTATTCCGTTCATCCTACTGGTGATCACGGGGATGCCGATCAAGTTCGCGGAGCACGGCTGGGCCCATACGCTGATCACCATGTGTGGTGGACTGACTCCGGCGCGGGTGATCCACCGCGTGGCCGGGATCACGTTGATCGCGGTCTTCTTCTACCACATTGTCTCGTTGCTGCTGGTGCTGTTCTGGCAGATGCGGCACGAACGCCAGCAGGGCACGCGCACGCCGCTATGGAAGAAGATCTACGACGCACCCATGATGCTGCGACCCGACGACGCGCGCGACTTCTTCCAGCTTATGGCGCACCTCCTGTTCCTGCGCCGCGCGCGCCCCCGCTTCGGCCGTTTCAACTTCAACGAGAAGTTCGAGTACTGGGCCGTGTTTTGGGGCATGCCGGTCATGGGACTGAGCGGATTGGCATTGTGGGGCATGCCGGCCGTATCGGAAGCTCTCTCGGGACGGGCGATCAACTTTGCGTTCATTATTCACTCCGACGAGGCCTTCCTGGCATTCATATACATCGCGGCCATACATCTGTTCTCGGTGATTCTCGCGCCAGCCGTGTTTCCGCTGTCGTTGGGCACGCTTTCGGGGCAGGCCCCGGCCGACGAGTTGGTCGAGGGTCACCG
This sequence comes from Planctomycetota bacterium, assembly GCA_043820985.1. Taxonomy (GTDB): domain Bacteria; phylum Planctomycetota; class Phycisphaerae; order UBA1845; family Fen-1342; genus JAAYXS01. The sequence continues at coordinate 4,917 of JBDRDH010000044.1, forward strand.
CAGAGACCTGGAGCGAATCGCCGCCGAGTTGAATGTGACCGTTCCCGAGTCAACCCACCCCCACACCGGCGGCCTGGACCGGCTGTCCAAGTTTGGTCGCAATCTGTTACGCCGGGCCTACAGTCTGGCGGTGGCCGGTGCATACGCCATAGTGGCGTTTATTGCACTGCGTTTCCTGATCCTTATGCTGGTCACTCGACAAACGGCGCCGGTCGAGATCATCGACATCCCAACGCGGCTTGACGCCGATGTATTCTTTGCGGCGGCCATGTCGGTCGAACACCAGCCCGCATCGGTGCACCGCGCGCGCGGCCCGCTCGCGCACTTCCACCAGATTCCGCAGTGGTTCCAGCCCGATCCGGGCAACACATGCACGACCGCGGGTTGCCACAGTCCGCTGCCACACGGTAAGCGCGTCGAGGTGCGCGCTTTTCTGAATATGCATGCCACCTTTGTGGATTGCACCGTCTGCCACGCGCAAGCGGCGGAAGAATCGCATGAGGCACACTGGTTCTCCCTGGCCGATCGCCAGCCAACCGACACACCAGCCATTCTAAGGCTGGCGGCGCGATTGGAGGATTTGGAGGAAGTTCAGCCCGACCAGGCCGAGGCGCTCCGCGACGAACTCATCGGCCTGTTGCGAGAGGCGCTACCCGTCGCGGGCAATCATCGACAACTCCAAGACTGGCTCTTGCGACTCGCAACCACTCACCCACGGAACCGGGCTTTTAACTTCATCGTCGACGATATGCGCGACAACATCCACATACACGTACATGGTGAGTACGGCGCCAAGATTGGACTTTTCGTCGACGGTCAGTTATTGGGCGCGCCCAGCCCAGCCAAACAGGCCGCCATCCGCGACTTTCTGAAACGGCGTGCGGACATGTCGGCTGCCGAGCGCGACGCAACCTTCAAGACGCTGTGCAAGGGTATCATCCCCTCGGGTACCATGTGTACGCCCTGCCACTCGGCTAATCCAACGCTGATCGACATGGCGACCGTAGGGTACGCCGCCAAGCGCGTCCTAGAACTCAGCAACAGCTCGATTACGCGTTCGATCATTAGTATCGAGCAGGGACAACCGTTCTATCTCCCATTGGATACCGACAACGCGACACCCTAGCAACGCCCAGAGGAAAGGCATGCGAACTGGTTGTAAACGGCTCACTAACGGACCTTCGACGAGGACACCCGGCCTAACCGCCGCGTTTTCGGTTTCGGGGCGGCTGATGGTCATGATCCTGCTATTGGCCTGGTCGCCGCGGCCGGCTTGCGCCGACGATCCGGACAACTGCCTGCTGTGCCACCAGTATCGGGGCCTGGGGCGCTACGTCCCGGCGGAGGGTGTGTTTCATCTGTATTTCACCAGCCCGGATTATCAACACCGGCGTCTGGGGGCGCACGCACGAATCGCCTGCACCGATTGCCACAAGCGCTCTGAAGTCAGCGTCATTCCACACAAGCCAACTTCGCCCGTTGACTGCACACAGCAATGTCATCTGCGCAACGTCAACGGGATAGCCCGGCGGTTCAGCCATGCCAACGTGGCCGAGATGCTCGACCAGAGCATTCATACACAGTCGACGCTGGCCAAATTGGAATTCGCCGAAGGGCCATTGCTGGGCACGGGGCAGTCGCTGTGTCTGTACTGCCACGATGAGCCGGTGTACCGCGATCCAGCCGGCGTGCTCTCGGCGATGGCGCACAGAGGCGCCTACATGTTTGACCGGTGCGACGCCTGCCACGAGGAGCAGATCCCCATCGACACGTCCTTCTATCTGCATCACATCACGTCACGTATGCAACACGCCCGATCGGCGTTGGCCATGGCCCAGATGTGCGCGGTGTGCCACAGCGATCCCAAGATACGCGCCGATTTCAAAATGCAGGATGGCGTAGTCCACTACACCAGTACCTACCATGGCAAGGCCGCGTTGCTGGGCTCGGAGGAGACGGCTGATTGTGTCGCCTGCCACGCCAGGGGGGGGGAGAACGCCCATCTGATTCGTTCCCAGACCGATCCGCTGTCGTCCTCACACCCGAGCCACAAGGCGGAAACGTGCCGGAGCACGAACTGCCATCCCGGAGCGGATAAGAGTCTCGGGGCCGCTTCGGTACACCTGGATTTTCCTTCGCTCACCGGAATGGAGATCCTGCTCGCGATCGCTTTCGTGGGGTTCACTCTGTTTACGTTCGGTCCCTCGCTGGTGGTGACACTGCTCGAGCTGTTCCAGATGCTGCTGGGCCGGCATTATCACGGTCATGCCGAGGAGCGCGAACTGACGCTAACCGTCTTGCGAACCCGCGAGGGGCGCCGGCGGTTGATCCGTTTTACGCCCGCGCAGCGCGTCCAGCATTGGATTCTGGTAGTTCTGTTTGTCGCCCTGGCGGTCACCGGCTTCCCAATGAAGTTTGCCAGCCAACTGTGGGCCCGGCCGGTGATTGAGTGGTTCGGCGGGCTCGCCGTCACGCGGGCCGTCCATCACTGGGCTGGAATCGCCCTGGTGGTGGGTTTCTTTATCCACTTGCTCTACTGCCTCGGGACGCTGCTGAAGAACGCGCGACAGCCGATAGAGGGCCAGCGGCGCACGGGCTTGATCCGCGCCGCGTTGTCGCTGCCGATGTTCGTCGGGCCGCGCGACCTGCTGAAGTTCGGGCAACTCCTGGGCTACCTGGTTTTCCTGCGCAAGGAGCCGCCGGCTTTCGGCCGCTTCAGCATCGACCAGAAGTTCGAGTACTTGGGCGTGTTCTGGGGGACGATACTGTTGGGCGTTACCGGAATGCTGCTGTGGGGTGAGCAGATCAGCTCACGCTTCATCGGCGGGCGCGTCTTCAATCTGGCGATGATCGCCCATACCTACGAGGCCTTCCTGGCCGTTATCCACGTGGGCATCCTGCACATCTGCCACGTCGCCTTCACGCCCAACTCCTTCCCGTTCTCGCGAGCGATGTTCACTGGTGAGACGCCTGTGTCTGCTTTGGCCGAGGTGCATTACAACCAGGTCAAGGAGGTCGCCCAGGACTTGGGCATGGCCGTCCCGCAGGAGGTTTCACATGAGTAACCTGCTTCGAACTCGCGGCGAGGCCTGGCCGGGCGAGGATTCGCTGGAGACCACCGGGCATACGCATTCGCTCAGCTTCCTTTGGCGCATCTACGCCCTTGTTCCGATTGTGGTTGTCTTGGTCCTCAGCTTTGGCGCTATCCGCTATTTGTTTGTTTCGCTGCTGTACCCCTACGACGCGCCCGTGCAGGTGACGGCCATTCCCAAGCGCCTGACCGACGAGATGCTGCGTACCGAGCCGGCCGAGTGGGTGGGCCAGATGCTGGTCGACACGCCGCGCACGCCGCTGGCTCACTATCACCGTATCGATGGTTGGTTCCAGCCCGATCCATCCAATGACTGTACCAGCGCCGGCTGCCACAGTCCCATGCCCCATGGACAGCGCAAAGAGGTCCGCGCTTTCCTGAACATGCATGCCACGAGCATCCACTGCGGCGTCTGCCATATCAAGTCGGATGATTATCCGCTACCGCTCGTCTGGTATGACCTGCAGGATGGCCGCGTGGCGGATACACCGGCACTCTTGCAGGCGCACGGCTGGCTCGATTCGGACGAAGGGCGCGTCGCACTGGCCAATCCCACGGCGGCGGATCAGGAACGCCTTGTTGGGCTGCTGCGGCTGGCGGCCAGCGAGGCTGGGGATGATCCCACTCTGGCACGCCTCGCCAACGAGGTCCACGCCGAACGTTTCACCAGTGAGGGGTTCCAGGCGGCCGTTGAGGTCGCGCGTAATCAGGTACCACTACACTTTCGCGGCGAATATGGCGCTAAGCTGGCTTTGCGCGACACGGCCACGGGCCAGCCGATCCTGGTGTATCCGGGCGCCGCCGCGGCGGCCGACGAATTTTTGCGCCGGCGCGGCACTCTCAGCGAGCCCGACCGGGCGGCCCTGCTGGTGCAGGTGCATCCGCCGCGGCGAGCCGAACTGCTGGCCTGTCACGCCTGCCACCAGGAGGGCGAGTCACTCGTAGACCTGAAAATCGTGGGATATCCGCTCGGCCGCATCCGAGCTCTGCGCGAGGGTTGGATCTTCCGCGCCATCGAGGACATCGCCGCGGGACAGCCGCTACATCTGCCCGAGTTTGTTCTACCGGACGGACTAGAGAACGTTGAATCAGCCCCTTCATCAGACCACCCGTAGGAGTGTTCCTTTGGGCGCCACCCAGTTCAGCTTAATGCCTCGCTGCCGCCCCGCGGGTATCGTTGCCGGTCTGGTGGCACTATTGCTCGCCATCAGCGCGGCCTATTCACAGGACACCACCTTGCGGCGCTACATCGCCACTTCCCAGCAGGTCTTCGAACTCGCCGGACAGGAAGCACTGTTCATGCCGACCGCCGTCACGGTGGGCCCGGATGGTGCCGTGTTCGTGGTCGATGGCGTTAACGACCGCATCGTCAAGTTCAACGCCGACGGTACGCTGGCCGGCATAATCGACTCAGTGGGCGACGAGCAACTGTCAACACCCGTGAGCGCCAAGGCGGACGCTGGCGGTCGCCTCTGGATTGCTGACACGGGGCACCAACGCGTTCTCGTTCGGGCCCCGGACGGAACGCTCGAACGAGTGATCACCATGCCCGCGGATCTGGCCCAGCCTCCGCCGGATTTCACTGACGTGTCCCTGGGTCCCGACGGCGCCACCCTCTGGCTGGCGGATAACGATCGACACCGCCTGTGGCGGTACAACCTGGCGACGGCGGATGCCAGGATCATCGGCCGGCGTGGCGAATCACTCGGCGAGTTTCAATATCCATTCATGCTGGCGGTGGCCGCAAACGGCGACGTGGCCCTGACCGATGTGATAAACGGTCGCGTTCAGGTTCTCACGGGCAGAGGTACGCCCACGGCCACTATCGGGACTTACGGTGTCGGTATTGGACAGCTCTATCGGCCCAAAGGGCTGGCAATCGACGGGGACAACAACATCTGGGTAGCCGACGGGGTGCTGAACGTGGTTCAGGTGTTCTCCGCCAGCGGACGCCTGCTCGACGTTCTGGGAGACGCGCACGGTGGGCTGTTTCGCTTCGACCACCCGATGGGGTTGGCGTTTGACGCGACCGGATTCTTGTACGTCGTCGAGTTGGGCGCCAACCGTGTTCGCAAGCTGCGGGTCGCGGAGACTGCCACGCCATCGCCGCGGGTGGAGACGCGCCGCGGCAGAGCCACGATCGGCCAACAGGCGCGTGCCTGCACGGTTTGTCACATGGAGTGGCTCGCTCCGCTCGTAAACCACCAGCCGACCACGCTGATCGACGTGCCACCGAATCCGGCGAATCATCCGCACGTCAGCCGGAGCGAGGTCTGCCTGAGCTGCCACGATGGATCAGTCGGCGACTCGCGCCGCCGCGTGTGGGTCCGGCACGGACATCGCATCGGCATCGAGCCGCCACCGTCTATCGACGTGCCCGCCCACCTGCCCCTGGCGGACGGACGTATCGCCTGCCGCACGTGTCACTCGGCACATGGTCTATTCGAGCCGCGTACCACATTCGAGGAAATCGTCTTCCTGCGCGTGGCGTCCGAACCCAGCGAACTCTGCGTGCAGTGTCATACCGATCTGACTACCGGCCCGGTTACAGGAACACACCCACTCGGGACCATGCCGCAGCCCGTCCCGGCTCAGCTTATCGACGCCGGCGCCATCATCGGTCCAGACAAACACGGACTCAATTGCCTCGTGTGTCATGAAGGGCATGGGTCACAGGGAGATCTGATGCTCGTGGTCGGTACCAGCCACAATGAGCTGTGCCTGACTTGTCACGAGCAGATGCGTCCTGGGATGTTTCGGGAACACGAGGTGCCACCTCACCCGGCCGGCCCGAAGCTGAGCACGGAACAAGCGGCGGCCGTTCAGGACGCCGGGGCCAAGCTGGGACCGGAAGGCGAGCTGATCTGTCTCTCCTGCCATCAGATGCACCACGCCAAGAGTAATCGCTACATCCTGGCCTTCGACGATGTGCAGAGCGGTGTGTGTTTGCGCTGCCACCAGGACAAACAGGTTGTTTTCGGCAGCTCGCATGATCTGCGGACTAACTTTCCCGACGAGGTCAACACGCACGGCGCCACTGTCACTGAATCCGGGCCATGCGGTGCCTGCCACCTGTTCCACAACTACGCCCGGCCACTCGAAGCGCATCCAATCGATCCGCGCGGCCAGTGTATCACCTGTCACCAACCCGACCGCTGCGCGGAGTCCAAGATACTGGGCCCCGTCAACCACTCGAAGGAGCAGTGCGTCGCGTGCCACGATCCACATAATGCGCGACAGGGCAAATACCTGAGCGCACCCGCGTCGGAACTCTGCGCCTCGTGTCACCAACAGCAGGCCGGCCTGGTTCACGGCCCGCATGACCTCATGCACCCCAAGGACAAGTCAGCCTGGCCACAAACCGCGGCGGCGACCAAGGACACCTGTCTCGCGTGTCACCGTCCACACGGCACCGATCAGACCGGCTTGTTTCGCGTAGCACCGGACAAGAGTGTCACTGGCCCCGACGCGGTTTGCCTGGCGTGTCACGCCGACACGAAGCCCGGCGCGGACAGCAAAAAAGCAGTGGTGCATCCGCGCGTGGTGAAGGAGGCCCTCCCGCAGGACAAGCTGCCACTAGTCGAAACGGCCGATGGACAACACCAGATCGCTTGCGCGACCTGCCATGATCCACATCGCGGCCCGGACTCGGTACCCCATCTGCTACGCGGCGCGGACCTCACAACGGCAGAAGAACTGTGCCTGACCTGCCACCCGCAACTGGCCAGCGTCCACACCATCGGCGAGGCGAAGGCCAGCCTGCAAACGACCGGTTTCAAGGCCGAGGCCTGCAAACCCTGTCACGTGGTGCACGCCAATCCACAAGAGGTCGAGTCGCGGTTCCTGTGGCCTAAAAAGCTCTCGCAATTTGAATGGCCGACGACGTCGGCCAGCATCGCCGACGTCTATTGCGTGGCGTGTCACCGGGCCGGCGGGCCGGTGCCTCCGCCGGAGGTTGCCTCTCATCCCGACGTTCTGATGTACAATCCCAATATAGCCGGGACGCCGGGATATTTCCCGTTGTTCAATAAACAGGGCACGATCGATCCGCGGGGTATGATCACCTGTCGGACCTGCCATCTGACCCACGGTCGTTCCACACCGGCGCCCGTCCCGTTACACCTGCGCAATATCCAGGGCCGCGAATTACGCGCCCGCAAGTGGCATATTCGCATCTTCGGCGCGACCACTGTTTGTAACACCTGCCACGGCTTCGACGCCCTGCGTCGCTTCATGTACTTTCACGATCCGGCCCGCCGTAGTGGACCGATCGACGCGGATAACAACCAGTTGCCACCCTAGATTGCCAGTACGCGGAGCGCGACAATTTCCTTGGGCCCGGAAGCTGCTCTATTACCTCCAACCTGACGCCGGCGCGATTACCCCGGGAGGTACTCAAAATCAAAAAAACCTCCACCAGCTTAAAAGCCGCCTGGTCCTGGTGTATCGTGTGGCTGATCGTTTGCCATCCTTAAGTGAGCAAACAACTGCCGCATCTCATTGAGTACCGTGATGGTTGAGCAGGACACACCCACACCCCAGCAGGCCGGGCGTATCAAGGAGGCCCGTGGTCGCTCAGTGACGCAGACTGATCCGATCGCTCTGTATCTCCTGCGCCAACACAATGTGATCGACGCCGACACGCTCCGCGCTATCGCGAACGAGAAAGGCGTGCGGATTGCGCTGGGCGAGCGCGCAGCGTTGATTGGCGGCCTCTGTGGCGCGTTGCTTGTAATCAGCTTCGGTACATTCGAGTTGATCACCGGCGACATCAGCGATGCGCCATACGCGAAGTCCGCTGGCCTGCTCTATCTCTGCTCCCTGCCCTGGATCATCTGGTACGGTATCAAGCGCAGGCGTTTTGGGAACGTCGCGGCGGCGCTGCTCAAATACTCCCGCTGCCCGCATTGTGGCTATGACCTGCGTATGCTGCCAACCGATCCTGCTGATGGTGCAACCGTCTGCCCGGAGTGTGGCTGTGCCTGGAAGCTTCCTGACAGCGCACGGGCGAATCCGCCAGATCAGACGCAGGCCCCCTCATAACCTGTCGGTGACCGGTGTTGCTCAGTTCCCCGGCTGTCTCAGCCGTCCCGGCTCGGTCCACTCCAACAAACCCTTGAGTTGATCGTGGCAACTTCGGCACAGCGGCAAAGGTCCGCCGGTGTGACATTGGTTGCAGCGCAGATTCCTGTGTAGTCCCAGCCCCATGGAATGCTCGAAGCGTCCCTGGCGAAACTCATGCGGGCGGTCCGGCAACGCGTTCAGGAAAGTGTGGCACACCTCACAATCCGACGAAATGGTCTGACCTTGCTCGTCAACATGCAACCCGTCGTGACAGCGCAGACATCCCGGCGAGATCATATGCCCAATGTTCTCGGGATAAGTCTGCCAGCTCACCTTCATGTGCGGGAAGAAATTCCGCCGGTAGATTTCCTGTGTCCGGACAATCGCCTCGCGTAGCGCTTCCGGGCGTGTCTCGACGACATCCGGGTAGTTGGTCTGATAGAAATCCGTGAGCATCCGTTCTATCTCGGCATCAGCCGTGGCAACATCCGCGTAGTCACCCACCAACGCCGCGACTACCTCGCGCTTGATGAACGGTAGCGTCACATCGATTCGGCCGGCTTCCAATTGGTAGTTCACCGCGGACTCCGGCGAGCGGAAGTGGTGCGCTCCGCGATTGTGGCAGTCCATGCAATCGACCGTCCGGACGATGCCCCGCGGCGGGGGATCGCTATGCGGCTGGCCATCCGCGCGATAGACCGTTGCCCGTCCATCTGTCCGGACATAGCGCACCCATGGGATTTCCTGCAAGTATTCATCAAGTGCCACGTATTCGACCCTCCCGGAGGCCATCATGTGCATATGAATGCCTTCCACGCGCCCAATAGTCTCGTCCGCGCCCCCGGTCTTGAGCAGCATGCGTACAACTCGCCGTGTATTCTGCCCATCAGGCGCGTAGTGGATGACTTCCTTGAGCTGCGAACCGAAAAATTTCTCGGGCCAGTGACATTCCTCGCACGTCTCGCGCGCCGGGCGCAGTTCGGTGATCGCCGGCGCGATCGGCCGTGAGTAATTATCCCGCCAGACAGCCAGCACCTGCCGTGTACCCGAGAGTTTCGACTGGGCGAACCAGCCCGCGCCTTCACCGATGTGACACGCGGCACAGGACACGCGCGCGTGCGGCGAATTCGCGTGTGCCGTGCCCTGCGGCTCCATCACGTTGTGGCAAAGCTCTGCACAAAACGCGGTCGACTCGGTGTACAGGTACCCGTGATAGCTGGATACCGCGATCCCCGGTAACACGATAAAGAACGTAATCCCCAGGAAGAGTACCAGGGCTATCCGGGCACGCGGATCGTTCAGGTCCAGTCCCTTGTGTTCGGGTGCCGCCCGCTGACCACCATGCCGCAGGCGCCAGCGCTTCCACACCACACCAAGCGGCACGATGGCCAGGCCCACGAGGAAAACTCCCGGCAGGACCAGATACGCCACGACACCAAGGTACGGGCTGCCCGATTCTGTCACGAATATGAACAGCGCCAGTGTCACCCCCAGCAACATCGCTACCGCCACCAGTAAAAGCCCCGCGACACTGATCGGGTTAGCACAGAGAGACAGCAGCCAATAAAATCCGCCGCGCAACCTGCTCCGTCGTTGCGGCGTGCCGGTCTCTTCACCAATATCCGTGTCCGACATGGCTCGATCCAATAACAAGGTTCCGGTTCGGTACTCGAACCGCGGCCCGCGTCTTACCCCAAACGATGGTATCTGAACAGTTGGCCAATGTCAGCAGCAATCCGGTTGCGTTCCGGTTCGATTCTGCGTGACGCCGCGGCGGCAGTGGATTTTTGTGGTTAGGGAGAAGTTTTTCTTGACTAATGTTTTTCACATGGCATACTTCTCCGATTCGCTAGGAGAATGTCGTGCGTCAGAACAAGCACAATTTATCCCGCCTGTCCAAGCTGGCGATTAGTCCGGCGTCGCAGTGGCTGCGCTATGCGCTCGGTCACCGGCGCGCCGCGGGCTAAGCCAACCCACATACACCCTACTCATAATCGACGATGACAGTTAACTCGTAGCGCGCGCTGTGTGGGCGTCGCCCGCCAAGCGCGTTCAGAGGATAGTCTTATGTCCACGTATAACACGGATACCAAAATGAGCACCCGGATGCTGTCACGTGCGCTGGCTCCGGAAGAGATTCGACCAGGATACTATGTCGCCGTGCTGTATGTCATCGGCGAATATTTCTCCTGCGCCGCCTTGGAAGATGCCGGCTGGCGCAACGTGGAACCGGTGCGCGTACGCATGCTGCCGTGGTATGCCGAGCACCCGATGAAGGTCATCGAGGTCTGCCTGCCGTTCGTGCTGGTCAAGGAGGCCGACGGCGACTACCGCACGCTGGACGTGCGCAAACACAGGCTGGCACGCGTCACGCGGCGTTTCGGCCGGAAGGCATCCGAGCGCGTCCGGGCGCGTGAGAAGCGCAATAAGAAGGATGACGACGATGACGATGACTGACGCCGCGGCGCCATCGGTTATCCCGCGCGCGAGTACCACGGACCGGCTGAACCAGTCCGTGGCGCTCGTTAGTGGGAGAATTTACCCGCAGTCGGGGCGCGGCATTTTAACTTGCAATGCCGGCACCTCGCCGGGTACATTGGAATTGGTTGCTCCGGGGCGCCCATCTGGAATGGTTCCGCCGGGGGCGTATCGTTTGCGACCGATGGCAGGGAGAGAATCATGACTCGATTTGTGTGTGGGATTCTGGCCGTGTTGGCAATGACGGTTGTTGCACGCGCGCAACTGATCTTTCCAGTCGAGCAGGAGCGGCACCTGGAGGCTTACGTCTGGGCCGACAATTACCCCGAGCCACTTACCGACAGCCAGAGCGCCGATGCACCGGATATGCAGCCGTGGGCGGAGAGCATCGCGGTTTCCGTAGGCGGGTCCGTGACACCTCCGGCGGCAGTTTTGAGGTATGCTGTTGGCGGGTTGGCCCCGGAGGGCGGGGCTGAGCGAGCGGACGAGCTTCAAGGAGGAAGCTGAGCATGGCAGCACGGACGACACGTAAGGAAGCGCGGGCG
>JBDRDH010000045.1:0-26364 GCA_043820985.1 Planctomycetota bacterium
CCCGGTGACAAGGAACCCACGATCCGTCTCGACTCGTCAAGGTTGAAGGCTCAATTCGAGGAATCCTCCACGCGTTTTGGATTAACGGAGGAACAGCGCAAGAAGATATATTGGGAGTTGTTTGAGATCGAGGACAAGGCACGGCGTGAGGCGGAAAGAAAGGTCCCGAACCCGAAGACGTTAGAGGATTTCAAACGTCGGGCGAATGAATTCAACAAGCTTCATACACGATACCTTATGCAGCTCTTGCGAAAGTACAAAATCACTGACGAACAGCGCGTCCGAATCTTCGTGGAAGGGACGCAGAAGAACTGGCCAGAGCCATCCCCATAGCCGCAGCGGCCAGGCAGCACTCTGCTCTACAACCATCCGCGTAGTTACTCACACCCCCATGTATCACCACGTGACAAACCTGAGGATCAGAGCACGACCGGCTGGTGCGAGATTCCTATCTCGCACCCACTCTTGCGGGAAGCCCTTCCCGCGTCCAGGGGCCCGCCGCCACGCAGGAGGAGATTCCCGCGGGCGGCCGTGCGAGAAGGGATTCTCGCACGAGCGACGCACCCTCCGTCCGGCACGGAGACCAGACGCTACGGAAGGCCGTCCGGTGCGGGGCCCGGACGCTACACCCTGAACCCCGAACCCTCGGCCACCTTGTCGCTCTTGGCGTCTTTGCGGTTCTAGCCCGAACCCCCGTCCATTCTCAGAAGAAATACACCCACCACGGCGGCTCTAGCGAATCCGGCCGCAGCCACGCGGCGAGTGCTTTGCCGGCCAGCAGGCAGACGAGGATCAGGAGGGTGAGAGCCAGCCAATACGAGCGTGGTGGCGCCTGCGCTGTCCGGCGTTTTCCCAGACGCAGCACGAGTGCGACGAGGAATATCGGCGTGAGCTGGGGCAAGCCTACTTCGAGCACCAGTTCCGGCACGCTGCTCAGAACGGCAGCCGCCGGAATGCAGCCGTAGGCCGTGAGCGTAGGCCACAGAAACGCGCCGAGACGGAATCGTTGGTGAATCGTTGGCCGAGAAGCGCCCAAGGACACCGGGGTGGTCGCCAGAATGGTCAGGCCGCACGCGAAGGCCAAGCTTGGCAGGACGATCCGCGGACCCCACACCAGGATTCCCGACTTCATGGCCACCGCCGGGCTCGCTCCGGTGTGTAGCACGATTCCGACCGCTACTATCGCCGCCGTCAGTAGCCATAGCCACAAGGTGCCGCAGATCAGCATCAGCCAGGCGGGGGCCATGGGGCCATTCACGTCCAGCTTGGTCAGCAGCCGCCGTGGTCGCAGTGCTCCACGCAGCAACTCATACAGGCTGCGGATGGCGACCTGGTGCGGCTGCCAGGGATCGCAGCGGTCCAGCCAGGTGGGAATGTTCTCACGCAGCAAACCGCCACGCAGTTCCTCAAAGGTGAATTCGAACGCGCATTCCGGGCAGCGCGGCGTCGTCAGACCCCGTAGGTTATAGCCGCAACGCGGACAGGAAACATCACGTTCGGTAGCGGACTGCATGTGTGCATGGTAAAGGGCTTTACCCGGTAGGAGTCAACTCCTGAGGGGAAGGATTGAGGATTGAGGATTGAGGATTGAGGATTGAGGTGTGACGTCAATCCTCGCTGGCGCTTCGGGCTCTGTTGGGAACCCGCTCGCTCGCACTCGGGGCTCGGATTGGATGGCGCGGCCGTGCTGACTGTGAGCTTAATATTGTCGCCGCTGGCGGGCGGTGGGGATGTTCAATTGGGCGCGATACTTGGCGACCGTGCGGCGTTTGATCTCGATACCGAGTTTCTTGAGCCGCTCGACGATCTCATCGTCGTTGAGCGGACGACGTTTGTCTTCGTTATCGACAATCTCCTGGACCTTGGCTTTGATGCTATCCCAGCCAAGCACCTCGCCGTCACCGGATTCGGTGCCACCAGTGAAGAACCGCCGCAGCACAAAGATGCCCCGTGGAGTTTGCATATATTTTTCATCGACGGTGCGGCTGATGGTGGATGGATCGCAGCCGAAGCGTACCGCCAGGTCGCTCATGCGCAACACTTTCATGTGCTGCTCGCCCTGGTCCAGGAAATCACGCTGGGCATCCACGACCGCCTTGGCCACTTCCAGCAGCCGTTCGCGTCGATAGCGGACCGCATCGATGATCGCATTGGCCGCTTCGATCTTTTCCTTAATAAACTCGCGGGATTTCTTGTCGTTACGCGACTTTTCCAGGGCCTCGCGGAATTCCGGTGAGATGCGCATCTCGCGTGTGTTGCCGCGGGTTAAAGAGGTTTCGTAGCGATCCTGCTCTTCGTTATACTCAACAATGACGTCGGGCACGATGCGTGGCACCTGGCGTTCAGCCACTTCGCGTCCGGGTCGCATTGACAGGCGCGTGATCACGCGTAGTGCGCCACGCAAATCGGCCAGATCCACGTTCAAGGCACGGGCAATCGCTGGCAGACGGTTCCGCTGCAAGTCTTCGAAGTGCTCCTCGATGATCCGCTTTTCCAGATCGGTCTCACCCGGCAGAATTCGCAGTTGCAGGAGTAGACACTCCTGAAGATTTCGCGCCGCGATGCCCGGTGGATCAAGCTGCTGCACCGCCGTCAGGACCGCTTCCATTTCCTCGATGGATGGTGGCATAGATAATTCACGCGCAATTTCATCCAAAGGAGTCATCAGGCGACCATTTTCATCAACGAAATCAATGATCCCGGCTCCGATCTCGCGGGTTCGGCTGTCCACCTCAACCAGGCCCCACTGTTCAAGCAGATATTCCTGCAGGCTCATCGGCCGCGCGGCGGTGTTGGCCATGGCCTCCATCTTGATGTCGGCCTCCTCCAGGCCGCGGGCGCGGGACTTGGTCCCCCGATAATCGGCTTCATCGTCCATCCAGTCGTACTCGCGGACGAGATTATCCAGCCGTTCGAAGTCGTCCGCATTGCCCTCCTCGACGACGAGCGTCTGTTCGCCATCGGTACGTTCGCTCTCAGTGGGGGTTTCTTCCGCCGATTCCGCGAATTCATCTTCAGGTGAAATCAATTCCAGCGCGGGATTACTATCGATCTCCTGTGAGATGCGCGCTTCCAGCGCCATCAAGGGCAGTTGCAGGATGTCCATCGCCTGAATCAACTGCGGCGTCAGACGCTGCTGTTGTTGTAAGAGCTGTCTTGGAATCTGCGAAAGTATTTGAGACATATAACTACAATAGACCAGGCTCGCGGATCCAGTTCCGGCTAACCAGCCCAAGGTGTCGGTTCACAACTATTATAGTTACAGGCGTTGAATCCTGAACCACAGCACAACGCCCGACGCCCCTCCCCGATGTATTTAGGATAATAAGCCGGCCTGCGACAGTCAAAAGAATTGGTACCAAAGAACTTAGAGCGATACCCAGCCCGCGGAGTGGAGTGCCGGTTGATCCGGCTTTCCGAGCATACATACCAGATCGATTGTCAAACTTCACTTGACATTCTGACAGTCTCTTGAAAAGTAACGCCTACTCCGTGGCCGAATTAGAACAGCAATAGTGGCTCGAAAACCGCGTCTGCCCAAAGAAGCGGATGCTACGCTGAGTTTTCATCGGATTGTTGAACACGCCTGACAGACAACTGCTCACCCTGATCAGCAAGCCAGCGGTCTGACGAATTTGATCGAGCCAGGCATCTTATTTGAGACCTTAATATGACTAATTATCGGTCTCTGTCCGCCTGATCTACCGAGTGTTGCCTGCTCCAAAGCCTCTCGTAAACAAATCTTTTCGAGACCGGGTAAAAACACACGCTCAATTCTGTGTTACCCCCCAGACGTTTCCGATGCTTAGAGAAGCAGGAGTGCCATATTGGCCATGCACCCATGATTGAGAGCCGCTGATGCGTTCCTTTCTGTTGCTGATCAGTCTTACGATCGTTGTGGCCGTGATGATCCTCAAAGGCGTTTTACCGCGTCAGGCGGGAGCTAGTGGCAGTATGCGAGACGAGCCGGGCGAGACCGGATCACTCAAACTCGACTATGTTGACTATGAGGATGAGGGCCCACTTCTATTCCGCGCCCGTGAACGCATGGAAATGAAACTCAATGACCCCTCCGAAGACACCGGCAATGTTGACCCGACTGAACCGGGCGACGATACAAACCTGGATCAGGGGGATTCTTCCAGCACGGATGAAGACAGCTCTGCTGATGAATCCTGGGAAGATCCCGATGCGGACTACTCCCAATTAGCCGCCGAAGCCGGCGCGGATCGGGTGGTCTGGTTGGGTTTGGATGAGATCCAGTTGGACGGCAGCAAGAGTATCGGCGACGCTCTGACCTATTCCTGGAAACAGATCGCGGGGTCTCATAATCTCAAGATCGCGAATCCCAACGCCGCCCAAACTAGCGCGAGTGGTTTCCCCTTTGATTGGGGCCTCGATTGGGATGACGCCGTCTATGAGTTCGAGCTGACCGTGAGCGATGCCTATGGCCAGGAATCAGTCGATTGCGTGCAGTATGAGGTGAAAACCACTCCGCCATTGCGAATTTCACCATGGCCTAAACGGGAGCTGATCCTCCGCGATGGGTACTACATTGCCCGTTATGAGTCATGGGAGACCGAAAGTGTTGATTCGAGCGTCATTTTCACTGTTCGCTCACGCTCGGAGCTTTTCCTGCAACATCTGGGCGGCGACAACCAATATGAGCTGAACAGCACCGAGCGCGCCGGCCGCTACACTTACGAGGTGACCCTGTTCTTCAGGGAGAATCAACCTGCCACCTGGGTTGAGTTCTTCGTGGATACCGACCAACGGATCCCGGCCATCCTCCAGTTTGGCGTCAACTGGGAATAGAGCCGATCAAAAAACCAGCAGCGTGAGGTCGGTAAAATCACTCCCCATTCGTGAAGGCATCCGGATCCGGCCTTCCGACCCGATTTCAGACCTAATCCACCATTAACAAGCACCGGTTTTATGGTAACATATGCTCGATACGGCTATTGTGTCTGAATAGGAAGCGGCTAAACTTAGAGAAGCTGCGGGCAGGTGACTCGCAACCGGCGTTCGTACGCCGGGCCGTATGAGGATGTCCACTATGGCTGGTATCTTCGCAAGCGATCGGGTCAAGGTGTTGTTGGCGATCGTGTTTCTGGCGATCGCCGGCGGCCTGATCTACTACCAAATCAGCGGCAGCTCCGCGATCTCCAAGGATGTCAATTTCGTCTGCGTCAGCAGTGGCCAGACTTTCGATATCAACCGGAATACCATCTCGACTATTCCGGCGCGGAATCCCAAAACCAGTGAGGCGACGTTGTTGCCCTGCTATATTGAAGAGGATGGCTTACTTCATGTGAGTCCCAGGTATCGCGAGGAACTCCTTAAGCTTGGGGAGAAGAACCAATATGTCGACACCGAAACCATGGCAGTACGAACCTCGCCATAGTCGCGCGGGTCGCGCGGGACGCCTTGCCACCAATCCGCGCGCACGCCGTGGCTTTACACTGATCGAGTTGCTGGTCGTGGTGGCCATCATCGCGATGCTGATTTCCATCCTGCTACCCAGTCTGCAAGGAGCCCGCGAGCAAGCTCGCGCGGCGGTGTGTGGCCAGAGGCTGCACGGGATTGCGAATGGTCTGCACGCCTATACCACCGAGAATTCAGACTGGCTGCCCGGCTACAACACCTCGGGCGTCCGTATCCGGGCCCTGCGTCTTTCCTGGAATGGCGCTCCCCAGGTCCTGTTCCAGTCCAGTCTGCCCGTGCAGAGCTGGGACTGGCACACACCATTGCTGACCGGAGAAATGGAATTACCCTCGTTGCGCTCCAAGCGCTTCAAGTTGCTGCTCGATGAATTTCGTTGTCCCTCACAACGCTTTAACTCAATCCTCTATCCTGGTGGTCTGAGTGCCTCGCCAGATTCTCAGAACTTCGAGGATGAAGGTATCTGGCCGGCCGTTAGTTATCTCATGCCAGCCCACTTCCAGTTTGTCGGTCAGGAGCAGGGTGGCCGCCTGTTGGGCTATATGGACAATCCCAGTGTCTCAATACCGATCTTCGCCCGCTCCGCCCCGGATGACTGGGAGGTCGTGACGGAAGACTACCTGCCGCAGATTACCCGCGTCGGCGCGGAAGCGCGCAAAATCTTTGTGGCCGACGGAACCCGCTATCTGGACGTCAGCCAACTGCTCGACCATGACGTCAGCCCCGATCCGAACTGGTTCGGTTCATTTACTTC
The DNA here is from genome assembly GCA_043820985.1 of Planctomycetota bacterium. GTDB lineage: Bacteria > Planctomycetota > Phycisphaerae > UBA1845 > Fen-1342 > JAAYXS01. Next base: position 6,197 of record JBDRDH010000045.1, read on the forward strand.
GTCCGGGGCCTGGTGGGCCGGCTCGACCGCCTATGGCGTCAAGCGCGGCACACCCAACTGGGACGGCTCACCGGTATCAGATGGTTCGCCCTGTGATGGCCAGAACCTCAGTCTGTCATATCGACACGGATCACAATTGGCCGGCTCCTCCGGTGATGCCCATTCCAACGGCGGCTCGATAAACGCGCTGTTCTTCGATGGCCACACCGAACGATTGAGTGACAAGGAATCACGCGACGCGCACCTGTGGTACCCAACCGGTTCCATCGTGAAAAAGCCCAGCGAAGGGATGACGAATCTACCATTGGACTTCGTCATTCCATAGGTGACCCGGCGTCTGGCAGGAGGTCGCCGGGAATATTGAGGCGGAAATGAAGAAGTGGAAGGGAAAGGCAGTAAGCGCATAGAGATTCAGGTAAATAACGCGCAAGTCGCCCCCAAATAACTGGCGGCATGCGCAAGTCTGAACAGTTTCTCAGCGCCGGCTTAACATGGCTTCCCAATAATTACGGCCACTAAACCGTATTCCGTAGCTATGGCATGGGAAGCGAACCGAGCCGTAGTGGGGTATGTGATGCGTCCCGGTAGCAGCCGGGAGTACCGACTACTAAACGGTAACGGGGCCGGGCGTTCGTGTGCCCGATTAATGGCCCCAGGCTGTTACCGCCTGGTGTGGATCAGCGCTGAACGGTTTTACAGAACCCATGCATTAAGTGGTGGGAATGGCCCACCGAGCTTATTTAAGCAGGAATTTCGGCGTTAAATGAAAGCATGCTTTGGAAGGAGGTCTCCAGGATGAGAAAGTTTATTATCACGACCCTCGCGGTGGCCCTGTTGGCCCTGCCCGCGATTGGTCAGGACAGTGTCTCGCTTATACCGGACCCCGCGTGGGGCGACGCGGTAAGATTGTGGGACACGACCGAGCAACTCAACACGTATGCCGTTGATCTTGAGCCCTTTGCATCCAGTTGGGGCAACATCTATCGAATTGCCCCCATCGTCAAATCGAGCAAGATCGAGGGTAGTTTCTTTAATTGCCTCATGAGTGCGCAGAGTATGAGCAACACGCTGCTCGAAAACGTGCCCACTCCATTCAGTGATTACTACTGGTGGGATGCGGCCGGCTACGGTGTCAACAATAATCCGGCTCTCAACACGCCCCCGACCACGATCCTGACTCCCGAGTGTCCCACCTTGCAGTTCGCGGTGGCCGCCGCTGAGTTCGGAACATCGGACGAAGGACAGTCGGCGGCCGGTATCGTCGGCGCGGTTGTAAATTATGATCGCCGCCTGCCCAGCCGCTTGTTCGTCTCGCGGATTGGCGCCGCCCAGAACTCGTACAACGAGCTTGAGAACCGGGCACAGTACGGCTTCGGCTCGGTCGACGCCCATGGCAACGTCCATATTCGGGCCGACAACTACGGCACCACCGGACCGAACGCGATTACGGGCAACTGTTACTTCCGCGTGGGCATGCTCGACCGCAACTACGGCGTGCTCAACGTGACTGACAACGGCCCGGTTTCGCCCAGCGATACCGGCGACTGGCTGCTCCAGAACAGCGCCGTCACGCACAGCCCCGCCAGCATGATTCCAGAACAACTCACCGGCCTGGGCCAGCCCACGCTCCTGGGCTCCAACTTCAATGGGCAGTTCGTACACGAGGTTACTCCCGGGACACTGGCCAACACGGTGGCACACTATGGCGCCGGCATGACCAATCATCGCGGCATGGTCGCTTTCAGTCACCGCTACGGCGCGTTCCCGAACAGCGTCGGCACCGCCGGCATACTGGGTTACAACGCGGCCGGCGCCGCCACGATTCTCGATGTCTTCGGCGTCGCCGCGGGCGGGAACCCGATCAGCCCGGCTGCCCTGGTGCTGCCAACCGCTCCGACTTTGTACATTCCCGGTAGTACTGAACTCTTCGCTCCCATCGGACCAGTTGAATTCGACCACTATCACAGTCAGACCGCCTATCGCGGCGGTAACAGCCAAGTCGCTCTTGGAGCTGACACGGACGGCCGTGGCCTGGCCGCCGCCGTCATCTACGACAAGAGCCTGGCCACTTATGATAATCCCTACAATGCCATCGCCGTGGCGCGCTTCGATTGGAATAACCCCGCCGCCGCACAGTGGACCCTGGCCGCCTGGATTCCCCAGACCAATAACGGCACGCCGATCCTGGATGGCCCGGGTGGCAATAACATTGGTCGACTGTTCCCCTTGTGGGGTGTCACGGGTGGTACCCCCTTTGGTCCCTCGATGTCCGCGCCGGTCATGGACTCGGTCGGTAACATCTACTTCATCGCCTCCTGCGAGATGCCAACCGGCGGCAATGATTTCACCAACGGCTTATTCCGCGCCGTTTACGACGGTTCCGATCCGGCCGGCCCGCATTACAGCGGTCTGGAGTTGCTCTTCACTCTTGGACAGGAGTTTCACGGTCAGAACTCAGCTACTGACTACATGATCACTTTCATGGGCATCGCCGACAACGACAGTGTCTCTTCCGGTACCATGTGGTCCGGCAACATCCTGCAGACGCCTTTCAACAATATGAAGCAGCCTGGTGATCTGGACCCGGCCGATCCGCTCACCCTGGGTGGCCTGATCGTGTCCGTGGAGATCACCTACGACACCAATAATGACGGCGAGTATGACGATCCAGGTGGTTTCGAGGAGTACAACGTCCTGCTATACATCGCTCCCGCCGGCGGTATCTTGGGTGACTCGAACTGCGACGGCCTGGGGCCCAACTCTTACGACATTGATGGCTTCATCGCGGCCGTGTCCGGCCAGGCGGCATGGAACGCGTACCATGGCGGCACGCCGACCTGCAACTACTGGATTGCCAATGATATCAACAACGATGGCATCGTTAACTCGTACGACATTGACGGCTTCATCAACCTGGTCGGTGGTGGCTGCCCATAAGCGCCCTTCCGACCTCTAGCGCGAGCTTCGCGAGAGGCTCACGATAGACAGTACTCAGCGCGGCCGGTCCGGCGTGGATATACGTCAGACCGGCCGTGTTTTTTCTAGCCCTAATGCAATGGCACGCCATTTGCACTGTGTTACTATTCCGTCATTATCGACCGATGTTACGCGTATCGACGCGCGATATGCCGCTGTGTACTTTGTCACGGTCGGCAACAGGCGCAGCAGGCTGGTTCCGCTGACCCGGGTGGCGGATACGCAAGCTTGCGACTGGGTTTTCGGGGGATGTCGCCTGGCGCGGCAGGATCTTGTAGAGGACGTTCATCGATGAGTACCGGCAAAAAATTGAGCGAACTTTGCCCACCGGAAACAATCAAAACCAGCAAGCGCGGACCATGGCTGCTCAAGAATCCCGCCGTAAACAAGGGCTTGGCCTTTCCCCGCGAGGAGCGCGAGGCCCTCGGGCTCTCCGGGATGCTTCCACCACGCGTGCTGACAATCGAACAGCAGGTCCAGCTCGAACGCGAGCACATTCAGGCCAAACAGGATGATCTGGAGAAGTACATCGGCCTGGCCAGCCTTCAGGAGCGTAACGAGGTACTCTTTTACCGCGTGCTGGTGGAGAACATGGCCGAGTATATGCCGATCGTCTATACACCGACGGTCGGCAAGGCTTGCCAGCAGTTCACGCACATCTTCCGCTCGGCGCGGGGGATTTGGCTCACGCCGGACGACAAGGACCGGATCCCGCAATTGTTACGCAACGCCCCACGGGCCGATATCCGCTTGATCGTCGTTACCGATAACGAACGGATTCTGGGGCTGGGTGATCAAGGTGCCGGCGGCATGGGCATTCCGATTGGCAAATTGGCCCTGTATGTGGCCGGCGCGGGGATTCATCCCTCAAAATGCCTGCCCATCAGTCTGGACGTCGGCACCAACAACGACGATGCCCTTAACGACCCATACTACATGGGGTACCGCGAGCGCCGATTGCGTGGCCGGCCCTATGACGAATTCGTCGAAGCCTTCATTCAGGGCGTCCAGGAAGTCTGGCCGCGGGCGCTGTTGCAGTGGGAGGATTTCCACGCGGATCAGGCCTTCGCGCTCCTCGAGCGCTACCGCAAGCGTCTGCCCAGTTTCAATGATGACATCCAGGGAACGGGTTCCGTGGCCGTGGCGGGCATCTTTGCCGGGCTGCGCGCCACCGGGCAAAAGCTGCGCGACCAGCGGATCATGTACATCGGCGCGGGGGAAGCCTGTACCGGCATCGCTCAGACAATGGCCGAGGCGATGCGGTTCGAGGGTCTTCCCAATGACATCATCCGCCGTGCGCAGGTGATGTTCGACATTGACGGGCTATTGCACGGCAAACGCGACATCGCCGGGACACACAACCACGAATTCGTCGCCAGGCCGGACGTGCTCAAGCACTACGGTATCAAGCTCACCAGCGCCAGCCCGCTGCAAGTGATCAAGGCGTTCAAGCCGACCGTGCTGATCGGAGCAACGGCCTGCCCCGGGGCGTTCAGTCAGGAAATGATCGTCGAGATGGCCAAACACACACAGCGGCCGATCATCATGCCGATGAGCAATCCTGGCACTAAGGCCGAATGCACACCCAAGCAGGCTATCGAATGGACCGAGGGCCGCGCCCTGGTCGCAACCGGCAGCCCATTTCCACCCGTCCCGTATAATGGCCGGGAAATCATCATCGGGCAGTCTAATAACGTCTTCATCTTCCCCGGCGTCGGTTTGGGCGCGATGATCGCCGAAGTCCGCGAGGTGCCCACCGAGATGTTCGCCATTGCCGCCCGAACGCTGGTTGACTGCGTCGATGAAGCGCGTCTGGATATGGGAGCGCTATATCCCAGCCAGAACGAGCTGCGGAAGGTCAGCGCCAAGATAGCGGCGGCGGTAATCCGTTACGCGAGCGAGAAAAACCTCGGTCGGCAGATTCCCGAGCACGAGGTGGAAGACACCGTCGCCGCCGCTATGTGGTATCCGGAATATGTCCCAATCGTCTCAAAGAAACAGAGCCAACGGTAGCCCGGACACCTCCTGAGCCGCTACTATAGAGTCCCATCCAAACACTCGATGACCGTGATCGCGGTCGCATTGACAATGTCCTCGACGTTGGATGCCAGGTGCAGGACGTTCACCGGTTTGCTCAGCCCGATTGTCAGCGGCCCGATTATCTCGGCGTTACCGATGCGCGGGGCCAGCTTGGCGGCAATCAGGCCCGCGGCCAGGTTCGGGAAGATCAAAACGTTCGCCCGGCCATTCAGTTCGCAGAAGGGGAACAGCTCCTTCTGGATCTCGCCGGACAGCGCTGTGTCCACCTGCATCTCACCATCGACCGTCAGGCTGGAGTCCTGTGCCCGGACCAGGTCTACGGCCCGGCGTACCTTCTCGGTCTCCGCATGCTGCACACTGCCGAAGTTGCTAAACGAGAGCAAAGCGACTTTCGGCGTGACGTAGAAGTAGCGAGCGACCTTCGCCGCCAATATCGCGGTCTCGGCCAACTCCTCGGCGGTGGGATCGATCTTGGCGGTGCAGTCGGCAAAGAAGAGGATGTCATTCTTGGTCAGTATGATGCACAAGCCACAAACTCGGCGCACATCCTTGCGCAGCGGGATGATTTGCAGCAGCGCGTGCATCACGTGGGGATGGCTGCGGCCGATGCCGCACACCATCCCATCCACCCGGCCCATGTCGACCATCAGGGCCGCGAACCAGTCCGGTCGCCGAACGTGGAAGCGGGCATCCGACCAGTTGATCCCCTTTCGCTTACACTTGTCGTAGAAGTGCTGGGCCAGCACCTTGCGCTCGGGGTAGGTGTGAGGGTCGAAGATCTCGGTGTCGCCGAGATCCACACCCAACTCGATCGCTCTTTCCTTGATCAGGTCCGCCCGGCCGACCAGTACGGGGCGGGCGAGGTTTTCCTCCCGCATGATGTTAGCCGCTCGCAGGATGGCTGGATGCTCACCGTCGGAGAAGATGATACGCTTGTTGCTGCCTCGGCCGCGTTGCCGGATCGACCGCATGAACTGCTGCGAGCGGGACAGCGAGGCTTCGAGACGATCCCGGTAGGCCCCGAAGTCCTCCATTTTAATACGGGCGACACCCGACTTGACAGCCGCTTCGGCCACTGCGGATGCCTCCCAGATGAGGACGCGCGGATCGAAGGGCTTGGGAATGATGTAGTCCGGCCCGAACTGAAGCCGCTTGAGTCCGTAGGCCCGCAGCACGCTGTCGGGGACATCCTGGCGGGCCAACTCCGCCAAGGCGTGGCACGCCCCCAACTTCATCTCCTCGTTGACCTTGCGAGCCTGAACGTCCAGCGCGCCCCGGAAGATAAACGGGAAACCCAGCACGTTGTTCACCTGGTTGGGAAAATCACTACGCCCGGTGGCGATGATCGCGTCCGGGCGGGCGGCCTTGGCCTCGTCTGGCATGATCTCCGGCGTGGGGTTGGCCATCGCGAAAATCATCGGCTTGTCGGCCATCGACTTGACCATGTCCTGCGTCACGATCCCCGCCTGCGACAGGCCGGAGAAGCAGTCCGCGCCCCGCAGCGCGTCGGCCAACGTGCGGGCCTTGGTCTCGATCGCAAACTGTTCCTTAAACGGGTTCATGCCCTCCTTGCGACCTTTATAGATCACCCCCTTCGAGTCCACCATGATCAGGTTTTCCGGCTTGAGACCCAGCGAGATGTAGAACTTCGCGCAGGCGATGCCGGCGGCCCCGGCCCCGCTGATAACCATCTTGACATCCTCGGGTTTCCGACCGGTGAGAATGCAGCCATTGATCAGGGCGGCACCCGAAATGATGGCGGTCCCGTGCTGGTCGTCGTGGAAGATGGGTATATCCATCATCTCCTGAAGACGCGTCTCGATCTCGAAACATTCGGGAGCCTTAATGTCTTCGAGGTTGATTCCGCCGAACGTGGGCTCGAGCATTTTGACGAGCTTGATCAGCTCCTCGGGATCCTGCGTATCAACTTCGAGGTCGAACACATCGATGCCCGCGAAACGCTTGAACAGAACGCCCTTGCCCTCCATGACCGGTTTACCCGCCGCGGCACCAATGTTCCCCAGCCCCAGCACGGCGGTACCGTTCGAGATTACCGCCACCAGGTTCCCACGCGACGTGTATTTGTAGATCTTGTCCGGATCTTTTTGAATCTCCAGGCATGGAATCGCCACCCCCGGCGTATATGCCAGTGACAGGTCGCGTTGCGTGACGCACGGTTTGGTCGCATTGACCTCAATCTTCCCAGGCGTGGGTTGCGAATGGTACTCAAGGGCTTCCGTCTTCAAGCTCATCACGTTGCTCCGGAGATAGCGTTCTTATCCGATTCAGTAGTAAGTGGACGTTCCACGCGTTGCGCGCCGATGCCCCTCGCGAGCTTAACTTCGTTATCATGGACCCGACAGCTTATCGCCGCAACCCCTAAACGTTCGGCCTCGGTGGGTGAAAAACCGCCACACATGGGGCGGATTCCCACACGTGTCTGTCGGATACCTATTTCACCTGAATCGCCACCCACTCGCAGATCGTTAGAAAAGCGATAGAATATCTGTGTATGGCTGATGTTAACCATGAGGCGCTGAAACGTGGAATTGGCTTTGATGAGCAGGACGCCACAAACCTGCGCGCCCTGGGAACACACATCGAACCCATCCGAAACGAGTTAATCGACCGTTTCATCCAGCAGATCCTGGAACAACCAGCGGCCAAGGCGGCTCTGAGTGGTGAGCCCGAGCAGGTCACCCGTCTGCGGCACGCCTTGTCGCAATGGCTGCGGACACTCTTCGAGGGCCGCTACGATGCCACCTATTGGCAATCGCGGCAGCACATCGGGCACACACATGTCCGCGCCGGCATCCCGCAACACACCGTCTTCGTGGCCATGCAGATGCTCTGGGATGGGCTGGAACGTGACATTCGGTCGCTGGGTTTACCGAATGCAACCGCCCGACTGGGTTCCCTGCATAAGCTCTTGATGCTCGAACTGTCGGTCATCATGGCCAGTTACACGGATAGTTATGCCGAATACGTTCGGCAGACCGAGCGCGAGGCGGTCGAGGAACGGTTAACCGAGGCCAAGCACCTGGCGCAGATCGGGCAGTTGGCCGCCTCGTTGGCACATGAAATCAAGAATCCCCTGGCCGGAATCAGCGGTGCCATCGAGGTTATCCGCGACTCGATGAAGCCCGATGCTCAACACCGGCCAATCCTGGATGAAGTGCTACGCCAGATCAGCCGGCTGGACGGTACTGTTAAAGACCTACTGGTATATGCTCGGCCCAAACCGCCGTCTTTCCGCAAATGTGATCTCGAGGAAATTGTCGCTCGGACGCTCACCGTGCTGCGGGAAGAGCCGGAATTGCAACGTGTCAGCCTCAAGCATGTCAATAGCCATATGCTGCCAACGATTGAAGCCGACGAGAACCAGATCGAGCAGTTGCTGACCAACCTCCTGCTCAACGCGGCCCAGGCTTCACCGGATGATGGCTTGGTGCGCCTGACCACCGCCACCCAGCCGGATGGCGTGCGGGTGATAGTGGAAGATCGCGGAAACGGCATGGATCCGCGGATTTGCCAGCGGGCCATGGAACCTTTCTTTACCACCAAAGCCAAAGGCACCGGACTCGGATTGCCAATTTGCCGTAAGATAGCTGAAACGCACGGCGGCCGTATCACAGTACGCAGTGTCGTCGGACAGGGTACCGAGGTAATCGTGGACCTGCCTCGTCAGCAGGCGACCTCCTAAGGAATCGCTGATGACCATCCGCGTCTTGATTGTGGAAGATGAGAGCTTGATCCGCTGGTCGCTGCGCCAGAAATTCGAGGAGCGCGGCTACCGCGTGACCGAAGCGGAATCCGGCCAGGCGGCCAGGAACGCGCTGGACACTGGAATCTTCGACCTGATCATGCTCGATTACCGGCTACCCGACGTCAGCGGACTCGACGTGCTGCGGCAGTTACGCGAAACGGACACCGACGCGGTCGTGATCATGATGACTGCTTACAGCACTATTGAGAACGCGGTGGAAGCCATCAAGCTGGGCGCCTTCGACTACATCGCCAAGCCCTTCCAGATGGATCACCTGATGCTGACGGTGGATAAGGCCCTGGCCACCACACAATTGCGCCGCGAGGTCCGCGAGCTGCGCCGGCACCTGCAACACGAGTACGGGATCGACTCCATCATCGGGCAGCATCCCTCGATGCTGCAACTCTTTGAAATGATCCAGCAGGTCGCCCGCGCGGGAGTCTCGACCGTGTTTCTGAGGGGGGATACCGGCACGGGTAAGGATCTGGTAGCGCGGGTGATTCACCATACCTCCGATCGGGCCGCCGCGCCCTTTGTTAATATCACCTGCACGGCCCTTTCCGAATCGTTGCTCGAGAGCGAGTTGTTCGGGCATGAACGTGGGGCTTTCACCGACGCCAAGGCACAAAAGAAAGGCCTGTTTGAACTGGCTGACAGTGGCACCGTGTTTCTCGACGAGGTCGGTGACATGCCGGCGGCCTTGCAGGCCAAGCTGTTGCGATTCCTCGAGGAACGTCGTTTCCGACGTGTGGGTGGCACGAAGGAAATCAGTGTGGACGTGCGCGTGATCGGGGCCACTAACCGCGATCTGGAGAAAGCCATCGAGCAGGGCATCTTCCGGCGTGATCTCATGTACCGCCTGAATGTGGTGGCCATCTTCCTGCCACCCTTGCGGGCCCGTGGTGATGACATCCGGTTATTAAGCCAGCATTTCGTGACACGCTTCAGCAAGGAATTCAAAAAGCCAATCACACATGTAAGTGATGAAGCGTACCAACTTCTCTTCAACTACAGTTGGCCCGGCAATGTGCGGGAGTTGCGCAACGTACTCGAGCGGGCCGTCTTGTTGTGCAAGGATGAGCATATCGGCGAGGATGACATCGTCCTGGGCCGCATCGAACAGCACTCGTGGGAGTGGGATATCGAAAATCTGACGCTGCCACCGGAAGGATTCGATTTCGACAAGCTCCGCAAGCTCGAGAGCCACTTGCTACGACAGGCCCTGGTGCGTACCAATAACAATCAAACACAGGCCGCCAAGTTGCTGAATCTCTCCCGTGACCGCCTGCGTTACCGTTTGCAGAAGCATAGCCTCTTGTAACCCCCGGACCGATCCTGATGAGTCACACGCGCGCCACGGCTGCCAGGCCGCCACGGGCCACACGCTGACGATCCCCTGGAGTCCGGCATGACCTCCGATTGCCAGCCTCGCGCCCGCCGCCGCCTGGACTTGCGCGGGCAAGTGCAGGGCGTTGGTTTTCGGCCATTTGTCTACCGCCTGGCTGGCCGGTTTTCCCTGGCGGGCTATGTCGCCAATAACAGCAATGGCGCGGTGATTGAGATCGAAGGGCCATCCAACCAACTCGATATCTTCGAGCGCGACCTGGTAAACCAACTCCCCCCGCTGGCCAAGGTCGCTGAAATGTCACGGTGTGAACTCGCGGTACAGGGCGAATCCGGTTTTCGTATCGAAACCTCCGCCACTTCCGCCGACCGCCGGCCCGAAGTAACACCCGACGCGGCCACCTGCGCGGATTGCCTGCGCGAACTGCGTGATCCCGCCGATCAGCGTTACCGCTATCCCTTCATCAATTGCACGAATTGCGGACCACGTTATTCCATCATCCGTACAGTCCCCTACGACCGACCAGCGACCACCATGGCCGTCTTCCAGATGTGCCCGCCCTGCCAAACCGAATACACCGATCCGGCCGATCGCCGGTTTCACGCCCAGCCGAATGCGTGTTCCAGGTGTGGGCCACACCTCCAGCTTGTCCGCTATGAGCCTTCAGCCACCGGCCCCTGTAAAACCGATATCGCTGGAGATGCGATCGTTGAAACGGCCAACCTGTTACGCGCTGGCCGGATTGTGGCGATTAAAGGCGTCGGCGGTTATCACCTGGCGTGCCGGGCGGATCTTCCGGAAACAGTCCAGCATCTACGTGCACGAAAGCTGCGTGATGGCAAGCCCCTGGCTGTCATGGTTCCCGACCTTGACGCCGCCCGGCGTATTTGCCATTTATCTGCCACCGACGAGGAAGCCCTGAGCTCGCCAGCGGCACCAATCGTACTGGCCACACAATGTCAGAATCATGGTTTGGCCCTGGAGATCGCGCCCGGCTGCGATACTTTCGGAGTGCTTCTGCCATACACCCCGTTACATCATCTGCTGTTTGATGAAGGGCTGGGACCGCTGGTGATGACTTCGGCGAACCTAGCTGGTCATCCGCTCACCTATCGCGACACGGACGCCTTCGACGAACTGGCCGACGTGGCCGAGGCCTTCCTGATCCACAACCGCGAGATCTATCGGCCGATTGATGACTCGGTGGTCTTCACTTTCAGGGAGTCGATTGCACCGATTCGCCGGGCACGCGGTTATGCCCCCAGACCGATTCGGTTGGCTGCTTTTTCCGACGAGGGTCCACTGGCCAGCTTGCGCGACCAACACATCCTCGCGGTTGGTGCCGAACTTAAATCCACCATCTGCCTGCTGACCGCGGGCGAGGCGATTCTGAGCGAACATCTGGGTGATTTGAGCAATCCCGCCGCCTATCGTCATTTCGTGGATGCCATCGACCGGCTGAAGGAGCTATATGACTTCACGCCGAATCTCGTGGCACACGATCTGCACCCGCGCTACCTCTCGACGCAATACGCCGCCGCTCTAGGCATTGAAACGATTGCCGTCCAACATCATCACGCCCATATCGCCAGCGTGCTGGCCGAGCACAATGAAGCCAGTCCGGTTATTGGGCTATCGTGCGACGGTACCGGCTATGGTACTGACGGTGCGGTATGGGGCTGCGAGGTGCTGCGTTGTGATCGTGGAGAGTTCAGCCGCCTCGGTCATCTGGAGTACTTCCCCCTGGTTGGTGGTGACGCCGCCGCCGTCGAGACCTGGCGACCTGCCGCGGCTCTGCTGCGTGCATCCCGCGGTCATGACTGGCTGGCGGCCATGCCGCCGGATCACGGCATCGCGACCGCGGATCTGAATATCTTCGAGCAACAGGTGGCGGCCCAGTTTAATACCCCACCAACATCGAGCCTGGGGCGCGTCTTTGATGCCGTCAGCTTCCTGCTGGGCCTGTGTCAACGCAACCGGCACGAGGCGGAAGCCGCGCTGGCTCTTGAAGCGGCGGCTGATAACGAAACCGTCGAGCCCTATCCTTACGAAGTTGTGACTCATGTGGATGGATTGCGGCTCGCAATAGGGGCTACCATCAGGGCCATTGTCGCTGACCTGCAAGCGAACCAGCCAATCGGCCGGATCGCCGCCCGCTTTCACGAAACAATAGCCCAAATGCTGACAACCACCGCCATACAAGCTGGATCTGGCGTGGATATACAGACGGTGGCTATCTCTGGTGGCTGTTTTGCGAACCGACGATTATTACAGCGGTTAGTGGAACTGCTGGAAGCAAACGGGCAGCGTGTATTATATCATCGTGAGGTACCGAGCGGCGACGGCGGCATTGCCCTGGGACAGGCCCTGATCGCGGCCTGGCGGCTAAACAAAGCCGATTGAGCTGCCACGATGTCCTGATAGAATTCTGAGCACGGCCCGAGCTAACGCTCCGCCCGCAATCAACTTATGGAGTGTCTGTAAATGTGCCTGGCTGTTCCCGGACAGATCATTGAACGCCGCGACAACGAAGCCACGGTCGATATGCAGGGCAATCGTCTGAAGGTCAGCGTCGTACTGACCCCGGATGCCGGCGTGGGAGATTGGGTCTTGGTACACGCCGGCTTCACGATCACCCAAATGGACGAAGCCGAAGCTCGCGAGACGTGGGAGTACTTGCAGCAGGCTCTGGGAGATCCACTCGATGAGCAAGAGCATTCCACAACTGCGTGACGAACTCCACGAACTCGCCGGTCGCTTCAACCGGCGGGTCCAGCTTATGGAGGTTTGCGGCACGCATACCGTCGCGATCTTCCGTAGCGGCATCCGCTCAATGCTACCCGACAATCTGCGGCTGGTCAGCGGCCCTGGATGCCCGGTATGCGTAACCCCCCAACGGTATATCGACGCCGCCATCGAACTGGCCAGCCGATCCAATGTCATCATCGCCACGTATGGCGACATGATCCGCGTGCCCGGCCGGCGCGGCAGCCTGGAGCGCCAACGTGCCCAGGGTGCCGATGTTCGGGTGGTCAATTCAGCCCGCACCGCCGTACAACTGGCCCGCGATAATCCCCAGCGCGCCGTGGTGTTCCTGGGTGTCGGATTTGAAACCACCGCCCCGGCCACCGCCGCCACCGTGCTCGAAGCCGATTTCGATAATGTCACGAATTTCAGTGTGCTCATGTGCCACAAGCTGGTCGTGCCGGCGATGTTAGCTCTACTGCAAACCGCCGATGTGCCGCTAGACGGTTTTCTCTGTCCCGGACATGTCAGCGTCATCATTGGTGCCGCGGCCTATCGCCCGGTCGTGGAGCAACATCGGCGCCCATGCGTTGTGGCCGGCTTTGAACCACACCAGATCATGCTGGGGCTGGTGCATTTTGCCCGGCAAGTGGTTCAGGGCGAGGCGCGCCTGGAAAACGTCTATAACAGTGTCGTCGATGACGTGGGTAATACTACTGCTTTGACTTTGATGCGGGAGGTTTTCATCACGGCTGATACACCCTGGCGCGAGTTGGGAAATATCCCACAGAGCGGTCTGGAGTTGGCACCCCCCTACTGCCGCTTCGACGCGGTCGAACAATTTGGGTTGACCTTAGGCGACGATCAGGACCATCCCGCGTGCCTGTGTGGCCAGGTCATCCAGGGTAAGGCCGAGCCCGCCGACTGCCCGCTTTTCGCCACCGAGTGCACTCCCCTGGACCCGATCGGCCCCTGCATGGTCAGCAGCGAGGGCACCTGTTCAGCCTGGTACAAATACAATCGCCCGAGTGTTCGGTGTGGCGAGGTTCCGCATCGCGACTGAAAAACCACCTGGGACTACAAGCAAAGCAGCACAAACCACTTCAGTCACAGCCGCGAAGCGGTTAAAGTGTGGTAATGAGGACCACCAGCACGAGAGCCGGCAGCCTGGATCATGTGGTGATCGCTCACGGCGGCGGTGGCGAGTTGATGTCACGTCTGATCCAACAGCATATACTGCCACATCTGGCTAACGAGTACTTATCCCCCCTTACCGACAGCGCTGTGTTGCCCTGGCCGGCCGACGAACTGGTCTTCACCACCGACTCATACGTCGTTACGCCCATCGAGTTCCCGGGTGGCAACATTGGCCGTCTGGCAGTAGCCGGCACGGTCAATGACCTGGCGGTAATGGGCGCCGAGCCCGTCGCTCTCAGCCTGGGACTGATCCTGGAAGAGGGTCTGCCATTGGAGGCCCTCGACCGGGTCATGGCTTCCATCGAGCACACGGGCCGCGAGGCTGGTGTCAAAGTAGTGACCGGCGACACCAAGGTCATCGAGCGCCGTCGCTCGGCCGGTGATACCACCGCGATTGCCGATGGTATGTTTATCAATACCGCCGGTGTGGGCCGCCGGCGACCTGGGGCAAACCTGGCTTTAACCCGCGCGTGTGCCGGCGATGCGGTCCTGGTCAACGGTACGCTGGCCGATCATGGCCTGACGGTCATGTCGGTCCGCAATGGGATCGAGTTTGAGTCTGACCTGCGAACCGACGCAGCTCCCTTGAATGGCCTGATCGCCGCCCTGTTGGACAGCGGGGCCGACGTCAAGTTCCTGCGTGACGCCACGCGCGGCGGTGTCGCCGGCGTGCTGGCGGATATCAGCGAAGCCACCGGCCTGAGTATCGAGATCACTGAAGCCAGCTTGCCCATTACTCCCACCGCCCGGCACGCGGCCGAGATGCTGGGGCTGGATCCGCTGACGGTAGCTAACGAAGGTAAAGTGGTGTGCCTGGTATCCGCTACTGACACTGACCGCGCCCTGGCGGCGTTGCGCGCTAATCCACTCGGCCGGCAGGCCGTCTGTATCGGGCACTTGACTGATAATCGCCCTCCACTGGTTGAGTTATTGACACTTGCTACCGGCCGGCGTGTCATTCAGCGGCCCTACGGAGAGGAATTGCCACGGATCTGCTGAGTAGCATTATCCTGACACAAAAGTTATGAGTGCGCGGAACAAACACATTCTGTTGATAGATGATGATCAGGATATACATACGGTTGTGCGCCTGATCCTCGAACCGCTGGGCTATCGCGTATCCTGCCATTCCACTGGTCCGTCTGGTTTGGAAGCCCTGCGGCGCGAGCGTCCGGCTCTGTTGCTGCTCGATATCATGTTGTCTTCACCCAATGAAGGTCTGGTACTGGCCAACGAAATCAAGCGCGATCCCGAACTCGAGTCGATTCCGATTATCATGATCTCCTCAATCGGCCAGTTGCACGGCACTGATTATGCCCGCGAACTCGGCGGCGACGGTGTGCCGGTTGAGGCCTTTTTGGAAAAGCCCCTGGATCCGCGACTCATGCGTGAAACGGTCAACTCCATATTGAAACCGTGACCGTGGGACGAACATACATGCCCGACGAAACCGCCGAGTCACCACGCCGGAATCCACGTCTGTCGCATGAGGTCTATCGCAGTGGCACGCTGGTGTCTCTGATCCGTTTACACTGGTTCATCCGCCTGCGCTGGGTTTTTGTCGCAGCCGCCTTCGTGGTGCTGCTCGTGGAACGCTTTCTCGGACCACCCGCCGAACGGCCTTGGGAACTCTGGGTATTGGTGGCCGCCGTCGGTATGCTCAATCTGGTCTGGATATTTGCTTCACGCACCCTCCGCCCCCTTTCGCTAACCCAACTTTCCGAGCAGGACCAAGCCATTCGGGCCCAACTCTTCGCCAACGCCCAGGTGGCATGTGATCTGTTTCTGTTGACGATGATTCTCCGGTTCACCGGCGGTATCGAAAATCCGATGCTGGTGTTCTACATATTTCACATCGCCATCAGCGCCCTGTTGCTCAAGAAAGTGCAAGCCGTCTTACAAGCCATCTGGGCTGTGTCGCTGTATGCCACCATGGTGCTCGGCGAGTTCTCCGGCTGGTTAACGCCGCATTACCACCTGCTGCCGGCTCTGTCTTCACCCATGTGGTACGCCAACTCAAGCTATGTAGTGGTCGGCATGCTGGTACAGGCCTGTGGCGTCTTTGGTGTGCTCTATTTTACTTTGCAAATTACTGCTCGGCTCAACAAGCGCGACCGGCAATTGCTGGCAGCCTATGAAGCCTTGCATACCTCAAAAACCGCCATTCAGGACTTACAGGCCCGCCGCTCTCGATTCATGCAGACCGCCGCACACCAGTTGAAATCACCTTTGGCGGTCATCCAGACCCTGGCCGGGCTTATCCGTGACAAGTACGTTCCAGACTCGGAGATAACGCCCACCACCAACAAGATCATCCGCCGCTGTCGCGAGGGCATCATCCAGGTCACGGAGTTGCTGACTCTAGCGCGGGTGGAACAGGCTGATCCGCGACGGCACTATCGCTCACAAATCGATATTGGCCCGGTGATCCAGGAAGTGTATCAACGCTTTTTGCCGATCGCCGAGGAGAAAGGCATCACCCTGACGCTTCGGATTCCCGCGAACCGCGAATTTCGCGTGCACATCGACCCTAAGGACGCCAGCGACGTCTTTAATAACCTGATCGACAACGCCATCAAATACACCCCGGCCCCAGGTTCCGTGCTGGTCGAGGTCACCTGCGTACGCGAACGCAAGCAGGTGCCGGACCCGACCGGTGTCAGCAGATCCGATTATCGTGATTTCATCTACGTCAGCGTGCGCGACACCGGGATTGGGATCGACGCCGACATTCTCTCCACTGACGGGGAGCGCGGTTCCGTCTCGGTTTTCGATGCCTTCCGGCGTGGGAACAACGCACTGGCGGCCGGGATTCCCGGGACTGGACTGGGTTTGTCGATTGTGCGCGAGATTGTGGAGCAGGTGGGCGGCCGCATTAACGCCCGCTCAAGCCCCGGGGAGGGATCGACCTTCACCATCATCCTGCCAGCCGGCCGCGAGCAGGATATCGATTCAGCCATTCGCGACACGCGCGCCAGCCGGATTGTGATCGATCACTAACCGCGACCCGCAATCCGAGCAAGAAGCAAGTAGCGAGTTAAGTTGGGAGTTAAGAGTTAAGAGTTAAGAGTTAAGAAAGCGGGCGGTGGCGTCGTGCTCAATCCACGAACCTCACCCCCCTCCCCGAATGTGTGGCTCCAGCGTAAGATAACGCTGCATATCCCCGTATAAAACACAATATCAGGGGCCGGATTTTATCGGGCGTTAATCTCGGGGACAATGGTTGACGTTTGGGGGATTTCTATTGCTACAATTGAGTGTCCGCCGGTATGCGCGCCGCGCGGGCAGGGACACGGCTCAGCCATGTGGCGGATGCCGGTATCCTCTGATATGTGCTGGGAGACGATGGGATGAGCGTCAAATCCATACTGGCGTCAGGCTGCTTGCTGGTCATTTCGTTGGGCCTGATAACCATGCCGGCTCACGCCGACGTAAACCAGGCTCCCGACCTGTCACAAGCAACCGTATTGAATGTACCCACACCCTTCGGCGACAAGGCTTTTCTGGTGGTTGACTCGACCGCGAACATCAGCCAGGCTTGGCGTAACGACGAGATCAGCTCGGGCGAGATCGAACCTGGTGATCCGGCAGCCGCATATGAACTCACCAGCCGCGTGATTGTGCGTAGTGCGAACATACCCGCTCAGCCACGTCTGGGGGCCATAGCTGGGGTAGTCTTTGAGCCGCTGGGTGTTTTTGAAGGTTTCTGGCTTGTGGAAGCGGCCACGGTGGCGCAAGCCGTGGAACTCGCCACGCAACTATCGGCCGACCCCAATCTTGAGGAAGTGTACCTCGATATCTCGATGCCGAAGGTATTGCGTGGCGTGCCCGACGATCCCGAATTCTGGCGACAGTGGCATCTTGAGAATACTGATCTGTTGATTGCCGACGCCAACCTCGTGCCGGCCTGGAATGCCGGCCATACCGGGGCGGGTTTGATAATTGGGATTCTCGAAGGTGGCTGGCAGCATGATCATCCGGACCTGGCCGCCAATTTTAGTGTGGAAGCAACCCAGACCGGCGGGGGCGTGACCAGCCACGCCACCTCCTGTGCCGGCGTCGCCGGCGCGGTAGCGTTCAATGGCGCGGGCGGGGGCGGGGCGGCATATAACGCCAAACTCTCAGACCAGCTTTATGGTTCTTTCTCACAAAACGCCGCCGCTTTCGAGTTTCGTAACGACCTCAACGATATTAAGAACAACTCCTGGGGGCCATATGACAACGGTACGATTTCCTACATGTCGACGCTGGAGCGCACCGCGTTGGAAACGAGCGTCAATACCGGCCGCGATGGATTGGGCGAGATCTTCGTCTGGGCAGCGGGTAATGGCGGGCTGAATGATCGTATTGATTACGATCCGTACGCCTCCAGCCGGTTTACCTGCGCGATCGGCGGCATCGGCGACGGCGATTACCGCTCTTACTTCAACGAAACCGGTGCGTCCATGCTGGCGGTCGCTCACACTAGTGGTAATTCGCGCTATATTTATACCACCACCAGCGGCAGTGGATATACCACATATTTCGGTGGCACCAGTTCGGCTTCGCCGCTGGCCTGCGGAGTAATCGCCCTGATATTGGAAGCTAATCCATTGCTGAGCTGGCGTGATGTCCAGCATGTGCTGATCAACTCGGCGCGCATATGCGATCCGGGCCACGCCGATTGGACGACGAACGCCGCCGGCCACGATCTGAACTACCACTACGGCTACGGCGCCGTGGACGCCGAGGCGGCCACCACCCTGGCCGCGCAATGGATCCCGGTCGCCCCCGAGGTGGTCTACGATTCCGGGCTGGTCCTGATCGACACTGGGATCCCGGACAACAACACGTTCGGCGTATTCACCAACGTCGATGTCACCGAGAACATCAGGGTAGAAAGCGTCGAGCTGCTGGTTCACATCACCACCGATTACGTCGGTGACTTGCTTATCACGCTGTCCAGCCCGCAGGGCACGCAGTCGGTGCTGGCCGAGGACCGGATCGACGCGACGGATGACTACTACAATTACATCTTCACCTCGTTGCGGCACTGGGACGAAGAGTCGGCCGGACCCTGGACGATCAATATCGCCGACTTGCGGCCCTACAACCAGGCACACTGGGATTACTACCGGTTCAAGGTCTACGGAACAGCGATCCTCCCCGGCCAGCCCGGCGACATGAACTGCGACGGTGAGATTAACTCGTATGACATCGACGGCTTCATCTGTGCCGTGTCGCCGAACTGCGACTATGAAGCAACCTACCCGGATTGCGCCCGCCAGCTTGGTGACATCAATGGCGATGGCGACGTCAACGCGTATGACATCGATCCGTTCATCGACCTGATCAGCGGGGGGGGATGATTAGTGGTGAATAGCGAGTTGAGTTAAGAGTTGGGAGTTAAGAGTTAAGATCAGGGAGACCGGCCTGGACCCCAATCGTCAATCCCCAATCGTCAGGGTACCATAGCCGTCTCGGCTGTGAGCCAGAGTGGCTCATCCCTCACTCTGAACACGCAGCGCCAGCCAACGGCAATCAGAGCCCGACGCGCCAGCGAGGGTAAACGCCACGCCGGGTGCCATGTCCAAGCTGAAAGCGCGGGCATGCCACACACACCGAGCGCACAATCCAAGCCCCAAACGCCAGCGAGCGGATTCTGATCCGAGCCCCAAGCGCCAGCGAGCGGGTTACCCAAAAACCGAGCCCGAACGCAAGAGAGGCAACCAGGCAACGAGGCATCAAGGCAACAAGTAGCGGCCCGACCTCCGTGTCAGACGTCACCAAGCATGCCGCGGCTCGCCAGCCGAGCTTACACCGGCAAGATGCCGATGCCACAAATGTAGTGGCTCGCGGTTTGCCGGGCGACTCGGAGGAAAACGCCTGCACGCCGCCGTTGCCCGAGAACATCACCGTCGCTGTGCGAGCCGCGGACATCGAGACGGCGCTCAGTTTGCAGCGTTACCAGACGATCGAGGAGGGGTACCGTTTCGACGGCGTCGTCGGCCGGTACGTCGAGATCCGCGCGCGTTTCAAGGGCACCTGCCCTGGCGCGGACTTCGTGACCCCGGCCATCTGCAACCTGATTGTCTCGCACGGGATCGGCGATATGAACTG
>JBDRDH010000046.1:0-2985 GCA_043820985.1 Planctomycetota bacterium
CCGACGTCCGCGCAACGTCAAGGAGGCGATTGTCAAGGAGCGTGAGTTCGAGAACATCCGGCTTCAATCGGAAGACGTGGCCGAGTTCGACTATACGCCGGGGCATTGCCGTCGAAGCTATCGCATCGTGGTGGTTCGCAAAAACCTGACGGTCGAGCGCGGCGAGTGGGCCCTGTTCGACGACGTGCGTTACTTCTTCTACATCAGTGCGCCGTGCCAAGGCGCTGGTCTTCAGCGGGTGCGAATCCCGCCCGGTAACTGGGTCGCTCCAGCCGGTAGCAATCGGAGCGGTCACGGAGGTAACAAAGTGGCTGAAGCACTCCGGTGTAGAGGGTCACCTCGGGTGACTCGGCGAGCATGCAGGCCGTAACGCGAGTGAACGCTGAGCAGGCCTCGAAAAGAGTAATGCGGGAGCCGACCTGCCTTTTGTACAGGGAAGGCTGCCATCGTGGGCGACGAGCGGTCGATACCGCATGAGCGATCAAGCACCCGCGGTCCCGCCGGGGTAGTGGCGACAGCATGCATGCAAAGGGAGACCAAGCGCAACACGGGAAGCCCCAGCGGTGGTCGTGTGATACGACCAACCGGAAACCCGCGAGGGACAGGCCGGGCCGCCTGGGGTGGCGGAGAGGCTCGTAGTACCGAGGAAGCCGGGTAATGCCGGTCGAGGGAAGGGGCCTTGGTTGAAGGTGAACGCAAGAAGCAGTACGGGACGTGGAGATTGGCATGAGCCTAACAACTCCGAATAGCGTTCAGAAACTGCAGGCGGCGTTGCACGCCAAAGCGAAGGGATCACCCGATCTACGGTTCTACACCCTGTACGACAAGATGTACCGGACGGATGTTCTGACGTTCGCGTACGACTGTTGCCGTGCGAATCGCGGGGCGGCGGGCGTCGATGGTCAGGCCTTCGACGACATCGAGACGTACGGGCGCGAACGGTGGCTGGGTGAACTGGCGGAAGAGTTGAAGAGGAAGACGTATCGTCCGGAGGCCGTGCGACGGGTCATGATCCCGAAGCCCGGTCAGCCCGAGCGCATGCGACCATTGGGAATACCAACGATTCGCGATCGCGTGACGCAGATGGCGGCAGTGCTGGTCCTGGAGCCCATCTTCGAGGCCGACCTGCAGCCGGAGCAATACGCCTACCGGCCCAAACGCAGCGCGCTGGATGCCGTTCGGCATGTCCACACGCTGCTGAGCACGGGGCACACAGAGGTAGTCGATGCTGACCTGAGCGGCTACTTCGACGGAATTCCGCATGCCGAACTGATGAAGTCGGTAGCGCGTCGGATCAGCGACGGCGCCATCCTGCATTTGATCAAAATGTGGTTGGAGGCGCCGGTCGAGGAGACGGACGAGCGCGGACACAAACGTCGAACAACCCGCAACAAGGATGACAGGCGCGGCACGCCCCAGGGGGCGCCGGTCAGCCCGTTACTCAGCAACCTCTACATGCGCCGGTTCGTGCTGGGGTGGAAGGTGTTCGGGCACGATCAGCGTCTGGATGCTCGCATTGTCAACTACGCCGACGACTTTGTGATCTGCTGCCGCGGCACCGCCGAGGAGGCGATGGCGGCCATGCAGGACATGATGCGGAAGCTCAAGCTGACGGTGAACGAGCAGAAGACGCATATCTCCAAGCTTCCGGACGAGACGTTTGACTTCCTGGGATACACGATTGGTCGGTGCTACTCGCGAACGGGCAAGGTGTACATCGGTACGCGCCCGTCGAAGAAGCGGATCGCTCGCCTCTGCGAGAGGATCAGCGAGATGACCAGCCGACGGTGGCTCCTGATGGACGCAGAGGAAAGAGTGGGCACGCTCAACCGAATGCTGGTGGGGTGGGCCAACTACTTCTGCCTCGGTCCGGTCAGCAAGGCCTACCGAACGGTGCATCAGCATACTCGGCATCGGCTCCGTCAGTGGTTGTGTGCCAAGCACAAGGTGCAAGGGCAGGGCAGCGCAAGGTTTACGGATCGGTACCTGCACGACGTGCTGGGCCTAGTCTGCTTACCGAAGCTGACCGCCAACTTCCCGTGGGCGAAAGCGTGATGCCTTCTCCGAGAGCCGGATGCGGGAAATCCGCACGTCCGGTTCGATGAGCGGGGTCTGGAAACGGAGCAAGGCGAGGCTATTGAGGCACCGGCAGACGAAAGGGCCGGAAACAGATAGGCAGGGCCTAAACGACCGCGCCAGACCTCGACTCTACCGAACATCCGCACGATGACGCCCGCAAGCATTGTGAAGTGGGCCAACGGCCGCTGCAATCAGGAGAGACTGATCGGGCAGCTCAAGGGCGGCGTTCGGGCGCTGGACATGCCGGTGGACAACCTGGTGAGCAACTGGGCCTACATGGTGATGGCGTCGCTGGCGTGGTCGCTGAAGGCCTGGTTCGCGCTCTCGTTGCCGGAGTGCGGACGGTGGCGCGAGAAGTACAAGCCGGAAAAAGAAAAGGTGCTGCGTATGGAATTCCAGACGTTTCGCAACGCGTTTATGAACATCCCGACCCAGGTGATTCGGACGGGGCGGCGTCTGGGGTATCGCGTGCTGGCTTGGAATCAATGGTTGGACATGTTCTTACGCGGCGTTGACGCCATAACTCGGCAAGTGAATCGGCCGCTGCGGTGTTGAGTTCGCTTCATGATGCCGGGGTATGGAAGTCCCGGTTCGCGCAGGCCCCCAACAAGTACGGAATGAAAGCATGACCAAATAACAACCGAGTGCCCCCGCAACCGTCACAAATGGCGGCGGGGGGCGGTCCGCGCCATCAGCCGCCGGCCCGCGCCGTTACGAAAATGCCCATTGTCGTACGCTTGTTTTGGGCCTAGAGCACTGCTCAAGAGCAGTGGCACACGGCCGCACGAATAGCTGGATAAGGTCAAGGCCGCCGGACGATCATAGTCACGGACCGGTCTCACGTTAACTTCCGGCAAGATCCGTGGCACTTCGGGCAGGCGCGTTCTTGCCAAACCGTACGGTCCA
>JBDRDH010000047.1:0-4061 GCA_043820985.1 Planctomycetota bacterium
ACGACGAGGCAACTCAAGACCCGGATGCGTCAGTTGGCCTGGCGGGAGGCAGTTGATGATATTATCAAACACAGTCATGAAAAACCTGTCATCCGCCGCCTGGAAAAACTCCTGGCGGCATGAAATCGGTCAGTTTGAGTACTCACTATCCACTATTTACTGACCACTGACGTTTTAATCCACTCACACATTGAAAACACGCGCGACGTTTCCGTCTGGATCCCTCACCACTCGACCATCATGCCGAACATAACCGTGATGCCGCTGATGTCGCCGCGCTGCCCGGCAAACTTCACGCGGCCGAAGTCTTCGTAGGCGCCGGTTACGAAGTAAGTCGTGTCATCGTCTTTCACACCCACCGTGCCGGCGTACCGAATACCCCAGCCGGTCCACGAGTCACGCTGAACCGTCTGCCACCGCCCCCCCCTGTCATGGCCGCTGCGAACGTTCCATTCCTGGTACGGAAAGCCCACCTCACCGGCCA
Organism: Planctomycetota bacterium; assembly: GCA_043820985.1. Taxonomy (GTDB): domain Bacteria; phylum Planctomycetota; class Phycisphaerae; order UBA1845; family Fen-1342; genus JAAYXS01. Next base: position 485 of record JBDRDH010000047.1, read on the forward strand.
GGAACACCGGCCCGATCCGGGACTCCAGCCCCGCCGACGGAATGAACGCGGCCGGCCCGGGCCAGACCTGCGTGAAGACGTAGGAGGCATTCGAGTCCGAACGCATGTCGCTGTGCTGCTTGCGAACGCTGTAAAGCCCCTCCCTGTAGCCTGTTCTGCCGGCCAGAAGGTTGACCCTGCCGGACAGGCCGACCACCGCCCGAAGGGCTTCCGTGCCCACAGACCCGAACACGCCAACAGTCGGCGCCCAGTTCAACTGATCCTCCTCTTCCCGGTTATCGTCTTCGTCACCGTCTCGCCTGTCCTCGTTTCCCACGTGGAATCTGTCCGGCTCGGTCGCGGTCGCCCCGGTCAGGAATCCAGCGTCGGCTGGGTGCACTGCCGTCGTCTGAATCCTGCTGCCCAGACGCGTCTTGTAAGACATTGCCTCAATCCCCAACCGCACCTTCCCCGCCATGTAGATGGCGTCACCGCCCTTTTCCCCCTCCCCCTCTCCAGCCCGATACTCCACCCCGCATCCGCAGCACATAAACGCCACCCCTGCCGCCAACACCATCGGGCACATCTGATTCATGGCTCTCTTCCCTTCATAAACAGCCCCATAACACTACCGCCCCGCCGCCGGGGCTTTGCCCGCGCGCACCACAATGTCGCCTTCGTCATTCTTATCCGACCTGGCGCCGCCGTCATCAATCCCATTCATGCCCACGCTGTACAGCACGTACCCCCCCGCCACCGCCCGGTACACCAATGGCCCGCCTGACGCTGAAAAAACATCCCGCGGAATCGCCTTCAAGTTCAACTCCGCCAGTTTCGTCGGATACGCCCCATTCTCCGCCCTGAATGCCGCTAACGCCATCGACACCTTCGACAACTCGAACCGCATAACGGCGGCGTGCAAGCCAGCCGACATGCTGTTGTGCGACACATTCGTGAGACAGAGAATCCCCTTGGTGGCAATGCCATTGCGAGCCTTCTGGGCAGGATCTCCCACAAGATGAAACAGCAGCAGCTTGAGGTGGCCCGACTCCTTGATATCTTCGGACATAGACCTGGTTCGCGCGTCCAGAACATCGAAAGCTCGTGTGCGATCCAAGTACGTCGGCGCTGTCAGAGCAGCCACATGGTCATCCCAGTGCCGGTTGAGTTTCACGAGCACGTCGTTCCAGTCCACCCCCGGCCCTGCCGCTCGCTTCATGACCATCACAGCATCGAGAGACGTCATTCGCTCCCCCAGATCCGCAACTTGCACAAGCGTGGGGATCGGTTCCAATGCCTGAAGGTCAGCCAGGTGCTTGCGAACCTGCCCAGACGACAGCGCATCACTCGTTGCGAGAACTTCCGCGCAGCACGACGCTGAGTCCACGAACCTCGCGCCCAGCATACACTCAATGAGCGTTGCCCCCCTGCCAATCAGCCGCCCCAGGCGATGCAGCGCAAGGATATCCTGCCAGGCATCCTCCATCTGACCACCGCCGGCTTTCAACATCGCTCGAGCCGAGAGCGATGCGCATGCTTCCAGGAGGCGTCCAATACTCGGACGGATCATTGCCTCGGGAACTGCTGCAAAGCGACCGGGAGACACCATCGGCAGGTAATAATGCGTTCTGCGCGAGGCCGAGACCATGAGGCGCAGGTGAGATTCATTCGCTTTCAGCCACGCTGCGAGGACCGGATACTCATCGGCTGACCACGGTGCCCGTGACGCCTTGTTCAACTGCTTTTCCATGCCGGCGGCACCCCCTGCTGCAACACCTTCGCTTGCCGGATTTGACGAAGCGTGTCTGGCCAATGGAACAAAGTGTTCGTCTGGACCGATCGGCGTGGACATCCCAAGCATCTCGAATGCCATATCCTGCGACTCGCTCAAGAAGAACCCTTCTGCTCCGAGAGCCTGGATCAGCGGAACGGCGGCGTTGTTGTCTTTGGTTACGCCGCGGCTGTAGTGCTCGTTGAGGTAGGCCACGTAATTGACGGTTCCGTCAGGGTTAACCGGACCGGTGATTCGCGTGGTGTCGTGGCCGATGATGATGTCCACTTCCCGCGGCGCCAGGACGGTCAGGCGGATGAGCACGATCAGGGCGATAAAGATAAGCACCCATACCCAGCGGCGTTGATACCAGCGTTTCGATGCTTTTTGTCCCTTTCCCACTGTTCCTTGTCCTATATAATGACGCCAAAATGCAACTCGTCTCTGGGCGGTATCATCGCCGCACGCGGGCTAAATTGCAATGATGGCCGGGAGGGTCTATAATCCGCGCCGACGCGAGATGCCTGGGAGATGAACATGAACGTAATGCTTACCGGCGGAGCCGGGTACATCGGATCGCACGTGGTCCGCGCGCTTGCCGAAGCCGGGCACCGGTGCGTGGTGGTGGATAACCTCGGTAACGGCCACGCTGAGGCGGTATCGGGCGCCAAACTGATACAGGCCGACGTTGCAGACGGCGACGCCCTGCGCGCGGCGATACGCGATAACGATATCGAAGCTGTCATTCACCTGGCGGCGTTCATCGAGGCCGGCGAGTCGGTGGCCAGGCCGGCTAAGTATTTCCACAATAACACGATCATCGGAATGACGCTGCTTGACGCGATGCGCGATTGCGGCGTGGGGCGGATAGTCTTCTCATCGACGGCGGCGGTTTACGGCGCGCCCAAGCGCGTACCTATCGAGGAGGACGACCGGCTCGAGCCGATCAACCCGTACGGCGCAAGCAAGTTGTGCGTGGAGTTCATGCTCCGCGCGTATGCGGCGGCCTACGGCCTGGGCGCGGTGATCCTGCGATATTTCAACGTTGCCGGCGCGCACCCGGCCGGCGATATCGGCGAGGCCCACAGCCCCGAGACACACCTGATTCCGCTGATTCTGCAGGTGCCGCTCGGACAGCGCGAGGATATCAAGGTGTTCGGCGACGACTACGACACGCCGGACGGCACATGCATCCGTGATTACATTCACGTCTGCGATCTTGCCGACGCGCACGTGCTGGCCCTTGGCGCCGTTGAGGCGGGCGGCGTGCGGACCTGCAATCTGGGCAACGGCGAGGGGTTCTCAGTGAAGCAGGTGATCGAGACGTGCCGCAAGGTAACCGGCTGCGACATTCCCGCCCGCGACGCGCCACGACGGCCCGGCGACCCCGACCGGCTTGTAGCCTCATCCAGGCGTGCAATGGGCGAACTGGGCTGGCGTCCGAGGCGGCTCTACCTGGCCACGATAGTCGCCGACGCCTGGGCGTGGCACCAGGGGCATCCCCAGGGTTACGGCCGAATGTAGCGTTACCCCACCACCGCGCAGCACAACGCTCGCGAATAACGAGTTCTTCCGGAGGTCTGCAACCCGCTGATTGAAGGTGTGTTTCGCTGCACAGAGAGTAGAGAGTTGAGAGTAGACCGCGGGAGAAGTTCCAGCAATTGACAATATGGGGCCCTTCAACAGGCGTCAGCCGCAGTTTGTTCTCTCTCCTTTCTACTCACTACTTTCTCCCGCTCTGTGGTCGGGGATCCCCCCGGGAGCAAACGCCCCCCGCGAACCCCACCCCCACACCCCCGCCCCCCGGCCAACATAGATCCGGCGCCC
>JBDRDH010000048.1:0-8599 GCA_043820985.1 Planctomycetota bacterium
GGAGGGGTACCGTTTCGACGGCGTCGTCGGCCGGTACGTCGAGATCCGCGCGCGTTTCAAGGGCACCTGCCCTGGCGCGGACTTCGTGACCCCGGCCATCTGCAACCTGATTGTCTCGCACGGGATCGGCGATATGAACTGTGACGGGGCCGTTGATGCTTATGACATCGATGGCTTCACGCTGGCGGTGGCCGGTTATCCCGATTTCGTGGCATATTACGAACGCTATCCAGACTGTGATCCGATGCTGGCGGACTGCAACAACGACGGCATCGTGAATTCATATGACATTGACTGCTTCATTGAGTTGGTTGCCAACGGCTGCTGACGTTTGAGGAACCGTTACCGAGTGGTGGGATGGCCTGACCGGCCGGTCAGGCCACGCCCGCCTGGATCCGATAAACAGAAGAAAATGACGTGTGCGCGATGCTATAATGTATGTGTCCTCTCTAACGAGGTGATTGTAATGTTACTGGCAGTAATCCGTATTGTGGCCGTCATCGTGCTACTTCTTTCGGGAACTGCGATCGCGAGCGCTCAATGTCCATTGGATTGGGCCCAGGATTTCGCGCCACGCGGTGTGACTGGTGATGTCCACGCCCTGGCGGTTTTCGACGACGGCAGCGGACCGGCGTTGTATGTTGGTGGAGAATTCTGGGCGGCGGGCAACGCGAGCGTGCGGAACATCGCCAAGTGGGACGGGCAGACCTGGTCGTCGCTGGATAGCGACACAATTCACGGATCGGTCCACGCCATAGCTACCTTCGATGACGGCAGCGGCCCCGCTCTTTACGTGGGGGGGGGGGCTGGCCTGAGAGTGTGGAATCCCTCTGAACGCACATGGAGCTATGGCGGTATCTATGGCTACGTCTATTCCATGGTTGTGCACGATGACGGCAGCGGGCCGGCGCTCTATGTTGGCGGTGACTTCACGCGTGCCGGCGACATTACTGCCTGGCACATCGCCAGGTGGGACGGCCAGAACTGGTCGTCACTGCCGGGCGGGACGACGCACGGTATGGGGGGGCCCGTCTACGACTTGGCCGTCTACGACGACGGCAGTGGCCCGGCGCTCTATGCCGCCGGTGACTTTGCCGGCGCGGGCGGAGTCCTCGTTCGCAACGTCGCCAAGTGGGACGGCACGCAGTGGTCGGACCTGGACGGCGGTCTGAGGCCGTACTACGCCGACGCCTACGCGCTGGCGGTCTTCGATCCGCCCGGGCCGCAGGGCCCCGGGCTGTACGTGGGCGGCGACTTTGCCACCGCCGGCGACATTGATACCTACGACATCGCCCGCTGGGATGGTGACGGCTGGTCCGCCGTGGGTGACAGCACCGAAGACCTGGGCTCGATCCGGGCTCTGCTGTCGTTCGACGACGGCGGCGGTCCGGCGCTGTACGCCGGTGGTTTCTTCACCAGCATCGGTGGCGTGGAGGTCAAACACATCGCCCGTTGGGATGGTGTGAGCTGGTCACCGGTAGGCAGCGGTACGCCGAACACGGCTCCTGGTATCTGGGGTATCGTTCATACGCTGGCGGCTTACGACGACGGCGGTGGAGCAGCGCTGTACGTTGGTGGGGGGTTCTCCATCGCCGACGGTGTGGTGGCCCACAAGATCGCGAAGTGGGACGGGGCGCAGTACAGCGCGCTTAACCCAGGCCATGGGCTGTATGATGTCGTGGAAACGCTGGAAGTGTACGACGATGGGGGCGGGGCGGCGCTTTACGCAGGCGGCTGGTTCAACACCGCCGGCGCGGTCAGCGCTAACTACATAGCTAAATGGGATGGGACTGCGTGGTCGGCCCTGGGGGCGGGGATGGACCACCGGGTTTACGGGCTGGGCGTCTTCGACGACGGCAATGGCCCGGCGCTGTACGCCGGTGGGCAGTTCACGTCCGCGGGTGACGTGAGCGCGAGCGGCATCGCCCGCTGGGATGGCGCGGCGTGGACGGCCCTGGGCGACGGCCTCGCTTATCCCGGCGAAGCCTACGCGCTGCTGCCGTTTGATGATGGTGGAGGTCCGGCCCTGTTCGTTGGCGGTTACTTCACTAACGCGGGCGGTGTCAGTGTCAACAGCGTCGCCAAGTGGGATGGCCAGAGCTGGTCGGATGTCGGCGGTGGTGTCGATCATGCCTGGCTCGATGGTGGCGCTGTATACGCTTTCGCGGTGTACGACGATGGCAGTGGCCCAGCCTTATATGTCGGAGGTCTCTTCACGACCGCCGGGGGTGCCGACGCACCGCTGATCGCTCGCTGGGACGGGCAGAATTGGTCGGATGTCGGCGGGAGTATAGACTTGGTGAGCTTGTATGACCAAGTGACAGCGCTGGCGGTATACGACGATGGCAACGGTCCGGCGCTGTATGCCGCCGGTGGGTTCGCAATGGCTGGCGGCGCTACGGCCATTAACATCGCGCGTTGGGACGGCGTCACCTGGACGAACGTGGACGGCGAACTCGGCGCCCACAATACCGGTTCGGCAAGAGCGCTGGCGGTCTTCGACGACGGGCGCGGACCGGACTTGTACGCGGCCGGGAGTTTCAGCACGGCCGGAGGGCTCGCAGCCAACCGAGTCGCGCGCTGGGACGGCACGCGTTGGACAGCGTTGCGCGCGGGTACCAATAGCTGGATTGGCGCGTTGACCGTCTTCGACGATGGCGCCGGCCCAGCCCTCTATGCCGGCGGCGATTTCACGGCCGCCGGCGGACGCGGCTCGGCGTACATTGCCCGCTGGGGCTGTGTGCCGGGCTTGTGGCTGGGTGATTTGAACTGTGACGGCGTGGTGAACGTGTACGACATCGACCCATTCATCTGCGCCGTCAGTCCGAACTGCGACTACGCCGCCGAGTTCCCCGACTGCAACCCGATCACCGGCGACTGCAACGCCGACGGGATTGTGAATGCGTACGACATCGACGGTTTCATCGCGCTGCTGGGAGAGTAAAGAGTAGCGAGTTAAGAGCGATAGCCCCTAGGTTGGCTATAATTGTACTTATCCCCTTTTCTGTTTTGGCTATAATTGTACTTATCCCCTTTTCTGTTTTATCCCCTTTTCTGTTCCCCCTTTTCTGTTCCTATCCCCTTTTCTGTTCCTTGGGCATGGCACCCGGCTTGGTGTGTAGCATGCCCGCGCTTTCAGCTTGGGCATGGCACCCGGCGCTTTCAGCTTGGGCATGGCACCCGGCATGGCACCCAGGTCGGGGCTCGGTTTGGGGGCGGGGATTAATCCTCGCTAGCGCGTCGGGCTCGGTTTGGAATCCACTCGTTGGCACTTTGGACTCGGAATGAGGGCTGAATCCAAGCGTTCATCTGAGTTAAAAACCCAGGTCCATTCATAGTTTATACAGATTCACACCCCAATTATCGGGTTCCGCGCGTTATACTGGCGCGAGAGCCGCGTAGTGCTCCGGAGGACGAATTGCACACCTATTTACCTGTACAGGGAGACGAGACATGCGCTGGAACGTTCGTATTGGTCTGGCAATCATCACATGCCTGACACTCATTCCCCTGGGTCTGGCCGCCGATCCGATCTCTATCAACTATGACTTTGACCGGCCACAGACAACTGAAATCACAATCGATGGGCAACAATATCACCGTATTATCATGCCCGCCTGCCCGAACGGCGGTAACGTCGGCTCGCCGGCACTACCGGCCCGGGGCGCGCGGATTCTGCTGCCATACGGCACGGATATAGCCCGCATCGAGGTATTGCCCGCGGAAAAAGTTCTGCTGGGAACCGGTTTTCGGATTGAGCCGGTCGGGAATCCAATCCCACTTTCAGCCGATCCGGCGACGATCACCCCCCCCACTCCGGATCCGCTCGTCTATGCCTCGAAACAGGCTCTTCCCAGCCAGCGGTTCGAGCAAAGCGGAACACACGCTTTCCGCGGCTACCAGATCCTGTATCTGAAGCTGCATCCGGTCACATACGTCCCGGCCACCGGCGAGTTGTATTACTACCCGCGCCTGACAATTAATGTACACACAATTGAAACCGGCCGCGCCTCAAGCATGCTGCGCGGTCTGGAACAGGACCAGGTCGAGGTCAGCTACAAGGTCGACAATCCCTCTGTGGCGAATACCTATCCCACCGGCGCGCCGCGTACTGATCGGAGCTACGATCTGCTGATCATCACCACTATGGCCCTGACCCCCGATTTTCAGCCATTAAAGACCTACCACGATGCCAATGGCCTGGCGACGGAGATCCACACCACCACCGATATCGGTAGCACCGATCCCGACGACATCCGCGACTACATTCGTGACCGCTACATGTATGACGGCATTCAATACGTCATCATTGGCGCTGACGACGACATAATTCCAGCCCAGGACATGTGGGTACAAACCAATCCGGGCGGCACAACCGAGTACAACATGCCGACCGACATGTACTTCGGCTGTCTGGACGGCACCTGGAATTACGACGGCGACGGCTACATGGGTGAACCGAACGATGGCGAGGGCGGCGGCGACGTCGACCTGGTGGCCGAGGTCTATATAGGTCGAGCCGCGGTTGGTGACAGCACCGAGGCTACCCGCTTTGTAAATAAGACCATCTGGTATTTAAGTGGCATGCACACTCAGCCGGAGAAAGTGCTGCTGGTGGGTGAATACCTCGGCTTTGGCGGACCTTCGGAATACGCCGCCGACACGCTCGAGGAGCTGATCGACGGCTCGGACGCGCACGGCTACGTAACCGTGGGTATTCCGTCCGATCTGTATGATATCGAGGAGCTCTTCGAGCGCGATATGAACTGGACACAGTCGGACCTGGTAAACCGCATCAACGCCGGCGTGCACTTCCTGAACCACCTCGGTCATGGCAACGTAAACTACGCCATGAAGCTGTACACCAGCGACGTACTCAGCCTGATCGACAACGATGATCTCTGCCTGGTCTATTCGCAGACCTGCCTGGCGGGTCATTTCGACGACGCCGATTGCTGGGCCGAGTATATGAACATCAAGATCGACGACGGCAGTTTCGCCGTCATCATGAATGCCCGTTACGGTTACGGCGCGTACAGCTCGACCGATGGCCCCTCGCAGCGTTTCAACCGCGAGTTCTGGGACGCGGTTTACAACCCCGACGAGGGTCTGCCGCAACTGGGCCGCGCCAACCAGGATTCCAAAGAGGACAATATCTACCGCATCAACGAATCCTGCATGCGCTGGTGCACCTACGAGCTCAACTTGTTCGGTGATCCGTCCGTGGAACTGCCCGGCGCCGATGGTTTCAGACTTATTCCGGACCCGGTCGCGCAGAGCCTATGTTCACCACCGGACGATCAGGCGGTTTATACTATCGCGGTTGACAAGATCGGTGACTTCGTTGAACCGATCACACTGGTAGCCTCCGGTGCTCCGGCGAACGCCACGGTTTCCTTCGATGTCAACTCCAGCCCTCCGCCGTTCACCTCGGTCATGACCATCGGCAACATTGATAGCAGCGCCGCCGGTGACTATGACATTCAGATCACTGGAACGGCGGTGTCCCTGCAGCGTGGCACGGTCGTGGGCCTGACAGTCGCCGGCGGATTGCCCGCGCCAGTGTCGCTGGTCAGCCCGGTTAACGGTGCTCTCGAGGTACCGCTCAAGCCCGAGCTGGTCTGGGATGGTGAACCCACCGATGAGCTTTATGAGCTTGAAATAGCCAGCGACAGTGGCTTCAACAATATCATCTACAGTACGACCACCAGCGCCAGCAGCCACACCGTGTCCCTACCGCTCAATACGCTTTCCTTGCACTTCTGGCACGTCCGCGCCAGCAACGCCTGCGGCACGGGTGAATACTCAGCCACTTACAGTTTCACGACGGTGAACATGATCGGACCGATCTATTACGACATGCTGAACGGCGAAACCGGAACGTATACCTACTTCGACGATATCTACGATGGTGACGGCAATCCCGCCCAACCCCTCTCGCCGCTCAGCAACGGCCTGGGCGAACTGACTGACGGTGTCATCGCCACCCAGCACTGGAATCAGAACAATACGCCGTACGTCGGCTGGGTGTCTGTCGATCCGACCATCACCTTCCACTTCGCCCAGGATGTCTCCATCAATGTCGTGGTCATCCACATCGATGATGACGGCGGCGGCGGCGGCGTGCATGTGCCGAGTGACGTGACTATCACCATGGGAGAGTCAACCGTGGTAGTCCCGGTTGAGGATCCGCCCGGTGACGAGCCGATCGCCGTCACTTTCGCTGATCTGGGTATGTTCGGCGACACCCTGGAGCTCACTCTGGCCGATCACAGTACGTCGGGTTACATGATGCTCAGTGAGGTCGAGTTCTATGGCGGCCAGACCAATATGGCCGGTGACTGCAATTGTGACGGAGCAATTAACTCCTACGATATTGATCCGTTCATCTGTGCCCTCAGCGTGGATTGTGATTACGAGACCAAGCATCCGGAGTGCAACCGCCTCTCGGCCGACTGCAATGGCGACGGTGAGGTCAATTCCTATGACATTGACCCGTTCATCGCACTGGTCGGCGGATAGCAACAGAGAGATAGCGTAAACAGATAACTTGATAACCGGCAGCGGCCGTTTCCGCGCTTGATTGCTGGGTTCGACGTTCTTCACGCCGCAGCCCCATCTAGCGGGAAACGGCCGCTGTAGGTATAAGCACAGTTACATCCATTCCCACCAGCCCACTCTCAATTCCTGACTCCCCGTCACAACAATTTCACAAATCTGATTGCGTACTTTCAATTTACTTGTCGCGTTTCTTATCAGAGGGAACAGGGCAAATCGCAGGAAACAGGTGCTTGAGAGGCGCCGGAGGTAGAAGAGCAAACAGAACCAATCAACATAAGGCGCATGATCCAGCACTTGAAGATGGCTTTCGAACCCGAAAGGTAAAGCCATGTGAAATAAATCGTTGAACCAAAATCGCCCGGTTACTCGGAGAGACCGCCCGAGTTGTCCTCCGAGTGGTGATTGTGTGGAGACCGGAGATTACGCCGCCCGGGTGGATGGCGGGTGTTTCGTTTACACGAACTGTTTGATAGCAAAGTATTTATGAAAGCTCAGCCAGGAATTTGTGGTCAGCTTTCGCTGACTGTGGCACGAACAGGAGTAGAGCCATGAAAGCGATGCGAACAATTATTTACTGTCTAATTGTCTGCGGACTGGTAGCGGGTGTGAACGCGCCAGCCCAGGTTCCAGTTGGCACCACCATCAGCTACCAGGGTCAGCTCATGGAAGATGGGCTGCCGGTTAATGACTCGGTGGACTTCGAGTTCTATGCCTATGATGCCCAGACCGCTGGCACGATGGTCGGGATGTCGAAAGTCTTCATGGTTCCCGTCGTGGACGGCCTGTTTACCCTTGACTTGGATTTCGGGCCGGGTGTCTTTAACGGCGAGGAGCGCTGGCTGGAAATCACGGTCTATGTGAAGTCCAGCGGGAACTGGCAGACGCTCACGCCGCGCCAGCCGGTGCGGGCCGCACCCTATGCCCTGTACGCCCTGGAGGGCGCCGGCGGCGGTGATTCCTATTGGCACCCCAGCGGAAGTGACATCTATTTCTCCGCGGGTAACGTCGGAATCGGAAACAACGAACCCTGGGCCCGGTTGCACGTGACTGGTTCCGAGGGGGAGCCACCTGTAATGGTTGAGAATCCGACCACCAGCACGACCGCCACGCTGGCACAGGGGGGCGTAGGCGTTATGGGGTCTACGATAGATCCGGCCGGCGCCGGCGTGTATGGCAGCAACCTTGCCGCCGGTGCGGGCGTGTGGGGCCACGCGTCCAATCCCAACGGGTACGCTGGTTTCTTCACCGGTCGAGGTTACTTCAGCGAACAGGTGGGCATCGGCAGGATACCTACCACTAAACTCGACGTCGCCGGCACCGTGAAGATGGATGGATTCCAGCTCGCGACCGCGCCCGTCGTCGGCTATGTACTCACGGCGGACGGTACGGGCGTGGGCACCTGGCAGCCGGGTGGCGGCGGGAGCTCTCTATGGACCGTCGACGCGGAAGGGATCAACTACCAGGCGGGCAATGTCGGTATCGGGGCTGCCAGCGACACGTATGCTCGTCTCTACGTGGACAGCGGGGGCCAACAGGCGATTCACGCGCACAACAGTCATCCGTCGGCGCAGACCTTCGCCCTGTATGCGGAGGCGGACAGCACGATGGCCAGGACAGTCTTCGCCGACGCCACCGCGACCTCCGGGCAGACCGTGGGCCTGTTCGGCCGGGCGATGAGCCCCGAGGGGTATGGGGTGCTTGGCGAAGGCGCGGCCAGTTCCGGCACGGCAACGGGCGTATGGGGGCGGTCGAGCAGCCTCTCGGGCTACGGCGTCCATGGCGAAGCCCCCACGACGGGGATTCTCGGCGAAGCCACCGGCACGATCGGCACCCCCACGGGTGTCTGGGGCCAATCGAGCAGCCCGTCAGGCTACGGTGTCCGTGGCGAAGCCCCCACAACAGGTGTCTTCGGGGAGACCACCGGCGCGTCCGGTCGCGGCGTGTATGGCCACGCGTCGGCCACCTCCGGTCAGGCCACGGGCGTCTTCGGCGAGACCGGCAGCCCGGATGGCTACGGTGTATATGGTTACAACGATGA
>JBDRDH010000049.1:0-3041 GCA_043820985.1 Planctomycetota bacterium
CACCGCGCCATCTTCGAGGAGCGCTTCGGCGTCTCGAACCGCGCCTTCGAGCCGGCGCCCGGTCTTCGCTTCGTCCTGTTCGACAGCCAGCCCCTCGATCCGCGCGCCGGCGCGGAATCCTACCATGCGGCGCTCCAGCGCCTCGACAAGCTCCTGACGCCCCGCGAGCCCACCATCCTGTTCTGCCATGTGATGGGCCTGCCGTCTTACCACTTGAACCGCTTGCAGGAGGACTGGCCGCAGGAGACGCTAGTCCGCTGGACCAGCCGAATGAAGGAGGGCGGCGTCTTCGCCGTCATGGCCGGCCATTTTCACCGCGATGAGCACCACGTCGTGAACGGCGTCCCCTTCTACCTCGTCGAGCCGGTCATCAACTTCTGGGGCCGCCAGACCACCTTTCGTCAATGGACCCTGAAGGACGGTATTCTCTCCCACCACACCGTCTACGTCGAAGTCTGATCGCCCGCGCCGCTTCAGTGTATACCTGAATTATGCACGAGTCACCATCCCGAGCGCGCGTCTGGCTCAGTTGACGGGTGGCGTGGCTGAGTAAGTCAGTTCGTTTCCTGCTGCTTCATCTCCTTCCCGGCCGTCCAATCCGCCAAGCCCCGCGTTGAAGTCTCTTGCTCCGTTGCGCTTGCAGGCCGTGCATAATTTTCTATGCACAGCAGTCGAAGGCCGGCGGTGATTCGGTTCACCTCAGGGCCGGGTGCATCACCGGGGCGTAGCCTTGCCCGCGCGGCACAATCCGGCGCAGCCGATCCATCAGCCGCTGAAACAGTCCCTTCTCCTCGTAGTGGTCGCTGTAGCTCACCCCGGTGCGGCCGGCGTGGCGCCAGATCTTGGCGGCAATGAACAGAAAGCGCAGCCGCGAGGTCGCCAGCGTGGTGTGCCGCAGTTCCGTGGCGTCCGCCTCGGGCTCGCGGTTGAACAGCATCAGCCAACAGTTCAGGTTGTAGGCCAGCATGGCCAACTGGAAATGATTCCGGTTCACGTCAAAGCGGCCCGAGGGATGGGCCGCCAGCCCGGCGTCGTTGTTCGCCTCTTTGATCAGGTTTTCCGCGCCGGCCCGCCGGTTGTAAAACCAGACCACAAAATCAATCGGCTCGGCCAGATCAGTGACGAAGACCCGATATTTGTACTGGTTGGTTTCGAACAACTGGTACTGCTCGACTTCTCCCGGCTCCACTTCCTCGCGCGCTTTCTCGTAGCGCAAGGCCACGAAGCGGCACTCCTCGTTCCACCCCTCCGGCTGGTATCGGAATTCACACTGCGCCTCGGCATCCGTCTTGGGGGACAGCTTCCACTCGGCCTGGCGTAGTTGCTCGATCAACCGGGACGTCTTGCGCGCCACCACCACGAACCGGCAGTTGGCTTGCCGATAGGCTTGGACCGCATCCCAGCAGTAAAATCCCGAATCGGCCCGGGCGAAGACCTGCTTGACCCCCGGCGGCAGGGCCGCAAACGCATGCCGCAGGTGAGCGGCGATCTGTTTGCCGGTGGGCCGGTCACCGTTGCGCAACTCGCCCCAGAGGTATTCCCGCGTCTCGGCCAGAAAGCTCAGCATCGGCTGGTAGCTCTTCTTGCCTTTGTTCTTCGGGTTGTAGCTCTTGCGTCCGCCCATCTGCTGGCCGTAGAGCGTGTGCACGGTGGTGTCGGTGTCGAGGGTGACGATTTCCAGCCTCACATTGGCCGCCTCCCAGACGCGTGCCCGCAGGACTCGCATCAGGGTCAGGATCTGCCGCGCCACATTCAGGTGGAGCGCGGCCAAGAAACGCCAGAAGGTGGATTGCACCGGCAGCTTGCTGACTTTGAGAATGCCCGTCAGGATCGGGTCGCGAGCCACGAAACGCAATTGGTTCAGCCGCGGAAATCCGATGTAGAGGCCCAGCACGATCCCCAGCACGAACCGGTACAGGTCCATGGCACGCGGGATGCGCGTCGACGTCAGCGTCTGTTCCACCAGCGTTGGGAACCCGAGTTTCTCCAGCATGGTAATCGCCGGCAGCAGCCCGCCGTAGGGAGTCAGATTCTTGCCGGCGAAGTCATAAGGCGTGGAAGCTCCGATTTTATTGGGCTCGCACGAGACTTCTTCCGGGCCTTGTTTGACGGGCGTTTTCTCGCTATGCTCTTTTCTGTTCGTAACCATTTGGGTGACCTCCTTGGGGCCGGTTTGCGAAGCGGTGAACTTCGTCAGATCCTCTGTTTTACCCCATGTTTTCGGGGTCCCCAAATGGTTCTTTGCGCCTCCGCCCTCACGCGCGGAGCCGTGGCAGCGCATAGATCAGGTCACTACTGTCCGGCTAACGCGAGGCTCATGGCCCGCAACTGATTGTCTGTGCTGGCGTTAAGTCCACTTTTGTCTTGCCGCGATTTGAACGGCGCCGCCTCCGTAGAAGTGTCTTTGGTGGGGCCAACAATGGTTCATGAACGTTGGCCGCACGGTATTCTCCCAGTTGCTGAGCTTCCTCCCGGATCGTGAGTTTCGCCGCTGTGTGGAACGCCACGGTGGGGATCGCCGACCCCGGGGCTTCTCCTGTTGGGACCAGTATCTGGCCATGTGCTTCGCTCAGTTGACTTACCGCGAGAGCTTGCGCGACATCGAAGCGTGCCTACGGTCCCTGAGCGGCAAACTCTACCATGTGGGATTTCACGGCAAGGTGGTGCGCTCGACGCTGGCCGACGCCAATGAGTCCCACGACTGGCGGATCTTCGCGGATTTCGCGCACATCTTGATCGGCATCGCGCGGCCGCTGCACGCCCACGACCCAATTGGCGTGGACATCAACGAGAGCCTGTACGCCCTGGATTCGACGACCATCGATCTGTGCTTGTCGTTGTTCCCTTGGGCCAAGTTCCGCAGGCACAAGGCCGCCGTCAAGATGCACACACTGCTGGACCTGCACGGCAGCATCCCCACGTTTATCCGCATCACCGACGGCAAGGTGCACGACGTCAACATCCTCGACGAGATCCTTCCAGAAGCCGGCGCGTTCTACGTGATGGATCGCGGGTACATCGACTTCGAGCGGCTCTACGTG
>JBDRDH010000050.1:0-2483 GCA_043820985.1 Planctomycetota bacterium
TCCCGAGAACGTGGCCACCGAGGTCGCGTATCTACAGGGCGAAGGCCGCAAGTCGTTCGAGCGACCTTACGGGCTGGCGTGGCTGCTGCAACTCTCGGCCGAACTGCACGAGTGGAACGATCCGCAAGCTCGACAGTGGGCTGCGACGCTGGAACCGTTGGAGCAAATCGCCGCCGACCGTCTGAAAACCTGGCTGCCCAAGCTCTCGCACCCGATCCGCACGGGTGAGCACAGCCAGACGGCCTTCGCCATGGGGCTGATCTACGACTGGGCTCAGTCGCGCGGCGATGAAGAGATGGCGGAGTTGATCGCCGAGCGCGCCAGACATTATTACCTCAACGACCGCGGAGCCAGTCTGGCGTTCGAGCCGAGCGGGCAGGACTTTTTGTCGCCGATCCTGGCCGAGGCGGATTTAATGCGGCGAATTCTGTCGCCGACCGCATACGCCGCCTGGCTGGGTGCGTTTCTGCCGGGTCTGCCGCTGGATGGCTCGGCGGAGTGGCTGACGCCGGCGGTGGTGACGGACAAGCAAGACGGCAAGCTGGTGCATCTGGACGGATTGAACCTGTCGCGGGCGTGGATGCTGGAGGGCATGGCCACTGGCTTACCGAAGAGTGACCCGCGCGTGGCTGGTTTGCGTGCCGCCACCCGGACGCATCGCGAATCCGGCCTGCAAGCCGTCGCCGACCAGCATTACGAGGGCGGCCACTGGCTAGGCAGCTTCGCGGTATACCTCGTAACCGCGCGTGGGCTTTAAGGCGGATTCAGGAGTAGTCCATTGCCTCGGAAGGCTGGCTTTCGCGAGGCCCGGATCTTTATTGAATCTGTCCTGGTCCTGATCCGAGCCCGAAGCGCCAGCGAGGGTAAACGCTTATCTATGCATAGGTCATGGCAATCCTCGCTTGCGCTTCATTGATATCTAAGGGCTCGGATTGTGGGACGCTGGCTGGCGCTATGCGTTGTGATTACGCTATGGCTACATAAGCGGAGCGATCCCGCCAATAAGCCCTGATCGCCGACCGTAGAATGCGAGCATGAACCTGAATCCGGATAACTCACAACCAGAACAATCCAGCGGCGTGGATACTCACGAACGACCACCCATACCGGCCGGCTGGCTGTGTCCGGAATGTGGCTATGACTTGCGCACGTTGACCAGTGAACGTTGCCCGGAGTGTGGGTTTGCGCTGGACATATTTCGCACCCAGGAGCCACAGATTCCGTGGGTATATCGCCGGGAGCGCGGGCGTTTCCGCACTTATTGGCACACGGTCTGGCTGGCAACGTTTCATACCAAACGCTTCTGCCTGGAAGCCATCCGCCCAGTGAGCTACGCGGATTCACAAAGTTTCCGCTGGGTCACGATCCTGCACGCCTGGGTGCCGATCGTGATCGCCTCGGTCTGCGCGTTTATGGCCGCCGCCCACCCCGACACCGGGCATAGCGACCTGCATTGGTGGGTGTTGCTGAGTGTGCTCGTCTGTTCGCTGCTCGGTCTGGCGGCCTTATCCGGCGTCGCGAGTTACTCATTTCATCCGCCACACATGTCGACGGAGCAGCAGAACCGCGCAATTGCACTGAGTTACTACGCCTGGGCCCCGCTGGCGTTTGCTGTGCCAACGTTACCACTGCTCATAGGGGCGGGTTTCGAAATGGTTTCTGGGAACGGCACCCTCGCGGTTGCCCTGCTGCTGGCATCGGGAGCGGTGTCGGTGTTCTGGGCCATGTTTACCAGCGGACGGTTTGCTCACCAGCTCATCCGGCGGTTAGGCCTGACCGTCCAACTCGGTCGTGATACCGCTCTATGTCTGCTCGGTGGTTTAGTGCTAATAATCATCCTGCTACTGCCGCTCGCCGCGCTCCATGTCCTGGTCATCGTTCACAGCCTGAGTTGAGGTCGGCCTTGATGTGGCTGGTTGACTGTGCGGTGTCCCCATCAGACGCGGTTTTCTTCGCGGCCGGCCGCCATCCAGGAAAAACGGCAGGTCCTTCTCCCGCCAGATAACCGTATTCGACTTGCTCATGGCAAAAGCTCCGCCCTCGTCCACGCCATCGACATTCACGCTGTAGAGCACCGGCAGCGTGTTGTGCGGGGCGTAGCCCAGCACGCGCTCGTCGGCCGCGAAGGGATCAACCGGTACGGCGGATAGATATGTGGGCACCAACTCTTCAAGCGTGATAGGCCGGCGACCGTGATCCAGTTCATACAGACGGTTTGCCAATGCCGTGGCTGCCATCCGTCGCATGGCCAGCACGCGGTAGTGTATTTGTAGTGCGTTATCGAGTGAAGGGCAGAATATCCCCGTCAGCAATCCTGACATACGTCCAATACCATCGGGCTCCGGCCGCGAGCGGGCTTCACGTACCAACTCCAGTGGCTTCGCGTTGGCTTTGAGGAGCGCGTCCAGATCGTCAAGATGCGTGGCGACTATGTCCGAACTGCTCAGCAGATCCTCGATATCCAGCGCGATCTGTGTGCCGTC
>JBDRDH010000051.1:0-21978 GCA_043820985.1 Planctomycetota bacterium
GGTGAAGCGGGAGTGCTGACGCGTGTGCTGGCGGCGAAATATGGGGCTTTCCTGACGTTTGCCAGACTGGAGCCCGGCGTGGTTTCGGCCTCGGGACAGCCGACCATTCATGACTTAATGGGACTGTATCGTTGGCGCGAAATGGGAGCCGGAACACGCGTTTTTGGTGTGGTGGGTTGGCCGGTGGCGCATTCGTATGGTCCCCACGCGCACAACGCGGCGCTAACCGCGGAGCAGATCGATGGGATCTATGTGCCAATGCCGGTGGGGCCAACTTATGAGGACTTTGTCGCGCTGATGGATTATCTAACCGGGCATCCCGAGTTGGATGTGCATGGGCTGAGCGTGACATTGCCGCACAAGGAACACGCCTTGCGCTGGTTGACCGCGAATGGATTTGCTTGTGCCGACAGTGGTCGCCGGGCGGGGGCCGTAAACACTTTGACACACGAGGGGGCTGGAGAATGGGCTGGGGACAATACGGATATTGAGGGCGTGGTTGGTGCCCTGGCGAGTGCATATGCTTCGTCCGCCACGGGATTGAGGGGCTTGCGCGTGGCGATTCTGGGAGCTGGAGGTGTGGCGCGGGCGGCCGTGACGGGGCTGGTGGAGTGTGGCGCGAAGGTAACGATATTCAACAGGACGGCGGAGCGCGCCCGGACTCTCGCGCATGAAATGCGCTGTGACTGGAGACTTTGGCAACAACGTCCAGGAAAATCCGTCGACATTATTGTCAACTGCACGAGTGTTGGCATGCTACCAAAAGCGGGCGAATCGCCCCTTCCCGCAGGTGCCTTGGACAGAGATATGATCGTGGTTGACACGGTCTACAATCCGGCCCAAACGCATTTGTTGCGGGAGGCGGCACGGCACGGATGCAAGCAGGTTTCAGGTATGGAAATATTCATTCGGCAAGCAGCGGCCCAGTTTGCCAGATGGCATGGGCGTCCAGCTCCGCTTGAAGCCATGCGTGCCGCGTTATGGGACGGTTAAGGGCTTCGCGGCCATATAATTTAAAGCCTTATATAAAAAACAGTTAGGCTTTGCTCTCGAGAATATTCAGGGTGTTTTAGTTTCTTTTTTTGCGCTGACTTTCCTCGGGGGAAAATGTATTGAAGACTACGAGTGTCGCTGTGCCCCGGAACCGCTCTCGGGAGCGGCCGACGCACGCTTGAGGGGGAATGGGCCTCAAGAGGCATATCACGGTTTCGACACGGTGGGATGGTCCCGTCCGTGCTGTCCGGAGTGGATTTTGGAATCAATGTGGGGCGCAGGGATGCGCCGGTTTCCGGCAACAGTGTGTTGCCTTGCATGTGCAAAAAGAAGGAGAACTTCATGCTAGCTCGTATCAAGCACTTCCTCGTGAGCGAGGATGGGCCAACCGCCACTGAGTATGCGGTCATGTTGGCTCTGATCATCATTGTGGCCTTGGCTGCCATTACATTGCTCGGTGACAAGGTCAGCACCATCTTTGGCAATGTCGAGACTGCTTTGCCTGACGGTTCCTAGATCTGGTTAATTGGCGGCGACGTCGTCGCAACTAAGAGCCACAGACGGCGACGTTCGCTTCGGCGAACTGTCGCCGTCGCCATTTTGACGCCGGCAATTCGATCAGCCGATGACACTAGTGAGTCCCAGGATGTCGGCTGACAACGATGGTTTCTATCGGACACGACTTCTAAGACAGGAACAGGCATGATGTTCGGCTATTGGGAAATAACGCTGGCGCTCCTGATCCCCGGGATTCTGTATGCATCCTGGGTCGATTACGCGCAACGTCGCGTGCCAAACTGGCTTAACGCCTCTCTGGCACTGATCGGAATTGCCGCCCAGGCGACGTACTTTGGCTGGGCTGGTGTTGGAAACGGGATGCTGGGTCTGCTGGTTGGATTTGGCTTACTGATCGTGCCGTGGCTGATGCATGGCATGGGGGCTGGCGATGTGAAGCTGATGGCAGCCATAGGTGTTTGGCTGGGCCCCTGGTTGACGCTCCTCGGTTTTATGGCGGGGGCGCTCATTGGCGGAGTGGCCGCCGTAGTCATGATTTTATCAACCGGCCGGGCAGTCTATGCCATCACCAATATTCAGACCATTCTGACAAAGGTCAGGCGGTTTGACACGGCGTTCGGGGAGTATGGCGGGGCGAAGACCTTCGGTGCCACGAGTCAGTTATTGCCGTATGGGGTGCCGCTGACGGTGGGCACGATTGCGGTACTGCTTACCTACTACATAGGAGGGTGGCTGTCGTGAAACGGAAACAAGGAAAGCAGCGTCATTGGGGCGCCGCCACGGTTGAGATGGCAGTGGTTGCGCCACTGCTGCTGACGATGTTATTTGGCATCATTGAGTATGGTTGGGTGTTCTCGGTCAAGCAGGCCCTGACAACCGCTGCCCGTGAGGGCGCACGGACGGCGGCATTGCCGGGAACGACCGAGGGAGAGGTGGAAACGCGTGTGGCTGAGTTCCTGAATCCCATGGGCATGACGACCTATAACCTGGATCTGACGCGGGCCACGCCGGGCGATCCCACCGAGACCGTGCATATCACGATCCCTTATGCGGACGTGACTCTGATTGGCAGTTTCTTTGGAAGTACGGACTACGATCTCGGAGCTATGTGTTCGATGAGAAAAGAAGGAGTTGACTGACGCCACGGTCCGGCTGTGTACGACCGATGGCGGCAGACAATCTGTAAGTGCACTGGCGTGGTGGACCACGCCGGGGACCGACGGCTAGCCGTCTCGCGGCGCGAGGCGGCGCGGTAGCGCGCCCGCGGTAGCGCGTAAGGGAATAGGACGATGAACTTCAAAACGCTGATTCCCCTGATCGCCGGCCTGGGCGTTGGTGGTTTTGCGCTGAAGATAGGCGTGGACACCCTTCAGAATGCCAAGGGAAAAGAAGCCACAACCACGCAAGTCTGGACGCCCAAGATGGCGATCCCGCGGGGCACCAAGATTACCGAGGACCTCATTCAGCCGCTCGACTTTCCAGCGGATCTGGTTCCGTCCGGGGCGTTGCTGGATAAAGAGCAGGTAATTGGGCGTGTGCCGCGGATTGATACGCCGGCCGGCCTGCCGGTGTTGGATGAGATGCTCCTGCCACCGGGTTCGCTGGCGGGCATCCATGTGCCGGAGGGATATCGTGCGGTGGCGGTCAAGATTGACGAGGGATCAGGCGTGGACTTCCACCTTGAGCCGGGGTGCCACGTGGACGTGGTGGGCTACTTCACGATTCAGAAAGGCAATGAACGCGATACGGTGGCGCGGACGCTGATCGAGAATGTTGCGGTGGCGGCCGTGGGGGCGCGTTTGAGCGCGGTGAGCGGTGAAGAAGGGGGCAAATCTCGACCGACGCGTGCTGTCACGCTGTTGGTCAAGCCGGACAAGGTGCCCACATTGCACCTGGCTGAGCAGCGCGGCAAGATCAAGCTCAGCATGCGCAACGAGGAGGATTTTGAGGAAGTTGGCGATATTCCACAGATCTCCGAATCGAAGCTGCTTCAGAATCTGACTGCCGGGGAAGAAGAGGATGATGAAGGAAACACTCAGCAGTCGGGATCGAGTCAATCGAGCCTGGCCAGTCTGTTCGAAAACATGTTTGGTGGAGCGTCACAGCAGAGTGCGCCAGTTGCGCCGGTGGTAGCACCGGTAGTGACCACGATCGCCCCCCCCCCGCCGCCGGCCGATCCGCCCTGGGAAGTGCTGGTGTATCGCGGTGGCAAGCAGGAAGTAGTGCGTTTTGTGAATTGCTCTTCACGCCAGCGCGTGACGGAGTTGGTGGGAGCGAAATCCGAGCAGCAATCATCGTCTCCCGAGGTTTCA
This sequence comes from Planctomycetota bacterium, assembly GCA_043820985.1. GTDB lineage: Bacteria > Planctomycetota > Phycisphaerae > UBA1845 > Fen-1342 > JAAYXS01. Next base: position 3,822 of record JBDRDH010000051.1, read on the forward strand.
ACCCCGCCCGCACAGCCACCGGCTCAGAAGTCGGCCGAGGAGGTCGCGGAGGAACTCAAACAGGATCAAGCACACAACCAGGTAAATGAAGAAGAAAAGGATCCCCAGACCCAGGAGCCCATAGAATGAACCCACAGCACGAAATCGCCGATCGCCGAATTCCTTTGTTGTTGACTACAGTCGTGGTCTTCGTTCTTTCCCTGCTGATAACTGATTTGGTATGTGCCCAGGAAGGAGCCCCCCGGGCCACCGAGGTGCGGTTTACGGTTAAGGAGGTGCCACGGACGGGCCAATTGATCGCCGTGCCGGTCAACAAGGGAGTACTGGTGGATTTCAACGTGCCACTGCACGAAGTGCGGGTAGCCAATGCGGATATAGCGGATGTGGCGGTGACGTCGCCGACGCAGATCCTGGTCAGTGGCAAGGCCTTTGGCACGACGCAGTTGGTAGCCTGGATGGACGGCGACCAGCAGCGGATATTCGACATTGCTGTTGATCTGGATCTCGAGCGCTTGCAGGCCAGTATTCGCTCAATGGTGCCACGGGCGCGTGTCCGAGCCAATTCGGTATTGGATACAGTAGTGCTCTCGGGGGCGGTCCCGGACGCCGACTCGGCCGAGCGCATCATGCAGGTCGCCAATATCTACTCGGACAACGTAGTCAATCACATGTGTGTGGTTGGCGTGCAACAGGTTCTGTTGCGCTGCACGGTGGCAGAGATCAATCGGTCCGCCACCCGGCAGTTGGGCTTCAACGGATGGATGGCGGGAGACAATTTCCCGGACATGTTCGCGGTGCAGCAGCTTAACGGCATCAATCCGGCCAATATGGGGGCGGCGGCGGACGCACGGCTGAACATGGACATTCCGATGCTGACCGGCGTGGACGGGATTCCGCTGACTACCACGCCGATGCTGAGCTTTGGCTTCCCGCGCATGCAGATGCAGATCTTCATCCAGGCCCTGCGCGAAAACGGGCTGCTCAAGATACTGGCGGAACCCAATCTGGTGACCGTCAGTGGCCAGGAAGCGAGCTTCCTGGCCGGCGGCGAGTTTCCGGTGCCGGTGCCGCAGCGAGATTCGGTAACGATCGAGTACCGTGAGTTCGGCGTGCGCCTGCGGTTCACGCCGGTGGTGCTCAACGAAAATGTGATCCGCCTGCAAGTGGCCCCGGAAGTCAGCGAGCCGGACTACACGACGGCGGTTACGCTGGGAGGTTTTGTAATTCCGGGTCTTATCCAGCGACGGGTGGAAACGGTAGTGGAGTTGGGGGCTGGCCAGACCTTTGCGATTGGTGGATTGCTGAGTGAGAAGGTGCGGGCCACCAGCAGCAAGATTCCAGGATTGGGTGACCTGCCGGTGCTGGGTCCGCTGTTCAGTTCGGTGCAATACCAGTCGGAGGAGACCGAGCTGGTGGTGCTAGTAACGCCGGAGTTGGTTGGGCCGCTTTCGCCGGACCAGATTACGTATGTTCCGGGCGCTGATCATATCGCGCCCAATGATGCCGAGCTGTTCCTCGAGGGGCGCCTGGAGGGTCGGCCGGCACAGCCATCGAAAAAGGTAGAAGGTCAACCGTCGCAGAATTGGCCGGTGCGCCCGGCGGAACTGTATGGCTCGGCGGTCGGCAAGTTGCGTGGACCGGTTGGTCCCGCCGGAGCGGAGGAAGACGGCTAGATGGAGTACCGGGCTTGTGATGAATCTCGGATGACCGCGCAAGCGGTGTGCCATGTGGAGAGGCATCGTGGGTGGTGCCTCTTTGCTGGCGCGGAGCGGCGGTTCGGGCACACGATTCCCCGGGCAGCGGGCATTGAACGAAACCATCAGGAAAAAACCGCCAGCTTGTGGGGGAGCGACAGCGTCATCGCCGGTGGAAACGGGGTTTCTGGAGGAGAGATGATGCAAACGGCAAAGAGCATTTGGGGCAACGGGCGTCACGGGCGGCGCGCGGCTGTCATTGTGCAGGTTGCCGTGATGACGACAGTCATTATTGGCTTTGGGGCACTTGCGATTGATTTGGGAACTCTGTACATGGCGCGAAGCGAATTGCAGCGGGCGGCCGACGCCGCCGCGTTGGCGGGGGCTTCGTGCTATTTCACCGACGCACAGTTGATTGATGACGACGATGAGATGACGGGGGTGGCTTTGCAGCGGGCGCAAGAGATTTCATTTGTAAACACGACTCTGGGCGCGGGTAGTTACCTCGAGCTCGATGATGTGATTGTCGGCACGTACGATTTCGTCAACGGGGGGGACCTGGACACGTCCGGGATGGATCCGTTCAACGCGGTCAAGGTCACGGTGCGGCGCACGGCGGGCAGTTTTAACGGTCCCGTTGGTTACGGCTTTGCCCGAATCTTTGGTCGCGAAGTTGGCGACGTGATTGCCGAAGCCACGGCGGTTACGGATGATCGCTTTGCTGGCTATTCCGTGCCCGAGGAAAACGGAGCGCTACTGCCGTTCACGATTCGTGCGGATTTATATGAGGACATGCTGCTCAATGGCCCCGACGAGTGGATGTATGAAGATGGCCAGGTCATAGAGTATGGCGACAACGTCCGCGAAATCAAAATCTTTCCGATAATGCAAAAAGATAATAGCCGGGGCCAGGGCCGGGGCGGGGGTGAGGGAGAGGATGAGGGTGGTGGCAATTTCGGCCTCCTGAATATTGGCGCCAATAACCAAGGCGTGCCCTTTGTTGAGCATCAGATTCTCAATGGTGTTTCGGCTGATGAGATGGAGGATGAAATCGGCACTCCCGTTGTGGAATTTTACAATGAGTTCGGCGAGGCGGTCGTACACGAGATCACCGGCAACCCTGGTGTAAAGGCTGGAATCGAAGATGCCGTGGAGGCTCGGATTGGGGATGTCGTTGGATTCTTTATCCACGACGACGTCTGGGACAACGGGGCCAACGCAGTATATCGCATAGTTGATATTCGTTTTGGGCGGTTGATGTACGTGCAACTGAATGGCTGTCCGGACGATAAGCGGATTGTGCTTCAGCCGGTGGCTTATACGGGCCCCGACGTGATCATTCGCGAATACGCCGATTCGACCGATGGTCAGATCGCTCGTATGTGGTTGGCGGAATAATGTCGTGCCAACACTTCGCTGGAGGTCCCAAAGACGCCGAGACAGGAGACGCGCTATTGACTGAGAATTCGCAACCATAGGTTTGGCGAAGGAGTGAGAGAATAACTCACCCCCTCTTCCAGGGAAGCAACCAGAAAGGACACAGATAGCCGTGAATCAACGGGCCCGCAGTTTCGTCGTCAGCGTTGGCGAGGAAGGTCGGGCAGTTTTGCGCACTCATCGTTTCAATCGGAGGGTTTAAGAATGCGCGCGTATCGACGATTCAAACAACGGCATTTACAAAAGCAAAGGCGAGCCGCGGTAGTTGTACAAGTGGCCGTGATGACGACAGTCATCATGGGTTTCGGGGCATTGGCGATCGATGTCGGAATGCTCTACCAGACCAAGGCCGAATTGCAAGCGGCGGCGGATTCGGCGGCGCTGGCGGCGGCGGCCCAACTGGCCGGCGAGGGCGATTTGGATCCGGAGGAGCTGGCGCGCCTAGCCGCCCAGGAATATGCCCTGAAGCATGAGGTTCTCGGCGCGCAAATTCATCTGGACATGTATAACGACGTGGAAGTCGGAAAGGCGGTCTACAATCCGGCCACGCAGAAATTCGAGTTTCAACCCTCGGCATATAACATGGACGCGGTGCGCGTCACGACGCGGCGGACGGCCGATTCGGCCAATGGCTCAGTGCCGTTGATGTTCGCCAACGTGTTGGGCTTTAGCGAGAAAGACATGTGGGCCCGGGCGTCGGCGGTCTTGATTCCGCGCGACATCGCGGTCGTGATCGATTTGTCCAACTCGATGTGTTATGACAGCGAACTGCGTTACTGGAACCGTTCGGATGGGGGCTACAGCAACCTGCGCGACATCTGGTGCGCGCTGAATGGCCCGGAGCCCTCACACCCGTATATCCCGGGCTCGGAACTCGAAACGGAGTATGCCAGCGACACGGGGCCGACGTTCGGCGCGATGACGGTCTGGGGCGATCCGCTGATTCCGGGATCCTACGATCCCACCAGCGATCCCGGGCTGTGGTACATCAAGAAATATTACAACTGTTCGGCGCCGGCGGCGCATTCGTCGCTGGTATCACGGGGCTATTGCGATAGTGAAATCAGCGCGCTGCTGAGTGGATCGCAGGATGGCAACTACTCCGGCCAGTGGCGCAACCGGGCGGGCGTGATTTTGGGATTGGCGACCTGGCACAGTGGTCACACGGGTGGCTGTGATCCGCCTGGCGGCAACGGCAACAACCTGGTTGGCGATTCGGAGACCACCTGGGAGCCGACGCCGGAGTTCGCGCTGAACTGGAACTGGAAGACGTTCGTCGACTACGTCAGGAACACCAATCCGAGCCAGTTCCGCTATCGCTATGGCCTGAAGACCTTCACCGATTTCTTAATGGAGAATCGGCCGGAGTCATACGCGACTGACGGATTATGGGGCACGCCCGAACAGCCATTACGGGCCACGAAGGACGCGGTCCAGACGATGGTTGACGTCATCACCGCCCTGGACAGCCTTGACCACCTGTCGCTGGAGATCTTCGCAACCGTGGCCAGACACCAGGTAAACCTGACCGAAGATCTGCAATCAGTGGCCAACACGCTGTACCAACGGCAGTCGGGACACTGGGACCGCTGCACGTGCATCGGCGGCGGCCTCCAGAAGGCCATCGATGAGCTGAAGTGCTCGCGCGCCCGGAGTGCTTCGGCCAAGGTGATCGTGCTGATGTCCGACGGTGTCGCCAACATCGACGAGAACGGCAACAGCAGTACCCAGGGTGCCAGGGATTACGCCCTGGCGATGGCCGAGCAGGCGGCCGACGAAGGCTTCCGAATCTACGCCGTGAGCGTGGGCTACAACGTCGATCGAGACCTGATGCAGGCGATTGCCGCCGAGGCCGGTGGCCAGGAGTTTTATGCCGTCGGCTCGCCCGAGGAATATACCGAGCAACTGGAGATGATTTTCCGCACGCTGGGCGGCAAGCGCCCGGTGGCCTTGATTGAGTAGGTTTTGTGCCGGCGCGCGCCGGCTCAGGCCGGAGGACCGGCCAGTGTAAGCATGAATAGTACGAATCCGGGCCGGCGGCGCGGCCGAGAGTCGCGCCGCCCGATTCCCCGGAGCGGCCGTGGTGATTTGTTCTCGACACGCCCCAGGAGTGTCGAGAGCCCATTAGGAAGGACACGAACGGCAGTGAGTCAGGTCGTCCGAGTCATCGTCGTTAATACCGACGAAGATGCGCAGGCAGAGCTGCGCGGTTTTCTATTGGGAATCGAGGGGGTCAAGATTGTTGCCGAGGTCGACGAGCCGGCTTTACTCACACAAGCACTCGATCAATTTCCCGCCGAAGCCTTGTTGATCCACCTGGATCCGAATCCCGCGGCCATAATGGACGCGGTTACGCCCTTGATCGAAAAGCATAAGGACCAGATCGCGGCGATCGCCATGAGCGAGGATCGCAACGCGGAACTGGTGGTCCGGGCGATGCGGGCCGGGATGCGTGAGTTTCTCTGGAAGCCATTTCCGCCGGACCAGTTGGGCGAGATTCTGCGGCGGGTGGGGGGCAAGACCGGTGGGATAGCTCGGCGGTTGGGCCAGTTGATACCGGTGGTGGGCACGTGTGGCGGGGTGGGAGTGACGGCCCTGGTAACCAATCTGGCGGTGGAACTGGCGCAGCTTAAGGAATGGAATTCGGGTGCCATGCGGGGTGGTCCCCGGGTGGCCGCGGTTGATCTCGACCTGCGTTTCGGGCAGGTGGCGATGTTTCTGGACGCGCGCGCGACATACACGATTGCCGACTTATGTGACACGCCGGAGCGGATTGAACCGCAAATGATTGAGCGCGTGATGGTCAAGCACTCATCGGGCGTGCATGTTTTGGCACAGCCGAATGATCTGGAGCGGGCCGAGCGGATCACCGCGGCCCAGGCCGCCGGGGCCCTGTCCGCGTTGCAGGAGCATTACGATTTTGTTGTGGTGGACGGTCCGGTACGCTTTGATCCAACGGCGCGCGCGGTACTGGACATGACCGACATGTGCCTGATGGTGCTGCAACTGATTGTGCCGTCGGTCCGCAACGCCGACCGGATCCTGGCCGAGATGGGGCGTAGCGGCTACAACCTGGATCGGGTGGCGCTGGTGTGCAACCGCTATGGTCGCGATGCCGGATATCTCGAACGATCAGATGTTGAAACAACTTTGGGCCGCAAGTTGACCTGGCTGCTGCCGGATGACTGGCGCACCAGTAGCTCGGCCGTGAATGTCGGTACGCCGTTGAGTGAATGGGCACCGAAATCGAAGTTGCGGGCGGGGTACCAACAAATCGCCCTGGCTCTGGCCAATTATGCGACCCGTGGTGATGCGGGGCCGGTAATCGGCGTCGGCGCTGATGAGACACAGAAGAAAGGGCTGTTTTCACTGTTTGCCGGGCAGAAATAACCCGGCGGAGATGTCTGGCAGTTGCGGGCCAGGATCGCACCGGCGTGTGCGGAAACGGCTGGAATGACCGCACCGGCAATCGCTGGCGGCAAGGAGTTATCGATGGGCCTGTTTGCCAAGAAATCAAACACGACGGCAACCACCGCGGTGGCGCCGGATCAACCGATCCCGGGTTCGAATACATCCGCGAACGCAGAAAACAAGCTGGAATCTGGAGTTCCCAAGCCGCCGCCGGCCAGGAAGCGTGAGGATCGAGTGGCGGATGAGCGCGCCTTGCGTTTTCAGGACCTTAAGGCACACATCCATCGCAAGTTGGTTGACCTGCTCGACATGAACAAGCTGGGGCGCGAGGTCACCGCCGAGTTGCGTGATCAGGTCAAGCAGACGGTTAAGGCGCTATGTGACGAGGAAAACACGCTGCTGAACTTCACGGAGCGTGAGCGGCTCGTGCAGGAAATCCTGGATGAGGCGTTTGGCCTGGGACCATTGGAAGCACTACTGGCCGACCCACTGATCTCCGACATTCTGATCAACGGCCCCAAGCAGGTGTACATTGAGCGCCAAGGGCAACTCTCCTTGAGTAGTGTGAAGTTCAAGGATAACGGGCACCTGTTGCATGTGATTGACAAAATTGTGGCCCCACTCGGGCGGCGATGTGATGAAGTCTCGCCGATGGTTGACGCCCGTCTGAAGGACGGCAGCCGGGTCAATGCCATCATTCCGCCGTTGGCGATTGATGGTCCTTCGATGTCGATACGGCGTTTTGGGGCCGATCCGTTGACGTGGGATGACTACGTCCGGTTTAAATCCTGCGCCCCGACCATCGTGGAGTTTTTACGGGCGGGCGTGATCGCCGGCCTGAATATTCTGATCGTTGGTGGAACGGGCTCGGGCAAGACCACGCTGCTGAACAATCTCTCCACCTTTATCCCCGAGGATGAGCGCATCATCACCATCGAAGACGCGGCGGAACTACAGCTGCGCCAGCCCCACGTGGTCCGGCTGGAGACCCGGCCGCCCAACATCGAGGGCAAGGGTCGCATCACGATTCGCGATCTGCTGATCAACTCGTTGCGCATGCGGCCGGACAGGATTGTGGTTGGTGAGTGTCGTGGTGGCGAGACACTGGACATGTTGCAGGCCATGAACACCGGTCACGAAGGATCGATGACCACGGTTCATGCCAACAGTACGCGTGACGCGGTACAACGTGTGGAGACCATGGTAATGATGGCGGGATTCGAGTTGCCGTCGCGCGCCATCCGCCAGCAATTCGCCTCGGCAATCGATCTGATTGTACAGGCCGCGCGCCTGACTGGTGGTCCGCGCAAGATCACGAGGATCACCGAGGTGCAGGGCATGGAGGGCGATGTCATTACCATGCAGGACATCTTCAAGTTTGAACAGGACGGTGTTAACGGCGCGGGCAAAGCCTACGGCCGTATATTGTCAACCGGCGTGCGACCTCAGTTTATGGACCGGCTGTGTTCAGCCGGCACCACGGTCGACCCGGATTGGTTTGAGCCACGTGACCTGGTAGTGGACGATTGATGCCATGATGACGTTACTCCTAGCCCTAGGCGCATTTGAAAAAATCAAGGGATTGTTATTCATCCTGGCTCCCATGGCTGGCTCGGTGATGCTGGCTTATGGTCTTCTGCAGGTAACCCACGATTTGCGCTCCAGCACACGCAAGCGCGTGATGGATCGTCTACGCGGCGGACGCGGTCGGGGGGATTCCGAGGCCGAAGCCAGCCTGACGAATTTTCGCCGACAAACCGTGGAAGCCACGGGCGTATTAGCCAAGGCCCTGACCAAATTCGGCTTCACGCAACGGTTCCAACGGGCGCTGGATCAGGCCAACCTGCCCTGGGGAGCCGCCCAAATCATGGTTCGGCTGAGCGCCATTGCAATTGGCGTATTGGTGGTGATGCTGATGCTGCGGACGCCCCTGCTGGGGGCCCTGGCCATTGCGGCGGCCACCTATGTGATTCCGATTTTGTACCTGTTTCGTCGGCGGAAAAAGCGGCTGAACAAGCTGGTGGATCAACTGCCGGATGTGTTTGAGCTGTTGGGTCAGGCCCTGCGGGCCGGGCATTCGCTCGCCAGTGGTATGCAACTGGTATCCAAGGAAATGCCGGATCCGGCGGGAACCGAGTTTGGGCGTGTATTCCACGAGCAGAATCTGGGTCTCAAATTAGAAGACGCGCTGCGCAACATGGCTGAGCGCGTCGACATGCTGGACGTCAGGTTTTTCGTGACCGCGGTTCTGATCCAGCGACAGACCGGCGGGGATCTGGCCGAGGTTTTGGACAAAATCGGCACGGTTATCCGGGAGCGCGTCAAGCTCTTTGGCACGGTGCAAGCCTTGACGGCCGAGGGGCGACTTTCCGGATATGTCTTGCTGGCGTTACCAGTCGTGGTCTTTGTGGCCATGCTCCAGGTGAATCGGGAATATGCCATGCTGCTGCTGACGGATCCGGCCGGCAAGATGATGCTGACCGTGGCGATTGTCATGCAGCTCATGGGCTGGGTGATGATTAAGAAGATCGTCAACATCAAGGTGTAGGAGCGCGACCGATGGACATGCTTGCCCTAGGAATATTGCTGGCGATCTCGACCGGATTGGTGCTCTACAGTGTGTGGCCCCGGCGCAAGGACCAGCGTGACGCCGTCAAACGCCGGCTGACGGATGATCGCGGCATGGATGATCTAGCCGAATTAAAAGAGCAGGCCCGACGCTCGGCCACCGCACAACTGGTCAAGCGGGCCACGCCGATGTTGTCGAGGCTGATGGTCACGCCCTCGGATCAGGAACAAACCAATCTGCGAGCCAAGCTGGCGAATGCCGGCTTCCGGCGGGCGCAGGCCCAGACTGTTTTTCTGGGGAGCAAGACGGTATTAGCGGTCGTCGGGCTGGCGGCTGGGGCGCTGGTTGCGGTTTATACCAAGCAGGAAATCGCGATGCTGCTGGGGATCGCGGCCTTTGGCACCGGGGCCGGCTTCATGTTGCCGAATTTCTGGCTTTCGATGGCGGCATCCGGGCGCAAAGAAAAACTGCGTCATGGTCTGCCGGACACGCTCGATCTGATGGTTATCTCAGTGGAATCTGGCTTGGCGCTGGATGCGGCTTTCAAGCGGGTTGGGGAAGAGATGGCCATGGTACACCCGGATATCTCTGAAGAACTGCGCATCGCCACGATGGAAATGCAAATGGGCATCCCGCGTGCCGAGGCCCTGGAAAACATGACACGCCGGGCGGGCCTCGATGAGATGCGCAGTCTGGTCTCGGTCATATTGCAGGCGGAGAAGTTTGGTACGAGCATTGCGAAAGCGCTGCGTAACCAGGCGGAGTCAATCCGAACGAAGCGGCGCCAGGCGGCCGAGGAACGGGCCCAGAAGACGGCCGTCAAGCTGATGATACCCTTGGTGCTGTTTATCTTCCCGGCCATGGGCGTGGTCCTGGCAGGGCCGGCAGCGCTGAAGATGCTTCAGGCCTTGAAAGACAATCCGACGCTAGGCTGATTACCGGACGTGAATGGGTGCGGGATCGCGGGGTTAGCCGGCCAATTGTTGCCTGAGCAGATCAATGTGGTCTGTCCACAAACGTTCTGATACTATTCCGGGTCTATAGTGTGTCGCGTTAGAGCTTGCCGACTGACTGCTCGATACCGGGCTGCTCGGTCCCCTTGCTATTATGGGCAGTAATCGCCGAGCGCGGCGTTGGTAATCGCGGATTGCCGCCGTCGCCGGGCCGGATTGTATATTCAAAGCTGACCCCTGGTTGGCGACCTGATCCGTGGAGGTTGGTATGGGCACTGGAAAAGTGCGGGCAGTTTGTACGGCGGTGATCTGGGGGCTGGCACTGATGGCGCCAGTGGGTGCCCAGCCCGCCGGAGAACCCCAGATCGTGCTATCGCAAGACTCCTGGAATTTTGGTGAGATTCTGCATCCGCGGACGACGGCCCTGGATTTGAAGTTGACCAACGCCGGCAGTGGCGAGTTGCGGATAAAAAATCCCATTGAATCGAGTTGCGGCTGCACGGTGGCGCAGCCGGGCAAATATGTTTTAGCGCCGGGCGAGTCCACGTTGGTTAAGGTCGTATACGACAGCAAGGATCGTCAGGGCAAGGTTACCTCGCACATCAAGATCAAATCAAATGACCCCCGGCGCCCGGAGGTGGTCTTCCGCTTGAGTGGCGTGATCAGGCGGATAATCGAACAGGACCCCTTTCATGGGGCCTCGTTCCGGGTCTTGGAGCCGAACGACTTTTCCACCCAGACCATCAAGCTGATTAATACTGGTGACCAGCCCATGAAGCCGGTGCTGGGCTCCTTTTCCACGGACTTCTTCCAGGCAGAGTTACAAGAGTTGCGTGCCGGCCAGGAGTATGCCCTGAAGATCAGCTATACGCGCCCAATTGTAACGCGAACCCAGTTAGATAAAATCATCATCAACACCGGTGTTGAAGCCGAGCCCCAGGTGGAGATATCCGCGTATGCGGCGGTAATTGACCGGGTGAGCGTCAGCCCACCGGCCACATTTGTGCCACCCAACTCGCAGAAGCGCATCGAGCGCAAGGCCCGAGTGTTCTATTTCGGCAGTGCGCCCGGATTTCAGGTTTTAGAAGTGGCCTGTCGCGATCCCAATATTAACTTGCGAATCGGATCGCCGGAAAAGCCGCCCAAACCGAAGACGGAACGGCGGATGCCTACCTTTATGGTGCCGATCATGATGGATTTGCCACCAGCCAACCTGATACCGCCCGGCGGCGTGTCGGTGAGCCTGTTCACGAATGATCCGGACTATCCGGAGTTGCGGCACATCATCACCGCTGATCAGAACCAGTTCCGGGAGATCATCCGGGATTCCAAGGAGACCAGCCAGCGCCGGTCATCGCCATAGGCGACCGAGGCGTTAGAATTATTCGGTGTTTGTCCTGATCTGACGAAAGAGAATGAGATATGAAAACGCGCTTATTGGGTGTTTGTTTTGTTTTGGTGGCGAGTGTCGCGGTGTCGGCCCAGAATCCGGAAGTGGCTCAACCGCCCGCGGATGAGACAGTTCCGTCGGCTGCCGGTCCGCGGTTGGAACTCAGTTCGACAGTGTTGGATTTTGGTGAAGTATGGCAGGGCGAGGAGGCCAAGGGCGAGTTTGTCATCAGGAATATTGGTACGGCCCCGCTGACGATCGCGGTCAAGAGTTCCTGTGGTTGCGCGGTGCCGACCAAGCCTAAAAGTCCCCTGGCACCGGGTGAGTCCGACATCATGACAATCCAATATGACACGATTAAGCGCAAGGGTGAAGCCAAACAGCGCGTGACCTTGACCACCAATGATCCCGCTCAGCAGCATGTGCGAATTGATGTGCGTGGCCGGGTCAAGCCGCTCTATTCCGCCACGCCGGCGGACGGCATCTTTTTTCATCGGTTGCACAGTGGCAAGATTGACAGTCGCACGATCACGTTCGAGAACAAATATGAAGGGCCGATGCATCTTAAGCTGGCGGCGGACCAGGATTTTGGGCCATTCGATATTTCCATCAAGGAGCTGGAGGCCGGGCAGGTCTACGAGTTAATGGCCACCACCCGGCCGCCGCTACCTGAGCAGGTGACGCGAGTGGATGTAATCCTGGAGACCGGGCTGGAGCGTACGCCGCGCATCAAAATCCCGGTACATGCTTATGTTCAGCCGGACGCGCTGTGTCGGCCGAGCCTGATACGGATCGCGCGTCAGGCGCCGGTGGCGCAGGAGAAAGTAGTACAGTTTGTTTGTCGCGTCGAGCAAGCGATCAACATCACGAAGATCGTGCCCAGCATTGAGGGGATTGAGTATGAGATCCAGCCGGCGCGCCGTTCAACCATCAATGACGAGTGGGACACGCGGCGGATTCGCTTGAAGTTCCCGCCGGGCGACCAATTGCCGCAAGGCGACGTGCAGGTGGTCATTTACACTGATTCGCCGGATTTGCGCTTCCAGAAATTCGAGATCCGCGTGGAGATTGTGGATGAGCGGGTGCGCGGTGATGTGCGTCGTGGATCGGCGCCAACCAATCCCGCCACCCGGCCGGCCGGAAGCGTGGGAGCGCGGCCATAGTGCTCCTGCGAGGTGGTTGCCCGGGCTGGCCGCGCCCGCGGGCGGAATGCCGGAGTTGGATGTTCTGGAGTATGTCAAGAGTATGATTCGCTCGATAGTACGCTTAACAATATTGGTAGTGCTCTCGGCCGCCGCCGGTATCGGCTATGCCCGCTATCGGGGTATGCCGCTGTTTCCCGATTCGGAGGAGCGGGCGGAACACGAGCGCTGGATGGCGCGGACGGCAATCAGCCTGGAGGAATTCATCGATCACTATGAAATGGGTGGCTTGGTGATTGACGCGCGGCCGCGCGAAGTGTTTGAAGAAGGGCACCTGGACGCGATTCTCGTGATGAACATCCCGGCGGACGAAGCCGCGGACGGTTTTCAAATTGACCGGGTGCTGTCATACCTGGGCGAGCAGGTCGTCATGTACTGTGCGTCTGAAACGTGCGAGTCGGTGGAATTACTCTGGAGGGTTTTGCAGCCGTATGGCTTTGGCGAAGAGATGCGCATATATCACCCGGGCTGGAGTGGTATTGAGGAAGCGGGCTTGCCAACGATCGACGGTCCGGATTTGTTGGCGAATGGATCCACGGATTCCCATATGGATGATGATGCCGACGAAGGCGAGATGGTAGAGGGATTTGACGATGGGGGGGAAGATTAAATGTCCGTGGCGCGGAACAGGAAGGCTCCGTCGGGCTGGTGCCCGGGTGAATGGCTGCCGCGGCTGCTGGTGGCGGCGCTGTTTGCCTATACCGGGGCGACGAAGATCATGGATCCGGAGACATTCATCAAGGCGGTCAAGTTCTACCAAATGGTGCCACCGGCGATGACACATTTGGTGGCGTTCATTTTGCCGTGGCTGGAGTTGCTAGCGGCGGTGTTCCTGGTTGGCGGCTTATGGCGACGAGAAGCGCGGTTGCTGATCGCGGGCATGCTGCTGGTCTTTTCACTCGCCAAGGGATACTTACTGGCCAAGGGTGTGGATTTCGAGGGATGTGGCTGTGTTTCAGCGGATAGCTTTCTCTACGTTTTATTCAAGGGCTGGATAGGTGTGGCGACAAACCTGGTCTGCCTGTTAATGCTGGCCGTCGAGGGTGGATTTGAGTACCGGCGGTGGCGGAACGCGCGGTCGCCCCGGGAAGAACCACCCGGGGAGCAGGCCGTACCAGTATAGTCGCGGGTATCCGGGGGCTTACAATTGAACCACGCCTTCGCGGATGGCGAAGCGCGTCAGTTCGACGCGGTCGTGGATATCCAGCTTAACCATCAAATTGGTTACATGTGAGTCAACGGTTTTGACGCGGATCTTGAGCATGTCCGCGATCTCTTTCTTGGATAGCCCGCTGGCCAGATAGCGCAGCATGTCCAGCTCGCGCGGGGTTAACAGGGACAGGCGGGTTCGCGCGGAGCTGGCTAGTCGCGCCCCGCCGGCATCAACGATGATGCGTGATTGCACTTCTGGAGAGAAGTAGGCCCCGCCGCCGGCCGCGGCCCGGACCGCGGCCACCACCGATTCCGGGGGCTCGGCCTTGGTGACGTACCCGGCCGCTTCCACGGCCCGGGCCCGTTCGATGTAGTGGTCGTGGGTATGCGCGCTGACGAAGATTATCGCCGTGTTCGGGCAGTGCTCGCTGATAATGTTGGCCGCCTCGAAGCATCCCAGGCCCGGCATATCGATGTCCATCAGCACTATGTCGGGCTGATGCTCGGCGGCTTGCGTAACAGCGTCTTCGGCGTTGGTCACCACGGCGACAACGCGGATGTCGGAAATGTCCGCGAGCCATTTGGTCAGAGCCTCGGTAAACAGAGCGTGATCGTCGGCGATGAGAACGGAGATTGGCGTCTTCATCATTCTGCCCCCGGCGTTGGCGAGGTGTCCAGCAGGCGAAGTAGGACCTGCCCGAGTTCCTCCATTTGGAAAGGTTTGTATAACATAACCGTCCGTGGATCCAACCGAGGAATAGCATGTGGATCCATCGACCGAGTAGTCAAGATCACCGGGGTTGAATATCCAGCCGCGCGGAGTTTTTGCACACATTCCGGATCGCAGGCAGATGGGGTGGAATCGGTACCGAAAATCAGCAGGGCGAAACGATCCGGGCCGGCCAGGTAAATATCATAGGCTGACACGCCCTCATCCGGGACCTGTACCTGGTAACCCCAGGAACAGAGTGTCGCGTTCATCAGTCGGCGGATGTGACGGTTATTCTCCTCGAGCAGAATAAGTTCGCCCCGCCCGCGGGGCGGTGCCTGCGCCGGGCCAGCAGCCCGCGCCCGTTCAGCGGCCAACGGCGGTAATGTGATCGTGAAAGTCGTGCCGCGGTTCACCTCCGATGCCAGTTGAATCTGTCCGCCATGATCGCGCACGATGCTTTGGACGGTAGCCAGGCCCAATCCGCAGCCGCGTCCACCAGGCTTGGTTGTGAAGAATGGTTCGAAAACATGTGGGCGCACTTCCGCGGGGATCCCCAGGCCCGAGTCGCGGACAGTCAAGCGGACGAGTGCCGTGGGGGTGTCCGTTTCTGGCCCGGACGACTGGTCAACGGAGATGTACAGTTCTCCGCCGGAGGGCATTGCGTCACGGGCATTGATCGTGAGATTCAACAGCACCTGTCGCAACTGTCCCGGGTCGGCGTTTACCCAGGCGGGCTGGCCACAGTCGACCGACATGTGCAACTGACTGGACGCGGGCAGCAGGTGACGCAAGACGGGCAGCGCCTCGCGCACCAACCGGCACAAATCCACGGTCTGGCGTTCGGCGGGTAACCGATGACTAAATAGCAACAGCGATTGTGTAATGCTGGTAGCTTCTTCTATTGTGCACTCCAAAACCTGGAGTGTCTCGGCGTCCGGAGTTCTCTGTTCCCGCAGGCGCGTGATGCCGCCACGGGTTACGGCCAGCAAATTGCTGAAGTCGTGGGCGATGCCGGCGGCCACCTGGCCGACGGCGTGCATTTTCTGTGCCTCGCGCAGCTCGGCCTCCAGCCGGGCACGCTGGTCCTCATTACGTTTATGCTCGGTGATATCGCGAGCCATGCCCAACATGCCGATGAATTCGTCGTCTTCGTCAAAGCGCGGCGTGACAATCTGTTGGACAGAGAAACGCCGGCCGCCCTTGGCGATATAGGCGAGTTCTTCCACCAACGGCTTCCTGGTGACTATCATGTCCTGGATATGTACATCGACCAGTCCAGCGTTCACGTATTCCTTGGTATGGAATACCCGGATGTTTTTCCGGCCCACGACCTCTTCGGCTTCATAGCCCAGGAGTTTTCTGGCACCCTCGTTCCAACTGAGGATGGTCCCAGTGGGGTCGGTTGCCACGATGATCTCCTCGGTGGCGCTGTCCATGATGCTTTGCAAAAGCGCCGTGGTTTCCTTGAGCTTTTCCTCGTCGCGCTTGCGCTTGGTGATATCGCGGATGATTGCCAGGACGAACGGCTCGGTGCCGCGCTGCCCGGCCGAGAGCGACAATTCGACTGGGAACACGGTCCCGTCGCCGCGCAGGGCGGGCAGCTCAAGCGTTTGCCCGAGCGCCCCGTGAGGTGCTTCCGTGGCGAAATGCGCTTTCACATGCTGCCGGTGCCGTAACCGGTGTTCCTCAGGCATCAAAAGATCCAGGGGCTGCCGGATCACCTCCTCTTTCTTGCGCCCGAACATTTTTTCGGCCGCCGGATTGAAAATAGTGACCAATCCGCCCCGATCGATGGCGATGATTGCGTCCTGGCTGGCGGCAATTACTGTTCGGAAGAGCTCTACACTTTCGCGCAGTGCCTCCTGCGTCCGCCGGCGCTCGGTGATGTCGCGCAAGACGGCCAGCAGGGCGGGCTGGCCCTCCTGGTGAATCAGAGAAGACCTCACCTCGATGTACCGCTGCTCGCCGTCGGGTCTGAGCAGTCCATATGGGGTGAGCCCCGGTGGTTCGCCGGCCAGCACAGCCTGAACCCGTTCCGCCGCCAGCCGGGCATGCTCTGGGACGACTAGTTCGGCCGGCGACCGGCCGATGATTTCCTCGGCGGGACGCTCCACTATCCGGCACAAGGACGGGCTGGCGTACTGGACCTTGCCATCGGTAACCAGTGCGACACCATCCCCCATACTCTCCACCAGCGTGCGGTACCGCTCTTCACTTTCCCGGATGATTTCCTGTGCCCGCACGCGCTGCGAGATGTCAACCGCCGTGGCGGATATATAAGCCAGGTCACCACGCTCGTCCCTGATCAGCGTCCCGTTCATTATCGCTGGGAAGACGCTGCCGTCTTTCCGCTTGTGCCAGACTTCTTCGGCGAGGTACTGGCCTTCGCGCGCGAGCCGCGCGTTCAGGGTGTTGACGCGTTCCAACTGTTCAGGGGTGTGGAATATCGAGAGATGCCGGCCGGCCAACTCCGCGGGCGTGTATCCGTGCATCTGGGCGAAGGCGTCGTTCACGTAGATCAGGTGGCCGTCGAGGTCGGCCATGGCGGCCCCGAAACTGGCCCGGTCGGTGATGGTCTTGAACTTTCGGAGCTCCTCCTCGGCGTGCTTGCGCGCGGTAATGTCACGCATGATCGCCAGGACAAACGGCTCGGCGCCGCGCCTTCCAGAGGATAATGACAATTCAACCGGGAACGGTGTTCCGTCGCGGCGCACAGCCAGCAGTTCCATCGTCATTTCGAGGGACGAGTGGGAGTCCCGTGAACTGAAGTACCTGGCCACGCGCTGGCGGTGTGCGGCGCGCTGCTCGACAGGCATCAGCGGGTCCAGATTCTGGCCGATCATTTCCTGGGCACGGTAGCCGAACATCTTTTCGGCCGCCGGATTGAAGTGCGTGATCGCGCCCAGGGAGTTGATTGCAACCATGGCGTCTTTACTGGCCGCCACCACCGCGCGGAAAGACTCCTCGCTTTCGCGCAAGGCCTGTTCCGCCTGGCGGCGCTCGGTGACATCTTCCACGGTGCCTTCATAACAAATAACGCCGCCGTCGGCAGCGCGCACCACCCGGGCGTTTTCGCGCACATAGATCACCGAGCCATCTCGATGCCGCCAGGGGGCATTATCCCACGTGATGGTGCCACGACTCTCGATACGTTGACGGAATTCCTGGCGGAGGTGCCGGGGTTCGAAGCCCTCTTCCTCCAGGTTGCGCGTGGCGAGTTCCTCGAAGGAGGAGAAACCCAGCATATTAATCAGAGCCGGGTTGGCCTCGAGAACCCGGCCGTCAGGAGTAGTGCGGTAGAGGCCAATCGGGATGCCGGCAAACATCGCACGAAATCGTTCCTGGCTGGCACTCAAGGCTTGTTCGGCCTGTTGGCGTTCCGCCAATTCGGCCTCCAGCCGATGAGTGGCGGCGCGCAGGTCGGCGGTGCGCTCGTGAACCAATTCCTCGAGATGCGCGCGGTGCTGGCGGAGCTCTTCCTCGGCCCGCTTGAACCGGGTGATGTCTTCCAGGCTGCCTTCGTAGTACAGCACCTGACCGTTATCGTCGCGGATGGCACGCGCGTTATCCCGCACCCAGATGATGGTGCCGTCACACCTTTGGACCTGTAATTCGGCGCCGAGAATGACATCTTCTT
>JBDRDH010000052.1:0-28307 GCA_043820985.1 Planctomycetota bacterium
CATTGACCGGGCGATTATGGTCCGGTTTGTCAACGGCGAGCGCGGGCTGACACTGACCACGGCCAGCCGGTTGTGTGAAGTGCTGGGATTGCGCCTGATGAAGGTGAAAGGCGGGTAAGGCATGCCGAGCGTATTCAAACGCAAGTATCAAAATCGACGCGGGCTGCTAACTGAATGCGTGAACTATACGGTCGCATTCACTGACTGTTCCGATCCTACACAAGGTGTGGGGCTTGTCCGGCAGGTTCCCGGTTTCATGCACGTAGGCGCGTCACAGGAGTTGGGAAACAATCTCGACAAGCTCGCAAAGCTACGCGCCGCGCGTGAGCCCGTCCCCCCGGCACTACGGCGATACCTAGAAGGGTTACCGATCAAAGTTCGCCGCAAGCTGGTGAAGTGGGGACTGCTCAACCAGACTGCTGAGGCGGCGAAGAAACCGCTACTTGAACACGTGGCAGCCTATGAACAAGCCCTGCGCGATGGCGTGGCATCTCACAAGCAAAAGGGACATCCAGCTACGCCCACACATGTGGAAAAGACGGGCAACCGTATTCGGGTAATGCTCAAGGGCATGAAGGCAAACTATTTCAGTGACATCAGCGCTACGACGGTAGGACGCTGTTTGCGGGAACTTCAAGTGAAAGGCGCTCGCCGTAAGGGCATCGGACCGAAAACAACGGCCCACTACTACGGGGCGCTATATGCGTTCCTCTGTTGGGCAACACGTGAGAGACTCATACCCGAAAATCCGCTACAGGACGTTCCGAAGCCCGATGCGACATCAGAACAACGACACGCGCGCCGAGCGCTGGAACCCGATGAAGTGCAACGGCTGTTAAATGCCGCTCAATGCGGTCCTGAACGGTACGGTATGACCGGGGAACAACGCTATTGGCTATACCGGCTCGCTATCGAAACAGGCTTCCGGGCTGGGGAGCTTCGCAGCCTAACGCGGGCGAATCTGATCGTGGATCATGTACGGCCTACGGCTACTGTGTCGGCAGCTTTCGCCAAGAATCGACACGAGCGGACCATACCGCTCAAGGCTGAAACTGCCAACGGATTGCGTACATTCCTGGGGGCAAAGCTTCCAAAAGCAAGCGTGTTCCAATTACCCCGTTCCGAGAACATCGTCCGGATGCTGCGCGGTGACCTTGCACAGGCCGAAGTGCCTTATGTAGACGATGCGGAGCGGTATGCCGATTTTCACAGCTTGCGGGCAACGTTCGCTACCAATCTCATAGCGGCAGGCGTGGACGTGAAAACCGCACAGGAGCTTCTCGGACACGCAACCTCTAAAATGACACTGGACGTATACGCCAAGGTTCTGAGAGGTTCACGGGAAGACGCTATCCAGCGGCTACCGGATTTCGACCATCCCGGCCCACAAACCGGAAGGGCAACGGGGACGTATGACGCCACGCCAGTGGGGACCGATGCGACTGTCGCGAAAACTGCACTAGACGGCAGTCAAAATGGTGCCTGTAGGGTGCGCGGCGATGCGCCACAGAGGATCAATCAGGGGAACATGGGACATGCCGAAAACATCGGAAAACATAGTGTTTCCACGCGATTGACTGCGCAACAAACCGAACGACGTTCCGGCCCAAACCGAACGCCCCCAAGGGGACTCGAACCCCTGTCGCCGGCTTGAAAAGCCGGTGTCCTAGGCCTCTAGACGATGGGGGCTGTCTATACCTACAGACTTGTTATTTGAATCAATGATAACCACTTCGTCAAGCTGGCCGGTGGCGCCTCTCGGCCTGGCGCCGCTTCGTCAAGCTGGCTGGTGGCGCCTCTCGGCCTGTCGCCGCTCGCGGATAGCTCGCATGCCCGCTACACTGGCTCGCACGGCCACGGAGAGCACGTTATGCCCTACCACCTGATACAACAACACCGCAAATACCACTCCACAACCCCAAAATCTCGCGTCACAATCCCACAATCTAACACCACAATCCGAGCCCGGAGCGCGAGCGACGGGTTACCCCGCCAATGCGCTGAAGTGCTTGAAACCCTCGCTTGCGCTTCGGGCTCGGATCAGGCCCAACCGCCCATCACCTCTTATGACAACGGCGTTAAGACATCCGCCCAAACTGCTGTTAACGTTGCGGTACTACGCACATTATCGGTATTAGCCATCCTGGTAGCCATTCTATTCCCGGCGACGGGATGGGCTGATGAACAGCTAATCATCGCCGCCATGCGGGAGTTCCTGAAATCCGACCATCCCGAACAACGAGAAAAACTAGTCCACCGGATTGCGTCCGACCCGGCTTACACACGTGAAAAGGTCAGCACCTGGCTGCACCGGGCCGCGGAGTTTGACCCCCTACCCACCGGATTGCACCACCTGCAAGTACCACTAGCCGCCGGCGGCCACCGCACGCTCGCGCTCCGCATACCCGCGAAGTATGACCCCCAACAAGCCTGGCCCTTGATCTACGCCTTACACGGAGCCAGCGGTCGCGGCGAGAACATCCTCGGCTATGTCGAAGGAGTCTTAGGCCCCGCCGTCGAACAATACATCATCGCCGCCCCCAGCGATTATCGCGACATGGTGGTCCATAGCGATTGGCCGCCCAGTCTGGAACATCCCGCGGCTCTGGCGGCGTTGCGGCGTTACGTGCATCTGGACACGGACCGTGTGTTCGTGCTGGGCTACTCGCGTGGCGGGCACACTTCCTGGACGCTGGGCGTACTGTACGCCGACCAGTTCGCGGGGGCGGTCCCGCTCGCCGGCACTTTCGCCCTACCGGAAGTCGAACACCTCTGGGAAACATTTCTGCCCAATATGCGATATGTCCCGGTGTTGTGTGTGTGGGGCGCGCGGGACATCTACGCGGACAATAATCAGACGCCCAGCCGCGACGGTGGTATCGCCGGCCTGAATCGCAAATTGTGCGCCGCCGCCGTCGAACTGGAGCTGCCCGTAACTTCACACGAGTACCCAGATCAAGGTCATGGTGGAATCGTGCCGCCGGCGGATCTGCTCACCAATCTGCTTAGTTCCCGCCGCGCGCATTATCCCCGTGAAATCACCCACACCTTCCGCCACATCGGTCAGGCTCAGGCTTATTGGATCGAGGGGCATACCTGGAAAGGTTCGCAGTGGAACGACAAGCTGCCCACCATTCGCCTGCGCCAGGGTGAGGACGCTAATAATCCCCAGGATGTCAAAAATGCTTTATTACGCACATACCGCGCCAGTCTGGGTGAGTTGCGCGGGCAAGTGACCGGGCAGTTGATTGATGTTCGCCGTAAAAAAGTAGATGAATTGACCATCTGGATCGGCGACGATTTGATTGACTGGCAACAGCCGGTCGAGGTCAAGGTGTCCGGCCGGAAGGTGTATACGGGCATACTGGAGCCCGATTTGCACGTGTGCCTGACGCAAGCGGCGCGCACGTACGATTTCGAGCGACTGCGCTGGGCCGGCCTGCGTTTCAAATCAGGCTCGAAAACGCGACTGGTCACCGCACAGACGGAGTTTCCTGACCTATTCCACGGAGAGTGAATTCAGGGCAACGGAACACGGAGCTGACCATGCTGGAACCGGATCTGCACACGCTGGTTGAAGCCGCGCGCCAGGCACGCGACCGGGCTTATACTCCATACTCCAATTTTACTGTAGGCGCCGCTGTACTATGCCAAACTGGCGAGGTCATAACCGGCGTTAACGTGGAGAATGCCTCGTACGGGCTCTCGATTTGTGCCGAGCGGGTGGCGATAACCCGGGCCGTCGCCGAGGGTCAGCGTAAGTTCGCCGCCATCGCGATAGCGGTGGTCGGCGAACACCAGCCACTTCCCTGTGGTGCCTGTTGTCAGGTTCTGGCGGAATTCTGCGATCTTCAAACACCAGTCTACCTGGCTAACGATCAGGCGGAAGTGCAAACCTGCATGCTGAGCGACTTTCTACCCCAGCCATTCACATTAAAGTAAAACTTGCCGCGCCCCCGCTTTAACCGGTGCACTCTTACAGGCCCGGTGGCCCATAGCGACTATTGAGTTCAGCGCGTATCAGGCGGTTTTTGGCTGCATTGGCGGTATTGATCCAGATGATGAACATCAGCCAGGCCAGACAGTTGGGCCCCGGGATCAGCGCCATCACGCAGGCCGCGATCGCCACTCCGGAACCGGCCCCCGGCG
Organism: Planctomycetota bacterium; assembly: GCA_043820985.1. GTDB lineage: Bacteria > Planctomycetota > Phycisphaerae > UBA1845 > Fen-1342 > JAAYXS01. The sequence goes on from JBDRDH010000052.1 coordinate 4,150, forward strand.
GACCCGCTTGGGGACGCCCCACCAAGGCGCGTTCGAGCGAGTATGACAATCCGACGACAGCGCGAAACATCCAGTAGATGTTGAAGAATGGGATAAAAAGAAATCCCACCGCGGCCCCGGGTGTAGTGCTGCGATGCCGGGGTGGCACGGCACTCCAGGTCTGGTATAGCCACACCAGGTACAGAATGGCATACAGGAGCGAAACCAACGTCAGGACGACGGCCACAATTGCTATTGCCACTTCTTCGTCGCCACTGATGCGAGGTCCTGAAGCGATGATTGCGACCAACATGACTACTATCAACGCCACCAGCAGAATCATCAGGATTGTGCAGAAGACCGCCAGGCCGGAACCCGGTCGCGGCAGGGACGCCGTGTATCCCCATGGAGAAGTCTGCGGCCCCAGCGGTGGTTCGGCGGACATGGCGGGATGCAAACGCGCCGGCTCGGTGAGCGTCGGCTTCCCACAACGCTGGCAGAATTTGGCCTTGGGATTCAGTGTCGCACCGCATTCGTGGCAGAACTGCATGGGTTGATCCTCTGATACTGCCCGTTTTGCGCCGGATTGGAAACGCCGAGAAAATACCTCCAAACCGGAAATACAGGTTCAGTCGCGGTCTGCTGACATGACGCTACTGATCCACTTGTTAACCGTCAAGAGCATCTCCCCCGACTTCACGCTGTTATCCACTAACCCGCGCAAGTCTCGACAGTGGAGCGTTGCCCCAGGAGACTTTCCAGGCTCAGCTCCAGAACGGATACCGGATGTTTCAGGCCATAGTTTTCCAGAACCTCGGGATGTACCTCACCCATTACGCCGATCTGTTGGTTCTGATCGTTGAACAGGGCCGCCACGCGCCCAGGGATGAAACTGTCGTGCGTCGTCGGCCTGACGGCAGAAGTCGCGCCCATTTCATGCACGAGGGCATCAGCAACCGCCCGGATATCAGCATAACCGACATGTGTCCCGATCATGGCCACCGCCAGGAAGCGCTCCTCGCGGGCTCCGGTCTCGACTTGATCATCCACGAAGCAGCAGTCCCCGACCTCGAAGAGGTATTGTGGCAGATCGTATTGCTTGTTGATCGCCAGCGTGTCGAGCAAGCCCGGCAGGATCGAGACTCGGCAGATAGTCTGTTCCGTACTGATCGGATTCTCGATCTGCACGGTTCGGTCGTGCGGCTTGATCCGCCATTTTTCGAACGTGGCCTGCTCGCTACTCAGCACCAGCGTCATGACCTGGTGCAGACCCAGCCCGGTCATGATGCGCCGGGCGATGGCCGAGTGTTCCTCGATCGGTAGCGGCGCTCCCACCGTGAAAGTCGGCACCAGCTCGGGCTTGATATTGCCATAACCATACGCGATGGCGACATCCTCGATCAGGTCAACCGGGTGCATCACGTCATTGCGATAGGCGGGTACCAGCACCTTCAGCCGATCGGCACGGCCGGCTTCCTCCACGCCATACCCCATCGATTCGAGCAATTCCGCCAGTTGCGCGGTGTTGAGATCCACGCCGATGGTCTGAGCCGCAACCGGTACGTCCAGGATAATCTCGGCCGGCGTCAGATCGGGTGTAATGCGCGTACCTTCAGGCGCGGCGATAACCACGCTGCCGATCTCGATCCTTGGCATAATTTCCTTCAAGCTAGTGACCACGATGTTTAACGCGCGATCCACACTGCGTTGCGACAAACCGGTCACATCTATGAAGAACTGCCGGGTGTCCATCGTCACCCGGGTCGTCTCGCTGTTGATGATCGGCGGCATGGATAACACGGTCCCCTGGCCGTCGCGCAGGAGGGGATACTTGCTGAAGGGCTTCAGCAAGTGCGCATACGCCTGGCCAGTCTTGTGCTGCTCGAGAATTTCGCGCGGGGTAAGCAGGCTGCTGATCTGGTCCGGCGGGAATCCGAGCGGCACGAACTCCAGCTCGTCCGGATCAACCGCGTCATAGCTGTATGCGTCGCCCGTGAGTGTATCAAGATCGTAAACCCCGATGGAGGCCAGTTTGCGGTCGCGGCCGAGGGCCCAATGCAGATCCTCCTGCAAGTTCATGACCATCTTGATGCTGTTGCTGTCAAGCCGCACGTTACGCACAATGGCACAGGCGATGTAGGGCCGCCGACTATCCTCGTTATACAAGTTAGGATTGACCTGGACCGTGATGCGCGGCGCGGCCAGCACGTACTCCGTCAGCCCGGTATCGATACCGAGGAAGCCGCGCACATAGCGCGCCATGCCGCCGGGATCAAAGATGTCCGGCCGGACCGCTAACATGTCCAGCCGCATGACACTGTTGGGTCCGAGATCCTCGAGTTGAGCGGCCGACTGCCGAAAGTCGGTCCCACAGTTGGAGCACGACAGCGGCGCGCCTTGGGCTTCAGTGCGGTCATAGATCTTGCCGCAGACCCGGCAGAGATACTGCTGCATCTCGGCAACTTCATCCACCTCACAACCCATCTTAGGCAACAGTTCGACGAGATCCTTGACAGTCATCCGCGGCGCGGCACCATCGTGGGAAATCCGCGCCAGCAACATATCAAGTGGCATATCTATGATCGGCACAGCGGTTCCTCCCGCAGCCAGGGCATCGTGGCGAAATATAGTTCCCCGATCGATTTGAGATCATGGATCATCATCGCCAGGCGCTCCAGACCAAGCCCCCAGGCCAGCACGCGATCGGTGATGCCGACTGGCAGCGTCACCTCGGGACGGAAGACACCCGAGCCACCCATCTCAACCCAGGCCTGTCGGCTTTCCATGTACAGGTGCACTTCGGCCGACGGTTCGGTGTAGGGGAAGAAACTAGGCGTAACCTCGACCTTGGGGAAACCCATCTTGTGATAGAAAGCCGTAAGCGTTCCGATCAGCGTCGCCAGGCTGGCCTGGGGATCAACGATAATCCCATCGACCTGGTTAAAAACCGGCAAGTGCTTGTAATCAACCGTCTCGCGCCGAAAAACCGGGCCAATGATGAAATACTTACCCGGTCGACCTTGCGTATGGCGTGCCAACGCGCGGATCGTGGCGGCGGTCGTGTGCGTGCGGAGTACGGGCTTGGCGGCCAGTTCACGACTCCAGCGATATTGCCAGCCGGTCGAGCCGGTATCGCCGCCGTTCTCATGTGTCTGACGAATGCGCTCCACCAACTCATCATCAGGTAGCGTCGCATGGTCCGGCCGTTTGATGTAGAAAGTGTCCTGCATATCGCGCGCGGGATGATCCTGCGGCTGAAACAGGGCATCGAAGTCCCAGAAGCTCGATTCGACCCAGGGGCTGACGATCTCCTCGAAACCCATCTCAAGAAAGACGCGGCGGACGCGATCCATCGTCCGCTGAAAAGGGTGCTCCTTGCCCGGATGTAACTTCCTGGCCGCGAGCGTCACGTCATACGGCTGAAGATCGACCTCGCGCCAGCCACCCTCGGCCAGTAACTCCGGGGTGAGCTGCGTGACCTTGCGGCGGCCTTTGACGCCGGCCTCAAGCGCCTGCCGGCCGGCCGTGGTGATGCTGACGTTTCTAATTGTGCGCGGCTTGATTGTGAGAAAGCCCTTGCGCTTGGCGAGTAGCTGGCGGGCCTTTGTCACCGGGACGCCCTCATCCTCCAATTCTGTCAAGGCTGCCACGCGGCCGCCGGCCAGGGCCTTGATCAATAGTTCGTCCGGCTGTGGCTGCTCCGCCGACGACTGGCCTTCCGGTGTTAGAACCAACCGATCCTGCTCTTTATGAGCCCATTTGCGCTGGTTGAGCCAACGCAGCGCCCCGCCAACCTGCCCGGCATTCAGAGCGCAATGGTTGGGAACCTCGGTCAAGGGACACGCGCCGCCCTGCTCGGCCAGCACGCCGACCACGACACGCTCCGGCAAGGGCGTATCAACGAAAGGCTCGGCCTCCATCCCCAGCCGGAACTCCTCGTACTTGAACTCGGTGATGTCGACCAGACCGGCTTCCTGTAAGCCCATACAAGCGGCGGTTACCTGAGCCTGATCCATCTCCCGGCTGACCGCCAGATCGGTGATGGAGATGGGCTGCGCGGCGTCGCCGAGGTGCTCCAGGATCTCATACTGGGTTTGTGGCAATTCCATAACAGGATCCTCGTCGTGCGAAACACCGTTGTGTATCGCAAGCACGCCAGCGACTCAAGTGACAAAATGAACTCAGACCTGGCCGCTGGGCCGTCAAATGTTCATATCCAGCGTGTTCATGTGGATATCGGCACCTGGTCTTATTAGGAGAATTCACACCCAAAAACCCCCAGACTCGTTCTGATAAACGGTGCCGCCAGCCACCGGTATCCGGGCCGTGAACACCATCACTTAAGTGTCCGCCCAGCTTCGCCGGCCATTCGTGCAATTCGCCATCACACCCGGCCTACAATGGGATGTACTTAGGATACTGGACGAGACTGGCTTGTCCCACCGGTTGTATCTGACCCACAGCCCGGTGTTTTCCTGAGGAGGAAAGAAGATGGATGAAGCCACATTCCAGAAGAAGCTGGCCGAACTGGTCGCCCAGATCGAGTCGCTGCCGCGGGGCGAGCGCGAGCGATTACGCGACTTGGCGGCTGAAACCAAACAAAGACACGAGGATATCAAGAAAAGTGTACACAGTTTGCAGGAGAGCATTGACTTCCTGCGTGTGGGCATCAAGTACATGCTCTTCGACCTGGAAGCTACCCGGCGCGAGAACAGCTACTTACGGAAAATGCTGGAACACGACCAGGGTAACAGTGATGGTCAGTAGTCGGACCCTTAAGCCAGGAGCGGTCAGCCCAATGCGGGCGATAGCCGCCAGACCTCTAGCCCCTTGATCGTCGCCACTACCTACCCCCACTTTCAGGGGACTCCCGCCCGGCGGTTCGCGAACCGCCGGGCGATCCTTTTTTTATGACCGAGTGCGTCCTTGACCGTGCTACAGATCGCTAGTCCGGATCTGTCGTCGCCGGTGTGTCCCCCGGTGGTTGCCATTCGATGCGCGGGGCATCGCCCCAGAGGTTGGCGAGGTCGTAATAGTCGCGGTGCTGTTCATCGAATAGATGCACGATTACGTCCACGTAGTCGGCCAGAATCCAGTGCGCTGAACGCGAATCCGCGACCTTAAAGGGGGCCCGGTCAATCGTCTTGGCGTATTCCTCCAGAATACCCAACACTGCGTGCATCTGCCGATCCGAGGTGCCGGTCCCCAGGACGAAAAAGTCAGTAAAGCTGCTCAGACCGCGCAGGTCGAGAATCTCGACATCTTCCGTCTTGTACTCCGCGGCCAGGCGCGCCGCGGCGACCGCGAAATCCAGGGCATCATCGTATGCCTGGGACGCGGAATCACTTTCAACAACGGGCTCATTCTCTGGTTGATCGGACATATCAGCCACTGTAGGTCAATCGCATTTCACGGCCGCTTTGGTTCCTCCACGGCAAAAATCATGGAGTACCCGCGGCTTCACAAACACTAGCCCAGATGCAGCCAGGCCGCGATCTGTGGGGCGAATTTCACGATCAGGCCGGCGAACACGACCGAGACCATGCTCATCAGCTTGATCAGGATGTTCAGACTCGGTCCGGACGTGTCCTTGAACGGGTCGCCCACGGTGTCACCAACGACGCCGGCCTTATGGTCTTCGGAGCCCTTGCCGTAGATGATCGTGTCCGAGTTGCCAGCCTTGACCGCCATCTCGGCCCGCGCCACCAGCTCGCCGCGAATGCTCGGCGGCAGCTTGTCCCGCACGGCGCGATCCGCGACGATCTCCCGGGCCGTGATCTTGCCGTAGGTCTCGATCAGCTTCTTGGCGTTGTCCCACATGCCACCGGCGTTGGCCATGAAGATCGCGAGTGCAAAGCCGCTGGTCAGACCGCCGGCCAGCATACCCATCACTCCCGGTACGCCGAACACCAGGCCGACGGTGACCGGCATGGTAATCGCCAGCAGTGCCGGGAAGATCATCTCCTTCTGAGCGCCCCTCGTCGAAATAGCCACGCAGTTGGCATAATCCGGGTAGTCGTGGTTATCGATGTTGACCCGCTTGGGCCAGTTGTCCGGATTTTGCACAAAGGCTTCGTCCTTGCCCTGGTTGCGCAGGAACTGGCGGACCTTCTCGAACTGCCGCCGACACTCGACAATCATCGCGTTAGCCGCCCGGCCGACGGCCTTCATGGTGAGCGAGCAGAACAGGAACGCCAGCAGCACGCCGCTGAACAGTCCGCACAGAACCCTGGGGTTCATCAGTGTCACGTCGTAGAAAGCCATGAACTGCGGCAGCGATGCCCGACGCGAGGGTACGAGTTCCACCTCGACGGCACTCTCGCCGTCTATGACGGTAGCGATCTGGACGTACTGATTATCCTGGTTGCCCTTTGGTCCCAGCTTCAGCCTGGTCTCGTGTGGCTTGAGGTTCTTCGTTATCTCCTCGGTCAGATTCAGGCCCATATAGGCGGCGACGTTCTTCGTTTCGACGGCTTTTTTATCGTAGTCGCCCGAGTCGTCGGGTTTGAGTTTGCCGGTCTTCCACGTCGCGAATTTGCCGTACCCGAGATATACCGCTTCCTCGTGTGCCGGCGCGTCGTAAACGTCCACAACCTGATCGCGCGCCTGGAAGAGCTGGCCGAAACGCACTTCCTCGACATAGGCCGCCAGGAGCGCCAGTGCCGTCAGGGCCGCTGATCCGATCGCAAAGCCCTTGCCGGTGGCCGCCGTGGTGTTGCCCAGGGCGTCCAGGGCGTCGGTACGCTGACGGACGTGCGGCTCCTGGCCGGTCATCTCGGCGTTTCCGCCGGCGTTGTCGGCGATCGGGCCGTATGCGTCGGTCGCCAGCGTGATGCCCAGCGTGGCCAGCATGCCGACCGCCGCGAAGCCAACGCCGTAGAGACCGAGCATGAACTCATGGCCGCCGCCGGCCGCGTTATAGGCCACGAGAATGGCCACGATGATCGTCGCCAATGCGGCCCAGGTGCTCTTCATGCCCTCGGCGATGCCGCCAATGATGATGGTCGCCGGTCCGGTGATGCCCTGCGCGCTGATCGCCTTGGTCGGTTTGTAATCGTAGCTCGTGTAGTATTCGGTGGAGTAGCCAATCACCAGGCCGCCGCCCAGGCCGGCTAGAATCGCGATCCAGACACCCCACCAGTTGACTCCCTCGATACCGCCGAGCAGCAGGAAGCAGACGGCACCCGCGGCGACCGCGATGAAGAAGCTGCTGCCCCAGATGCCCTTGTTGAGTGCTTTCATCAGGACGGCCATGGTCGCCTTCTCTTCACTTTTGACCATGTAGATACCGGCGATTGAGAGCAGGATACCGACGCCGGCCAGCACCATCGGTGCCGACAGGAAGCGAATAGCGGCTTCGAAGCCGGGGCCACTGGCCTCCGTCCCGAACAGTGCCGCCGCGGCCGCGACTCCCAGGGCCGCCGTCGCCAGGATGGACCCGCAGTAGGACTCGTACAGGTCGGCGCCCATTCCGGCCACGTCACCGACGTTGTCGCCGACGTTGTCCGCGATGGTGGCGGGGTTGCGCGGGTCGTCCTCCGGGATGCCCGCTTCGACCTTGCCGACCAGGTCGGCGCCGACGTCGGCCGCCTTGGTGTAGATGCCGCCACCGACACGTGCGAACAGCGCCTGCGTACTGGCCCCCATGCCGAATGTCAGCATGACGACGGTAATGGTCGAGAGATGTAGCGGCTCCCAACCCGGCCAGAACGTGGGCAGCGCCCAATAGAGCGCCAGGAACCAGCCGGTGATGTCCAGCAAGGCAAAGCCGACCACCACCAGACCCATAACCGCCCCGGCCCGAAACGCGACGCGCAAGCCGTCGTTGAGGCTCTTGCGGGCGCCGGCCGCGGTCCGGTTACTGGCCAGCGTAGCAGTCTTCATGCCCAGGAAACCGCACAGGCCGCTGAATAAACCGCCCGTCAGGAAGGCGAACCAGACGATCTCGTTCTGCACTTTGAGGACGATGCCCATGTACGCCAGGATCGCGGCCAGCACCACGAAGACGAAGAACACCACGAAATACTGGCGCTTGAGATAGGCCATGGCCCCTTGCTTGACGTATCCGGCGATCTCGATCATGTCGGCATCGCCCTCGTCCGCCGCGACCACTTCCCTGAAGAACTTCCGGGCGTAAACCAGCGCCACAATCGCGCAAACTGGCGCGATCCACCACCAGATCGGGATATCGCCCAGACCGTGTTCGTGCGACTGCTCCGCCGCCACCTCGATCTCGCCACCAGCCGGCGCGACGGTCGCCTCAGGCGTCTCCGCGGACTGCGTGTCCGCCGCCCCATCCTGCGCCGCGGCGGCAACCGGCAGGGCCGCGAGTGTGGCAACCATCAACAGGCCAGCCAGGATTACTCGGTATGGTTGGTCCCTTCCTGCCATGAACCAGACTCCTTCGATCAGTGTAGTGAGTAGGGCATTACTGAATCCGAGATGCGCGGCGTCCGTCCTCTCGCGCCTACGGACGGTCGCTCGCGCAAGTCTCGTTACTCTACTGAAAAAGAGGGGAGAAACAAGACCACGGCTTTGAAACCCCACCCCCCACAGGTGGGAAGTGCTATCGACCTGCTCAAGGTTAACCACTTGGCGAAAGTGGCAACCGGGCTGTCTGGTACTAGAACTGCTCGCGGACGATGCGCTTCAGCGATTTGCGAGTTTTACGGCGACGACGCTCTGACGGTTTCTCGTAATAGCTGTTGCGTTTGATGTCGCGCGTCAGGCCTTCCTTCTCACACAACTTCTTGAAACGCCGCACCATTTGCTCTACTGATTCGTTACTGCGGACCTTAACTCTGATCATGCACACCTAATCCTTTTATATAAAGCAGCTTACGCCCAAGGGATCACTAATGTGACCACCCGGTGTTTCGTTAGTATACCATCCCAACCTTCGGTAGCAAGCGTTCCGGCAACGGACTACTTAATACGTTTAAGCCCTTCTTCGATAGCTTCTTCGATCTGGGCGTCGTTACCCATGCCGGAGTTAGCATAGATAATATTACCATCGTGACCAATGACGTAGAAAGTTGGAATACCCTTGATCTTGTATTCTTGCGCCACTTTCTCGCCCTTTAGAAGCAGGCCGTAGGTGAATTTCTTCGATTTCATATAACCAGCCGGATCCGCCCGGCCCCGCTCCCAGGTGCTCACGCCATAGACCGCGACGGGTTTGTCCTTATATTTCTCATGGATTTTCTGCACGCCGGGCATCGCCGCTTTGCAGGGCACACACCAGGTAGCCCAGAAATCCAGCACGACAATTTTCCCCCGTAAATCCTTTAATGATATTTTCTTGCCGTCCGGAGTCGGCAGGCTCCAGTCGGGAGCTTGGGTATCGGGCTGGAGGAGTTTGTGAGAGCTGCGTCCTGACGAACCTCTTCGATCATTACTCTCATAGCCACTTGGCACCGCCAATTTGAACATACCGTCACTGAGTTCAGGACTCGGATTAAGCGACTTCAGGGTGAGTGATTGGGACGCATCGCCTTCCGGCGTCGGCATGATGCGTATAACCCGCCTGGGCAGGTAGTCTGAAGTGCTGAAGAACCAGCGAGCCTGCCCTTTGCCACTGCTGAATGGCACCTCGATCACGTGGCATTCAACATCGAAGATCTTTTCCAGGCCAACGTATTTCGCCCCGGAATTATCAGCATCCTGTGCAAATGGCTTGGGAGCGAGCACGTCCCCCAGCAGCAATCCACCACTACGCAACAGCAGCGAATACGCCTCGCGTCCCTGAGCCTGGTAGTGTTGTTTCTTGTCGTGATCGATCACGTCAACCGAGTCTCCATCGCTGGCCAACTCAAAACGACCCGCATCGGCTTTTTTGCCATCGATCCTAGCTCGGACAATCATCCCGTCAGATCGCGCCAACGTGACCTGGCCACTCTGGGGGCTAAGTATTCTGGTCAGAGCACCGGTGACATCCAATTCCGCCTCATAGGAAATGGCCTGAAGTTTCCCGGCCGCGGCTTGGGCTTTCTTAAGCACTTCCACGGCGTCGGGTGCATCAGCACAAGCTTGAGCCACCAGCCCCAGGTAGAGTGTCACTAGTGCAAGCTGTCGGACGATCATTCTCATCTCCTGTACGGGGTAATGCACGAATCCGGCTTGACCGTGGCCCTGCCGCCGCGTAATCCTCCATCATCGTCATGGACCCCCTTCCCTGCAAGACGTTTTCATTACTTCACTATTTCAGACAGTGTCAGTTTAAAAATGGCGTGCGGAATACATCCAGTGTTAATCTGGCTTCCTACAAGCATGGGAAAAGAGAGATGAAACACCCACAAGCTCCTAACAAGCTCGTTAAAAGCTTAACTAGTGGCGACACCTACCGGGAGCTATCGAGGGCAATAGTCATCCTCACGGACATACCCAGAGCAGGGCAGTAGATGGCAAATCAACGTCAAACAAGCTAACATCAGAACCGCGTCGAGAGAGCACAGAAACCAGCCGAGGCCAGAAGGCCATCGCGGGCTAAGAACGATTAGGCCAAAGCGCGCTGGGCATAACGCCCAATGCATCAGCGAGTTTCTTCACCGTCGCGCGCTGCGGGTGACATTTGCGGTTCAACATCATTGAAATCGCTGGCTGTGTCACTCCAATCAGACTGGCCAATTGGGTTTGGGTCATACCCTTTTCATTCATTGTGTTCTTTAGGCGTTCAGCGAACTGTCTGTCTCGCTCGTCAAGCTCCCTAATGTCGTCCTTGAATTCGCTTGACGTATTTAGTAGTTCGCGCAAGTCACCCATGTCTATTCCAAGTTCCCCATCGTACGAAGTGGGAAACAGCGCTTCCATGAGTGTCACGACAGCGGCTTCCCGATCATCCGGGTCGGTCTCGGGACAATTGATTAGCTCGCACATGTCGCGTATGACGGTTTGCGCCTCGTCGGAAGCCTCTATATAAGCGCGAAACACTTGCGCAAAATTCTCGCTTAATATCCGTTCAGCCATATTTGTCTCTGGTGCAGTCGAATTCATGATTCTCAACACCTTTCTCTGCTCGGCATCAATCAAACACGCGATTCACATAGAAACGCTCGTTGACGAGCGTTCTGCGCCCATTAAATGTTCGTATATTCGCCGTTGTCCATTCGTTTCTCTTTTTTTGAAGAACCGCGATCACCCACATAATCGGCAGAGGTAATTTTACGATCGGGTTACCCTTAAAAAAGATGATCCTTATGTTGTCATGTCCGCCGATTTCGTCATGAATACGCAGTTCTCCAATATCTTTGTTGCACGCCTTGATCCAGGACCAATCTAAATCAAGCAATTGTCCTTTCTGCTCGCCAACATCTAGCGTAGGCCAAAAACGCAACTTGAGCGCGTGGCCTCGGATCTGAATCAAATCCCGTGTTCTCGGAAACCAGCGACGGGCGTCGGACCACGCTGGCTTGAATACACGCACCCGATAATCGCCTTCCAGTGGCATACGGTGCCTTTCGTCTCCTGCGAAGCACACATATTTTAATAGAAGCATATACTTCTACTATAAGCATATCACATAAATCGACCGCCGGGCAATTATGTATTACAAAATATGTAATACTATTCTTGGCATAACTGAGTTTTCAGGATTGCTGGTGGATCCCTGAGGCTACTCGCAGCAGGGAGAGGACCAAAGAGCCTCTTCATGTATTCCGATACCATAACTCCAAAATATAGTGCTTGGTTGACGAATCACAGCTTGGCGGCGATAGTGACGCTCTGTGAGGATTGGCGCCCCGCCGGGCGTCGGCCTGCCCCTGGTTCACGATCGAAACGGGCAGGCCGTAGTCAGTGAACTTACGTGAAACAGGACCAGCAAGATGCGAAAACACGCGTGGAAGATGTGGGCCCTGGCCATGGCCAGCGGAGCCGTGCTGCTTCAAACGCCGGCGTGTGTCGAAACTGCCACCATCGTTACCAGTGTGGCCCAGGTCATTACCGCGGGCGGCGTCGTGTATATCGTCAGCCGCGTGATGGAATAACACGCACTCACACAGCGACACAACGAGTCAACCATGACCAAGAGCCTCATCGCGAGTCGAACGAGCAGCTATGCGCCGTTCGAATCGCTGGCGTATGAGCACTTGGCCCGTATCGGTATCCGGCACGTCGAAATCCTGGTGCCAACACCCGATAACCTCGACAAAACCTGCACCGAGCTGGAGCGCTACGGCCTTATCGCCAGCAGCTTGCATGGCGAGTGCGAGGTCAGCCGCTCTGATATCGCCACGCAGATCGCAAACCAGATGCCGGCTTTTCAGCGGCTCGGAGCGAGGTTCATGTTTGTCTCGGTGAAAGCCGGCGATATCCCGCGCTCCACGGTCTACCAGCGCTTGCGGGAGGCTGGCGACGTGGCCGCCGACCAGGGTGTAACCATCGTTCTGGAAACCCATCCCGATTTGATCACCAACGGTGAAATCGCTCGCCAGACCATGGAAGCTGTCAATCACCCCCACGTGCGCGTCAACTTCGACACCGCCAACGTGTATTTCTACAACCACGACGTAAACGCCGTCGATGAACTCCGTCGCGTGGTTGATTTTGTCGCTTCCATCCACTTGAAAGACACTGATGGCGGCTTTGAAAGCTGGCATTTTCCGGCTCTAGGCCGCGGCGTAGTGGACTTCGGCACTATCTTCGAATTGCTTGACGACGCTGGATTCTCAGGCCCCTGCACACTGGAAATCGAGGGTCTGGAGGGCGAAACCAAGACCAGACAGCTCGTCTGCGACCGCATCGCTGAGTCGCTGGCCTACCTGCGCAAGCTGGGCCGCGTTTAGACCGATCCCGAGCATATACCGGCGTCATATGGTGGGCCAAGCAGCGGCTCGCCGGGAGGCTCGCCCCGCCGTACCAGATCGCGATTGATTCCACTCTGGCTGAAATTAGGCGACCACCCAACTCGGAAATCTACTATTTGGGAGCCTTCCTGGTCAGGTCAGGCCGGCCGGATTCACCCATTCCCCTCCCCCCTCTTTGAGCTAACACTATTTGTAACATTACTTTATTTTCCACCCCGCGCGCCGATAAAATGAAAGTCTTTAGAGTGCTGATGCCATGCCATACGGAAATATGACACTTGACGAACTGGCGCGCCATATCGGTATGGATGCGCGCACGGTCAAGAAGTGGGCCGAACGTGGCCAGCTTCCCGGTGTCATGATTGCCAGTCAATGGCGTTTCAATCGAGCCCAACTGCTGGACTGGCTCCAGAGTCGGCTGCACAGCTTTGACCACAAACACGTACGCAATCTCGAACGGGCCATGTCTGACGGCAACAACGGTGTGTTAGTCAGCAGTATGCTCGCCATCGAGGCGATCGACATGAACCTGCCGGCTCGCTCCCGGCCATCGGTGCTCCGCGAGTTAATCCGGCTCGCCATACGCACGGGCATGGTGTACGACGAAGCCGGCATTTTGGAAGCGGTGCAGGAACGTGAAGAGCAGGGCTCGACGGCTCTGCCAAACGGTATTGCCCTGCCACACCCACGCCGACCGCAGCCCTACGCCACCGCCGAGCCGCTCGTTTGCCTGGCCCGCGTGCCGGCGGGCATTCCGTTCGGCGCGCCTGATGGCTGGTTGACTGATTTGTTTTTCTTTGTGTGCAGCCACGATGAACGTCAACATCTCTGTGTGCTGGCGCGCCTGGCCCTGATGCTCAGCGGCGACCTGCCCCAGGCCCTGCGCGAAGTCGAAGACGCCCACGAGGCCCTGGCCCTGATCCTCGACAGCGAAAAAGCCGCCCTGGCGCGCTGATCGTCCTGTCACCGCCCCAGTCCCAGCTTGACATACTTCCGGGATCGCGTGCGCGCTCCAGGTCACGATCGCCGGGCGGATTGGCGAATATTGACGTTGCGACAGTGTCGGCGAGATTAAAGTGGGAAGAATACAGGGATAGACACCTTGGTTCGGCTTGACCGCATACTGATAATATATTATCAATAACGTGATGGGCCGCCAACAGGCTGTTTGGCCGGCAGATGAAAGCAGGTGGAACGACACCCATGTCAACCAGCACCAGACAGACAAGCGGTTTGTCGAATATGACGCTCCGCTCCCGTTGGGTAGCGGCGCTGGTGTTGGTGGGCTTGTTACCCTTCACCAGTGGCGTGTTAAATGCCCTGCACCGCATGTCCGCCGCGCACAAACCTCCACTCGCCACTTGTGGGCATGGCTGCCACGACGCGAAGACGCCTCCGTCACATCCCAAGTCCCCCGCACCACACGATTCCAACCACTGCTCGATTTGCATCCATTTACTAGCGGCGACGAAGGCGACGATCGAAGTCGCGCCGCTGATATCGACCGGTCTGGACTATGTCATCCGGTTCATTCCGCCGGACGCCCCCTCCCCGCCGGCGACTGTCTTGCGATCGCCCGCGCTGCCCCGAGCCCCGCCAACCCTTTGACCTAACTCTAATCCCTTTGACATGCGGCACGGGTGCCGCTCAACGTAAACGGGCGCTGGTACGCCCATAAGCGCGAGTGATTGACATGATCCGCAGATGTGGTTTCACGCTGATTGAGCTGTTGGTGGTGGTCGCGATCATCGCCATCCTGATGGCCATCCTGCTGCCGAGCCTGCAACAGGCCCGCGCGCAGGGCAAGGCCGCCGTCTGCCTGAGCAACATGCGTTCGCTCGGCCTAGCGGTGCAGTTGTACGCCCAGAACAACAACGACCGCTTCCCGTCGTTCGGCTACGTGCACGGCGGCGAGTCCGATCCACACAAGAGCTGGATCTACACGCTCGCCGAGGAGTACGGCCGGCGCGGCGGTGACATAGTCGGCGACGGGGCCGACGCCGAGCTGCTCAGCGAGATTCGCGACATCCGCCGCTGTCCCACCGACCGCAGCCCGCACTTCAAGCGGCCGCGGACCGAGGGCAGCAGTTCGACACAGGTCTGGCGACTGACCAGTTACGCGAACAACTACTACCTGGTGGCTGATGATCCGCTGGTGCTCGGGAAGGAAGACCGCTTCGAGCGCCTCGACCGCATTCCACGGCCGGCGACGACCATCTACTGGGTGGAGCTGGCCGAGGAAGGCGAGTTCGCCACGGCCGACCACGTCCATCCCGAGACGTGGCTCAGCGGCGATTCGGACACCATCGCGGCTGAACAGGTCCAACTCAAGCGGCACTCCGGCCGGGCGAACTACGCCATGGTCGACGGCCACGCCGAGCCGTTTCGTTTCGACCGCACATACACCATTGATTACGAGAACAGCGATCCCTTCGCGGGTCGCATCGCCTGGTTTTACAACATGTACGATCCCGACGTGGCCCGCTGAGCCCCGCCGGGCCGTATACACACTCCGCCCGGTCGCCAATGTCAGGGCACCGGCGGAGATTGAAAGGAAGAAAGTCTGATGAATGCACGTTTCTTTGTCGTTATTGGTCTGCTCACGACCCTCACTGTCCAGGTCGTGCTCGCCGACCATGGGCATGAGGATCTGATTGTCGGAATAACTGGTGATAACCAACTGGCAATTCATTACGACGAATTCGATCATGACCATCACCTGCCGCCAGTTTATGGCCCGTTACTATTTGGCTGGCAAGGTAACCACCCCGGTTTTGCACATTTGGAGGAGGACGAACCAGCCGAGGACTTCTACACCCTGGAGACCGGCGTAAGCGTGCTGCTTGAGGTAGTCGCGCTCGACGAGGGTCTGCGTATCTACAGTCCCGGTTTCGGATCGGAACCGGGCGTCGGCGACACGATGGTGCTCGGTGACGAATACCTGCACGCACACGCCGAGTGGCACATCGACTCGACGATCCCGGGCGTCGATCCCACGCTGTACACCTACGGCGTGACGTTCCGCCTGCTGGACGACGGCACGACCGGGTACGCCCCCTCGGAGAACTACACGTTGACGTTCGTCCCCGAACCGGGTGGTCTGGCCCTGCTGGCGCTGGGCATGACCGCCCTGTGGTCCCAGCGTCGCGTCTGTTAAGGCCTTACCGCGCGCCATCCGCCAGTTACTCGGCGGGTGGCGCGCCTCCTGGAATTTATGACATCACGCACCATCTGCATTAGCCACGTGGAGATTCAACGATGAGACTCACGATTATGATCCTGACAGTCGCCAGCCTGATCGGTGGCCTTGGCCCGATGCTGGCGCAGGCCCAGCACAGCGGCGATATGTGGCTGGCGGTATCAAGCACCGGACAGCTCAAGCTCTCTGCACTCGGATTCCAGCCAGACTTTACCGGCGAGGCCGTCGTGCGACTAAATCCCGCCAGCGGTCTGCTTGACGGCTGGACCGGCAACAATCCCGGTTTTGACGACATCGAAACCGCGGATCCACAAAACGACGATTACCCACTCGCCGACGGGGCAAACGTCTGGCTCGAGATTATCGCGATCGATCCCGCGCTGATAGTCTGGGCTCCCGGCTTGACGCAGTACTTCAATGAACCCGGTCAGCAAATCGAGATCGGCTCGGCCCCGGGCGACATCCACATGCACCTGACGTGGCATATCAACTCAAACGATCCGCAATTCGATGTTTATTGCGTGCACTGGCGGCTGACCTGCCGGCTGACGGATGCCGGCAGCACCACCTACTCGCCGTCAGAAGCGTTCACGCTGGTCTTCTCCAACGTGGACTGCATGCTGGGGGAATTCACCGGCGATGAGCTGGTCAACGCTTATGACATTGACGGTTTCATCGCCGCGGTGGCCGACCCCTTGGCTGCTCCAGACGAAGTCCGCTGCGCCGCCGACGCCAATATGGACGGCTTCGTCAACGCCTACGACATCGATTGGTTCATCGCATTAGTGGCTGGAGGTTGAGAGCGAACAGTTTTGGCTGGCAAGACCTTAACTGTCGGCCGTGTAGGGCAGCTCCAGTAGTTGCGGCGGCTCTGTAACTTCAGTGTCTTTCACGCGCCAGAAGTGAACCTGATCGGTATGCAGATCAAGAGTCGCCACGCTGGGCGTGCTGGTGCGATGCAGCGCCCCGGGATTGATCACCCGGGCGGCCCCCAGGCGTTCATCGAACGGTATGTGGGTGTGTCCGAAGAGGACATAATCCGCGCCGTTCGTCATCGCGGATAAGGCGGTTACGCGGCCGGCCAGGGCCATATCCGCCAATTCACGAAAACCGGGCTCGTGGCCGTGAAAAACCACGATCACGCGGCCGGCCAGTATGAGCTTCAAGGGTTTTTCCGCGGGCAATGGTAGGCCCAAAGACTGTACATAACCGGTTAACAGCGGGCCGGGATCATCAGTATTACCCCAGACAAACCAGGCTGACAGGCCGGCTAGTTGTTCGAGCACCCCGCCGCCGCCGATGTCACCGCAATGTATGAAGACTTCGGCACCGGCTTCACGCAGCACGCGTATCGCGGCGGCGGTTATGTCTCCGCGTCCATGCGAATCAGAAAGTATGCCGACAATCACGCTCGAAACCTCGGGGGTATGTCGAATCGCCCGTACTCATAATCGGAGTTAAAACAAGCGTGCATAAGCATCAGGCTGGTGTACGGTCAGCGGAGCCACACTTCCCAACGGGAGACGTCCGAGAATCAAGCGAGCTCCCACTAGGCTTGCAGACTATTCAAAAAAGCCCTCAGATCCTTGTGAGGTTGCATGCGTTCCAGGAGTGTGATCATCTGCTTGTCGGGTGGCATACCATCCAGTTGGCGTCGCATCATATATACCTTATCAAGTGCGTCGGGCGGCAGGAGTTTCTCCTCCTTGCGGGTACCAGACAGTTTGAGATCCATCGCCGGCCAGATGCGCAGGTTGGCCAGGTCGCGGCTGAGGACCAGTTCCATATTACCAGTACCCTTAAACTCCTGGAAGATAAATTCGTCGGCGCGACTGCCGGTTTCGATCAGCGCGGTGGCGATGATCGTCAGTGAGCCGCCGTCTTCGATATTGCGCGCGGCCCCGAAGATCTGCTTGGGTTCCTGGAGGGCGCGGATATCGAGCCCGCCGGTCATTGTGCGGCCACTGCTGCCGACAAAGGCATTGAAGGCCCGGGCGAGCCGGGTAATGGAATCCAGTAGCACTACGATATGCTGTCCCATCTCCGCCAGGCGCTTGGCGCGTTGAATGACCAGCCGGGCCACGCGTACGTGCGATTTGATATCCTCATCATTGCTCGATGCCAGAACCTCACCATGCACGCTGCGACGCATTTCGGTAACTTCTTCCGGGCGCTCGTCGATCAGCAGTACGATCATGTAGACTTCCGGGTGGTTGATAGCCAGGCCGTGTGCCATGTGTTGCAACAGAATCGTTTTGCCGGTCCGCGGGGGAGCCACCAACAATCCACGCTGCCCGCGGCCAATCGGGGTGAACAGCTCAACCACGCGCATGGTCAGCGGTCCGCCCTCGCTATCAAAGTGCAAGGCGTCGTGCGGATCGATCGCCACGGTTTTTTCCAGGGGTGTGGGCGGTTCCCAGTCCTTTACCAGCACACCATTGATCTTTTCAATCCGTTCAAGTTTGAAACGTCGATTACCCTTGTTCACTCGTCCAGCCGGCCCACTCAAGCTCTCGCCGCCTCGTAAGCCGAACTTGCGAACCGCCTCCACCGACACATACGCATCGTTGGGGCGCGCGTTGAGATTGCGTTTCGGATCGCGTAGGAATCCAGCACCCTGTGAATCAAGTTCCAACACACCTTCAGCTACGTTTGATTCCGCGTCTACCATTCCAACTCCCATGCTTATCTGGCAGTTGCCGCCTGGACCTGGCCTCGGAGTGCCCGGCGGCATGTCACGCGTTATGCGCGCTTGCCAGTTTTGCGCTACGCGTACCCAGACACGGCTTCAGCCGCGCGGGCGCGTCACTTAAGACTGACTCTAGTTGCAGATACCCGGTCCGGCACGTCCGTGATTCAATTACAGCTATTTGAACGTCCGGCACAACAGGGGGAACCACCCATGGATACCGTTGGATATTATACCGTCGGCCGGCGGCCCACTGCTAGGTCCACGCACATTAGTGTAGTACCTTCCTGGGGATTACGGCAACCGTTGCTCCGGATCTGTTAATTGAACACTGGCTTTCAATAAAAAACTGTCAACAGCAGATGCGGATCCTGGCTGCTTTTTCCTTCCAGAATACCGATGCAACTGGTAGCAAATTTGACGTGAATCTCGGGATTGTCGTCCACCCACTCATTGACCATCTCGTCCAAGTGTAACAACGACGAGTCAGTCAGCTTGCAGTGGAAAGTGCGGCAGCGCGTGGCACTCTCGGAATCCTCAAGCAACGGGCGCTTGAATTTGGTCCCTTGCGCTTGGGCGCCGTAAGCCGTTCCTCCGGCCGGACCACCACCAAAAGCTCTAATTTGTGTCGACGATCCACCCGGGCTGGATGACATATCCATTTCGTCTTCCGCCTCCAGGGCCAGGGCGATTGGCTCCTCTACCGCCGCATCAGCGGCGTTATCGTGGTAGGCGGCTGCGGGATTAACGGCAGCGATGGCCTTTTTTTCCTGCAAACAGTGTGGACACAACAACTTACCGCCAAAATAGTCGGCGGTGCCCTTCTTCACATGTTCCGGATAAATCGAGGCACCACACTGCCCGCATTCCTGTAGCTCTTCATCCGTCTTAGACACGTGCCATCCTCCTGCCGAGGCTATGATCTGCTACCACGGCTTGCGCGATTCAATCCAACCCGCGGTCAGTACCACGCTCCAAAAAGCCTTTTTGCCAACCAGGGCATATCCCAGCAACTGAAAAGCCTGCCACACTTGATGTTAGACTAAACAGGCGTATCATCCGGTTACCGTACCTTTCGCACGGTCGTCCACATGCTCCTTTCAATGCCCCGTGACATGGACCACACCACTACTATACTTATCAGAGGAGCCGCGCCAAGCCACACTTCACGACTGGTTTGCGGAAGGTTAACAAGATGATCATATAAATGTGCCGAAAATAAAGTGTGGATATCCGTGGGGCGTGTTTTTGGAGCTTACCATGGCCTGCTTTACAAGATTTTACCGATCGTTTTGGATCATTATACCCGCCCTGCTCCTGACAGGCTGCGTGCTGCCCGCAAACTCCAATGAAGCGGCCCCCGCAGGCAGTAATCCTCTTGACATCATCCTGCAATCCCTGATTAACCACGCTCCGGTAGCCGACGCCGGCACCGACCAGACCGTTGCTGCCGGCGAGACAGTCCGGCTCGATGGAACCGGTTCCAGCGATGCAGATAGTGATAGATTGCGATACCTCTGGGTGCAGATCAGCGGTACTCCAACGATTGACATTAACCAGAGCGTCACGTCAATCGTCAGTTTTGATGCTCCCACAGACATCACCGAGACCACCGTCCTGACGTTCAGTTTGACAGTCACGGATGGTTTCGCGGCCACGGTAGATCAGATTCAGATCACTATCACGGCGACCGACTGAATCCGTCTCGGTACCACCCCGCTTTTCCAACAGCGGCTCCTGTCGTAAGATATGCAGCGCTGGTGACGGAATTGTATCCGTGCCGCGCTGCTTCTTATTGTATTTGGAGGCCGATTCGCGTGCTCAGGTTCCTGTGTTTCCAACCCCAGGATACTAAACCGCTCACTGAGTTGCACGGGGCCCACCTGCTCGGCAATGATAGTGTCCCGGTGCGCGGCAATGTGTCAATGAAGAAGGGGGAGATCCTCTGCCAGCCACGCACCCCGGACCCGGTGGCCCTGGCATTACTCTGGCCCGTGAATGGTTACGGAACGATTCAACTCGAGACCACCAGACTACCCGAACGAAAGCAGCCCTATATCCTGAATCTGGAGTTGGCACGCCATCGTCTGATGCGTATCACGCTGAAACGGGAGGAGTGGGGCCTGTTTGACTACCACGGCATGTCGGAGATTGGAACACAGATCGAGCATGCCCGCGAACTATTCGTAAAAGCTCTACAAGCCGCGAGCGACCCTCCCGCCGCCGCGCGCTATGCCGATCAGTCGCTCAAATTGGCATTGTGGGCGGCCGACGAGATGTGCCGTTTTCATGCCACGGTTTTTTTGGAACGCCGACAGCAGAGCGGGGGTTTTGGCCGCCAGTATCTGGGAGTGGCGGTACAGCCCTGCTGCCCCGCCGATATTCCGACCGATGGCCTTCAGCAGACTTTCGATTTTGTCCGCATCCCGTTTGTCTGGCGCGATATCCAACCCGAGGAACATGAGATCAGCTACGACGCCGTTGACCGTTGGACCCAGGCTTGCGCCCAGGCCAAGCTCAATCTGCGCGCTGGCCCCCTGCTCAACTTCGGCGTGCAATCCGTCCCGGACTGGATGTATATCTGGGACAACGATTTCGACACGATCCTGGATTACGCCCGCGAGCATATCGAGCGCACGGTGAAGCGGTATGCCAACGAGGTCAATACCTGGATAGCGGCCAGCGGCCTGCACGCCGACAATGTCTTTGCATTCAACTTTGAACAGATCATGGAAATCACGCGGGTAGCCACCGCGACCATCCGGCACCTGGCTCCACGCAGCCAGATCGTGCTCGACCTGGTTCAGCCCTGGGGTGAATACTTCGCGCGTAATCAGCGCACCGTGCCGCCCCTGTTATACGCCGATATGGCTATTCAGAGCGGGATTGGATTCGACGCGTTCGGCGTACAGTTCATATTTGGTATTGGCAGCGAGGGTTATCATCTGCGTGATCCGCTCCAGATCAGCGCCCTGATTGACCGGCTGGCAAATTTTGGCCGACCATTACATATCACCGCTGTCGCGGTTCCCTCGGCTGGTAGCGCCAAAGAGGATCCGATCAAGACCGGTGGCCAATGGCGCGGCCCCTGGACCGACCAGAGCCAGGCTGATTGGCTGTTGAACTTCTGCGAAATTGCCCTGTCCAAACCCTACGTTGAGAGTGTCTGTCTGCAGAATCTGACAGATTGCGCGGGCAACCCCATCCCAACCGGTGGCATTCTACATGAAGATTTAACACCTAAACCGGCGTTTGCTCGTTTGGTCGAACTCCGACAACGGCTCAGTGCCGCGCCCGCCGAATGATGCGGACACCTACTACCAAACAGCCTGCACGTCACGCGACAATTGCCAGCGCCCTGACGTTTCTGGGTGTCTGCGCCATCTCTTTGCCATGGACGAATGTGCCTTCGGTAAGCACACTCGTGGATCCACAGGTGGCTCAACTCCGCTTTAATCCCAACACCGCCAGCCGGACGGAATTGATGCTGCTGCCGGGTATCGGCTCCAGGTTGAGCGCCCGGATCATCGCCTACCGGCAAGCGGTGCCCACGCCATCCGCGTTTTCCAGGGCTGATGACCTCGCTCTGGTCCAGGGCATCGGATCGGTAGCCGTCGAGAAGTTGCGACCATACTTGTATTTTGAAGAATCCCAAACAACCCAATCCGGTGCTCCATGAATCCAGCTCCCACACCAGTTGTTTTCGAGCCGCTGTACAAGATCAAGCCCTGGGGGGGGCGCATGCTGGCAACTCTTTTTAACAAGCCGCTGCCGGCCGATGAACAAATTGGCGAGTCCTGGGAGCTGGTCAGCCTGCCTGGAAACGAATCGCGGGTCGCACGCGGCCCCCTCGCCGGCCGAACGATCAGTGATCTGCTGGATATGTGGGGCACCACCTTGATCGGTAACGTCGACCTGGTGGATGGACGTTTCCCCCTGCTGATCAAGTTTCTTGATGCGCGCGAGAATCTCAGCGTGCAAGTCCACCCCAAGCCAGATCCGTCCGATTCAACGGGAATTGTTCCGGGCATCAAGCATGAAGCCTGGTACGTTCTTCACGCGGATCCAGATGCCTGCATGTTTATAGGACTCAAAAAAGGCGTAACTCACGCCGACCTGGCTACCGCCGCCAACACGCCCCAAGCCGCTCAACTCCTGCAAGCCTTCCCGGTTCAGGCCGGCGACTGTTTCTATCTCCCCAGCGGCGTCATTCATGCACTCGGGGCGGGCCTGGTGGTAGCCGAGATTCAAACGCCATCTGATGTAACTTACCGACTATACGACTGGGATCGCCTGGGAACAGATGGTCAGCCACGTGAGTTACATATCCAGCCGGCTCTGGCTAATGTGCGGCTGGACATCGCTGATTCCGCCATCGCCCAACCTCGTCATCCAGTTGACACGGGACTGCCAAATGCCGTGCGAATAACTACATGTGAGCGTTTTCTCATTGATCGCGTACACCTGCAATCCGGAATACTCAACGAGGTCCGTAACCGGAGTATGGCGATCTGGATTATCCTGCGTGGCCGAGTCAAGCTGAACCGCCCTGAGTCGGAATACACATTCCAGGCTGGGGAGGTGGTATTGATACCCGCTGATCATCAGGGCACCACCGTGCAAGCCGCCGAGGAGTGCGAACTGTTAGAGGTGACTATTCCTCAACCAGGTTGAATATCGCCACCGCGTACGGCGCTGAGCAAGAAGGCGAAGCCGCTTATCCGAACTGAGCTTGACCGGCACGGATATCTTGCCGTCCGGCTTGTAGTCCGGTTTTTTACATACTCGCCCCAACCCATGGTTGTGTAGTATTGTGTGCCGTCATATAATTCCGTATTGCGTTCCGAAACGCGTCGGATAGAACGATTGTGCAAGGGAGCAGTTCTATGAGAAAGTGGCAACGTGCCGCGGAAGTCAACAAGGGTTTGATTGTCGCGCTGGTCGTGCTCGTAGTCATTGTCGGTGGCTTCTATGCTTTCAAGGCCCGAAGCAAGGTTGTCGAAAAGGAAGAAGTCAAAATCACCACCGGAGGGGAGGGCCGGGTCTGGACACTCTACTGCCCGGAGTGTGACGAGGAATTCACCTTCGAAGGCGAAAAGTGGAAGGAAGTCGCCAGTGAAGGCCGCGACAAGAAGCAGTGTCCCAAGTGCAAGAATTTCGTGGCCAAGTGGGGTAAGAGGCCCGTGACCGACGGCGTCGTCCCACCGTAGGTGCTTCTTATAGTTGAAAAAGTACTCGTTTGCCGACATCCAGGTGTAATAACCGCTACTGTGCCGGCTTTACTGAATGTTTGTTCGTCAGTGCAGGTTCATTCCCGTGCTAAGGAGGTAATCCCAATGGCCCAAGCCCCTGGCAAGAGGGCTTTTACCCTCATTGAGCTGCTGGTGGTCGTGGCGATCATCGCGCTGCTCATCTCGATTCTCCTACCCAGTCTGCAAGGTGCCCGCGAACAGGGCAAAAAAGCCGTCTGCCTCTCAAATCTGCGGCA
>JBDRDH010000053.1:0-20468 GCA_043820985.1 Planctomycetota bacterium
CCAGGGCACTCCCGGCGGTTCGGGTCTGACCATCACCACCTACGACCTGGGCTTCTGCCTGACCGGCCAGTGGGTCGAACGCTTCGGCGCTTGCTGTGACGAGTTGACGGGTAACTGCGTCAACAACGTCG
The DNA here is from genome assembly GCA_043820985.1 of Planctomycetota bacterium. Taxonomy (GTDB): domain Bacteria; phylum Planctomycetota; class Phycisphaerae; order UBA1845; family Fen-1342; genus JAAYXS01. The sequence continues at coordinate 132 of JBDRDH010000053.1, forward strand.
CGGAAGCCAACTGCCAGGGCGCCAATCAGCGTTTCGCCGCTGACACCCTGTGCGCCAACATGGACCCGCCTTGCGAGCCCCCGACCATGGGCGCCTGCTGCCTGGACGGCACTTGCATCGGTGACTTCATCGAGGTCGAGTGCGTGTCGATGGCTGGCGGCTGGTTCGAAGGCGAATCCTGCTACGCATCACCGCCGTTCGAGTGCCCCGGCCCGCCGGGATGCCCGCCCGACTCGCTCTTTGCACAGAACGTGTCTGGAACGACCGAGTGGCAGACGGCGTACACCTGCACGTCACTCTACGACTACTACGCCTACGAGGACTTCGTGGTGTCGGGCGAGATCTGCGACATCCACTTCTTCGGCCTCGAGCTGACGTGGGACGGCGGCTGGTTCGGCTGCGATGATCCGGACATCACGTTCGACATCATCTTCTACCCGGATGTCGCCGGCCAGCCCGATCTGGCCAACCCGGCCTGCGTCTACATGAACGTCCCGCCGACGACCCGCACGACCTATAACGACCAGTTGTACAACGGCAATCCGCTGCGCGGGTACGCGTTCACCCTGAGCCCGTGCTGCGTGCTGTACAGCGGCTGGGTGTCGGTCTACGACGCCGACGGCAATACCTGCGTCTTCCTGTGGATGGACAGTCGGGAAGGCGACAACAACTTCTGGCGGGATACCACCGGCACGCTGGTGGCGACGGCCAACAACCTGAACCTGTGCCTGACCGGTGAGCCCGTCGAGGTCTACGGCGCCTGCTGCGACGATGCGACCGGCATCTGCACCGACAACGTCCTTATGCAGGCGTGCGTCGGACCGACGATGCGCTTCGCTGCTCTGCCGGTGACGTGCGCCACTTTGACTCCGCCTTGCGGCGAGGCCGTCGGGGCCTGCTGCTTCGAGGATTACTTCGATTGCGTGGTGGTGACGAGCACGGAGTGCGCCACCCTCGGCGGCACCTGGCTTGGCTCGGGTACGAACTGCTCGATGTGCCCGTGCATCCTGTACTGCCTGCCCGGCATGACGCCGGAAGGCGAGCCCGTCTGCAGCGATGGCTATATCGACACCTACAACGGTGGCTGCAACAGCGACCCCGCGGTGTTCCAGACCATCACGGCCTGCGACATGGTCCTCTGCGGCACGACCGGCACGTTCGACGGCGGTTCGCGTGACACCGACTGGTACGAGCTTACCGTCACTGGTCCGGGTACGTTGTACTGGCTGATGGTTCCTGGTTGGGATGACGTCCAGGGCTTGATCTTCATCCTCGAGCCGGGTACCCCGGATCCCTGCAACGATCTGATCCAGATCGGCTACGACACGGCTGCGGGCTGCGAGCTAGCGCAGGTCACCCACACGGTCCCGATCGGCGAGCACACCTACTGGTTGTGGGCTGGCCCGGCGGACTTCGCCGGCGTGCCATGCGGCTCGATCTACTACGCTTGGGCTGACTTCGAGTGTGCCTCGGGCGCTTGCTGCTTCGGCGAAGAGTGCGTCGAGCTCACTTGGGCCGAGTGCGTCGTCAACGGCGGTGAGTGGAACGGTGCGCCGTCCTGCGATCCGAACCCGTGCGGCGTACAATGCGACTACCGCGGCGACTCGAACTGCGACGGCAGCATCAATTCTTACGACATTGATGGCTTCATCGCGGCCGTGTCCGGCGAGGCGAACTGGATTGCGTACCACGGTGGTTCGCCGCCTTGCGACTACCTGTGCGCCAACGACGTCAACTGCGACGGTGCGGTAAACTCGTACGATATCGACTGGTTCATCACGGCCGTCGGTAACGGCGTTGCGGATCCGTGCCCGTAAGTTAGTTCATTACCCCACGATCGGTCGGCGTGGCGGCTACTGCCGCTCGCCGGCCGGTCGGCGGCGTTTCCCGACTGGAAACCCGTTCAGGAGCCAGGATCAGCGGTGCTGATTAACAAAGCAACGGCGGAATGATCCGAAATTTCCTGAAACTTTCTTCAGTCGCGACGCCATAGATAAATAGTCTCGGCCAAATTGCCGGGACATACACACAACTGCTTCTGCTGGCCGGAGACGTAAAACGCTCCGGCCGGCTTTCTTTATTGAGTTACATTACCGCTCGGACATATCCACCCGGCGATATGTGGGAGGGCGAAGCTCCTGCTGAGCCACGGTTTACATTGAGGCTCGCGCTCGCGCGGCACCGGATCTTTATTGAATCTGCTTTGGCAAGGGTTTTAAGATGCTCTAAGGCTAAGGGGCGGACGGCTCGCGCTCGCCGGTGGTCTGTCGGATGGCTTCAAGCTCCCGGCGCGCGGCGGCGTTGCGCGGGTCGATGCGTAGCGCTTCCTGAAGTTGCTCGATGGCCGCGTCGGTTCGGCCCTGCCGGCGCAACATCTGGGCCAGGATCATCCGTGCCGGCACGAAGCGCGGATCGCTGTTCACGGCCTGGTAGAGCTGCGCCAAACCCTCGTCGTCGCGGCCCATGGCGGCCAGCGCCATGCCCAGGTTGCAGCGGAAGCGTGTGTCGTCCGGCTTGAGCCGCAGCGCCTCATGGTATTCAGCGGCGGCCTCAGGGAAACGGCCCATGGCGCCCAGCGCCCGGCCCAGGTTGTAGTGAACTACCGGATCGTCCGGTTCGAGCTGCAACGCCGCCCGATACGCGCTCTCGGCCTCGGGATGTCGATCCAGGCGGGCCAGGGCGATCCCCAGGCTGGCGTGCGCCGAAGCGCGGCCGGGCTTGAGGCGTACGGCGGCCTGGTAGTGCGTGACGGCATCGGCGTTCTGATCCTCGAGTAGCATAAGGTTGGCGAGGTTATGGTGGGCGTTGCCATTCTCGGGGTCCCAGCGCAGAGCCTCGTGCAGGAACGTGCGGGCCTGATCGGGTTGGCCGAAGCGGATCTGCCGGCCCGCCATCCCGTTGTACAGCTCGGCCTCGAACGGCTGGTCCTCCTCGCAGAACGGCCCCGGCAGCCAGGAGAGCAGCAGGATTCCCACGACCGGCACGCCGGCCAGCGCCAGCGGGCGCCAGCGGCGCGCGCCAACCAGGCGTACGACACTCAGCCCCCCCGCTGCGGCGAGAACGCACAACGCCGGCAGCACTGGCACGCGATACCGGGCCGTGACGAAGACGAGAACGACCGCCAGCGGATAGAGCAACAGGAAAATGACCAACGGCCCCGGCACACGCCGCCAGGATTGCAGGAGACCCAGCAGCGCCAGCGGCAGTATGATCCCCAGCGGGAACCCGAAGCCGCCGGCCTTCCACGTGAGCACACGCTGCAAGCCGGACCACTGTCTGAACATGTATACGTCCACGTTTCGCGGTATTTCGCGCGAGTTGGCGAATTGCAGCGTCTTCCGCAGCAGGCCGCGCGCGTAGCCCAGCGGGTTGGTGGCGAGGTATTCGCGCGTCTGGCCGTAGAAGAAGTCCTGCTGCTCCCACATGTCGCCGATGCCGTATTGCCGTGGCAGTTGGGCCAGTCTGTCCCACTCCTCACCAGGCCGCAGCGTGACCAGCTCGCAACTGTCGGGGTGGTTGCCGATGTAGAAGTTGATCCCGCCGGAGGAGGGTAGGATGCCGAGGTGGCCGGTCAGGCGCCAGCACTGAACGGCGACCGGCGCTGCGCACAGCAAACCGCCGGCGGCGACGGTGGCCAAACCGAGCGCCACGCGCCGCCATTCAGTCGCGGCGCGCCGCCAGGGGAAGATCAGCCACACGCATCCGCCCAGCAAGAACGGGAGAAACGTCGGCCGGGTGAGTACGCCGAGCGTGCCGCAGATTCCGAGGATCAGACACCGCCACAGGCTCAGCTTGGCACCGGCGTGCAGGAAGAGCAGGATCAAGGTGACGGCCCAGAACGCGGCCCAGCCGGCGGCCACCAGCTCCCCCTCGAAGAAGATCAGCGGTCCGTACAAGGCCGTCAGCACGCCGGCCAGGATTCCCGTGTTGCGGTCGAAGATGCGGCGTCCGAGCCGGTAGGTAAGCAGGCAGGTGACGGCGCCGACTATCGCCTGGCAGACCTTGGCGGCGACGATCGAGACGTCGCTCAGGGCGTACACGAGGTACAAAAAGAACGGGTAGAAGAACGGCTGCCAGAAGAACTGCTGGTCCATCGCCGACCCCGCCGCCAGCGCGCGGGCCAGCTCGTCGTAAGTGCGTGAGTCCACGACCGGGATTTCAAACGCCGGGCTTTCGGAGACTTCGTGCAGGTACGCGAGCCGGACCAGCAGTGCGAAGGCGAAGATCGCCAGGCCGATGACCGGAACTCTCCAGCTCGAAGCGGTGGGCGTTTCGGCGGTGGGTGTGCGGGCGGCGGGTGTGCGGGAAACAGGCTGGACTTTACCTTCTTTCCCGGCTGCGTGTTTCTTGCGGCGGCGCGCCATGCGGGAGCCCTGCTGCTGTCAAACCAAGTGTGGCCGGTTTCCGCCGCCATGCAGCGCGAAACCAGCCGCTACGGCCTCGAAAGAGCGAAGACTATCCGATTGGATCAACCCCTGCCACCAACCAGGTCAATGAATGGAGTGATGACATGGACGTTCATCCTAACCGCAAAGTTCTCCCCCAAACCCAAGGTCACGAATCAGTTGTTAACCTGTTTCAACCACAGCTTCAGCGTCACCAGGTTCAGCAGCACACGTTCCTTGAAAGTCGGCCGCAGCGCCAGACTGCGGGCTCGCGCTCCCAGCCGTCGTAGCCACGTGCCCCCGGACGGCCAGGGCAGATGTCCGCCTTCGGCCGTGGCCGCCGCCAGCCAGGCTCGGATAGCCGTCCGATCGAACCAGTCATCAAACCGCGCCTGCGGTTCCAGCAGTGTCTCGACCAGGTAGCGCGGCACTGGACCAAGTTCACGCAATCGACGCCGCCAACTCGTACGACTGTGAATCACATTGAGCTCCAATGCAAATTGCGTTTGGAAAACCTGCCGCGTGCATTGGGCGATATAGCTCTTGTTCACCCGCTGGGCGGGGTTCAATCGACCGACCAACTCAAGTACCCTGTTATCCAGTAACGGGCAGACCACCTCGATATGCGGACGAAACACCGCCGCCTGGCTGGCGATCAGGCGGGGAAAACGCGTCCGCCAATAGAGCACATCCTTGAGATCATTCGGATCCGCCTGCGCGTCTGAAGATTCAAGCAATTCCATTTGCTGGCGGCGATAATCCTCCAACACGCCTTCCGCCACGTCCCGCCGCAATAGAAAGCTCAACAGCCGCAAGCGTTTGCCGACGTTAAGCCCCACCCGCCTCAGGGCCATGCGCGGCGAGTCGACTGCCGCGGCCCACCCAAACATCTCATCGCCCCGGATCAAGGCATCGTGGTTGACGGCCAACTCCCGACCAAGCGCGTCACCCTCCGGATAATTGCCCAGGTGCCCGGTCAGCCCGTCAGTAAGCAGCACCACCCGCTCGGCATAATCTGGCAATTGCTCCACATCGATCCATCGCAGACGCGGCTCTAGCCCCGCCAGGCGACCGGCCGCCTGACCGACCTGGAAGTCGGAGCCCGGCGTGTCTATTTGGTCATAACCCCACGTAATTGCCGCCGGCTTGAGCCCCTGCTGCTGACACGCGGCCAGCACTATTCGCGAATCAAGGCCGCCACTGAGTGCCAGGATGGGGCACTCAAAACGTGTCAGGTGTCGCCGAACCGCCTGACCTATACAATCAGCCACCTCGGTCGGCGAAGGCGGCATTGCCACCGACCGAAACGTCCGCTGCCAATATTGCTTGATTTCCACGCCGGTATTTGTCAGCGTGACGCGCCGCGCCGGTCCGATTAGTTGGACATCACGGTAATAGGTGTGCTCGGCCATAAGAGCACCGTTCATGGCCATCGCCGCCAACGAGCCGGGCACCAGCTTGCGATTCAAACCCGGCAGCAGGTGGAAGCATTTCAACTCCGGAGCCACCAGTATTACGCCCCGGCCCGCGCCACGAAAACACGGCCGCGATGCCACCCGATCAGTCCAGAGCATGACCTTCCCGCGCTGTCGTTCCACGACGACAATCACAAAAGAGCCATCCAGCTCTTCAACCCCCGCGGTCCCCCGCGCCTGATAGGTTTGCGCCACGATCCGGGCGTCATTGGAGTCGTGGCATTCTCCATGATGGACCAGGTAACCCTCCAGCATGACAGCCAACCGCTCGTCCATCCAGACGTGTATTGCCGACCGCCGTGCTTTGGGCATACAGTCGGCAATGCACAAGCCACGCGCGCGCAGGTGCTCCGTCCATTCACAATCAATCAACGTCCGTATGGGCTCGGCGGCCTGGCGGGCTAATACAGCGCAATCCTCCCCTGGCGGCAATTCATCTGCCAGTGCTTTTGTCAGAATCAGACCCGGCACGCAGTAGCATCCCTATTATGAAAACAGGGTTACGGGTGTGGCTTGGGCTTCTTGGGTGGCGCCGGAAACAGCCCCGGCAGATTAATCAGGCGGCTTTCCCCGCCGTCATGCACCGCCATCTGGCCTTTATCATCCAGCATACAGGCACCACCCACCATCCCATCCTTACGCACGGCGTAGAGTTTGAGTTGGTAATTCGGCTGACCATTGGGCCGCCGCAGACGCGGCTCGGTCTTGTCAGCCACGCGTTGCATAACCTGACGGCAGGCTTCCTCCGGCGTGGCTCCCGACCGCATCAGCTCCACCGCCAGGAAACAGGAGCAGTTTTGGAGATTGGCTTCACCGCGACCGGTTGAGCCGCAACCACCAACCTCATTGTCGACATACAGACCGGCACCAATAATCGGCGAGTCGCCCACGCGGCCGGGGATCTTGTATGACAGACCCGAGGTCGTGGTGCAGCCGCCCAGATCACCCCCCTTGGTCAACGCCAGGCAGGAAATCGTGCCATATGTAAATTCGATATCATCGGCTTGCAGGCGGTAAGCCGCTTCCTCATCAGCTTCCGGGCAGATCCAGTCGTCGCGCTCGGAGTGGGTTTCCTTCCATTTGAGCCAGATCTGACGGGCTTCGTCGGTCAGTAGTTCCTGCTCCTGAAAACCATGCGTCTTGGCAAACTGCAACGCTCCGGCACCAACCAGTAATACATGATCCGTGCGTCGCATGACCAGCACCGCCACCTTGGAAGGATTGCGGATGCGCTGCAAGGCCGCCACGGCCCCGGCCTTATGCGTCGGCCCGTGCATCACGCAGGAATCCAGCTCGACCACCCCCAATTCGTTGGGCAAGCCGCCGTAACCTACGGAGTGATCCAGCGGATCGTCTTCCACAATGTTTACTCCGGCGACCACGGCATCCACCGGATCGCCGTCCGCGCGCAATACCTCCATGGCGCGTTCACAGGCTCGCAGGCCGTTAGCACTGGAAATTACCATGGGACGACCCGCGGGTGAAGCTGTAACATTACGGGGAACCTCCTGTCCAGCAGCCGCGGCGCGGCTGATCGTACCGGCCCCCAATCCGACGGCAGCCAATCCGGCCGCTGACTGTACAAATTCACGTCTACTGATGGCCATGGCGTCTCTCCTCAGCGACCCCTGGATATCGAGCGGAGCACGATGTGTGTCTATCATACCCGACCCGTGCGAAGAACGCTCGGTGACGCTACAATTTGCCCATTCAAGTTACTCCTTTCAACACAGGTGCAACATGCCGGATTTCCAGGAACTCATCGACAAGGCTCGCAATCTGGGCGAAGCCATCGCCAACCATGACACGGTCAAGTCCTATTACACCGCTCGTCAGGGGGTGCAGGATGACCGCGAAGCCCAGGCGCTGTTGGGTGAGTACACGCTGCACATGCAACGCATGCAACAGTTGGAACGTGAGCAGAAACCAATCGAGGTGGCCGATAAACAAAAGGTGGCCGAATTCGAGTCGAAAATTTCCAGCAACGATCTGCTTAAGCAGCTCATGCGCACTCAGGCCGACTACGCCGCGCTCATGAACCAGGTCAACCAGGCCATGGAAACCCCATTGGCCGCCGCCATGACCCCCAAGGAGTCGGTGTGAGCCTGACGGACAAGAACGAAAACTCACGCACGGTCCTGGACCTCCCTGAACCGCGACCGCGCTCAAACGCAACCGCGGCCTGGTTGCTCGCCCTGATTGGCTGGACAACCTTGCTGGTCTTCCATGACCTCGGCAATGGGGCCCGTTTCGAACCGACCGATTGCTGGGTCTCCCAGACCGCGCGCGAGATGTACGCGGGCGCTAGCACGGACTTCAGCAGCTTGGTCGTACCGCAATTCTCGGGCGAAACACGCATGCAAAAATCGCCGGGGCCATATTGGGCTGTCATGCTGACCGCCTGGCTGCGCGGGCAGACGACGATCGACGAGGTTTCAACCCGCATACCCAACGGCGTGGCGGCCCTGATCATCGTCATCACCATCTTCTGGGTGACACGCCGCATCGCCGGCGAGCGCGCCGCGGTGTTTGCTGGTTTTGCCTGTTTATCAAGCGTGCTGATTCTGTATTGGTCACACCGTGGTGCCAGCGACCTGGGCCTGGCCGCCCTCACCACCGTGTCGCTGGCCGCCGTCTGGGTGGCCGCCGAACTGGAGCCGCCAGGGCGCAAACAAGCCCTGCTGTGGCTACTGGGATATTTCGCCGCCGGCCTGGGCATGCTCTACAAGATGCCGATGCCGTTGGCGATTGTAGGCGTGCCGGTATTCCTCTACGTGCTGCTGCGAAACCGGTGGCGCGCGTTGGGACGACCAATTCACCTCGTGGGCCTGCTGGTCTTTCTGCTACCCTGGCTACCGTGGGCCATCGCGGTAATACTGCTGGAACCTACCGCACTGGCCAAGTGGAAGGTCGAATTCTGGGATCGTTTTACCGGGGACCTGCCGAACGTCGAAGGCCAGCGCGCCTGGTATTTCCATTTCGTATACCTGATTCCGCCCCTGGTTTATTGTCTCCCGTTCTCGCTGTCGCTACCGTCGGCCCTGATCCGCGCTTTCAAAAAACAGCCGGGCATCAACCGCGACGGTATGTTGTACATGGTGTTCTGGTTCGTCGGCCTGTTCGCGTTCTTTACCATTTCGGCGGGCAAGGAGCTACGCTACTTCCTGCCAGCCCTGCCACCGCTGTTCGTATTACTGGGTGTCGAGCTATCCACATTCTTCAATCCGCGGCGCCCAACTACCCCAAGACGCGACCGCTGGACGGCACTGGCGGTGTGGGTCCTGCTGCCGGCGGGCTTCGCCGCCGGCGGCTTTGCCATACATCAGTACTGGTACAAACGCATGGGCGCGCCGGAGAGCTTCACCTGGGCCGAGGTCTGGCAGCCCTACGCCGTAACCGCCGCGATTTTCTGTGTCGGAGCAGCGCTGGCCGCGTGGCTGTACACTCGTCGGCGCGAGAACACTTCGTTCGGCGTCCTCGCGGCGACCATGTGCGCCACGTGGCTGTGGGCCTGGTCGCAAGCCATGCCGGTGTTCGTCTCGCAACGCCCGTTCCTGAACTTCGCCGAGCAACTCCAGCAACGGATCGATCCGGCCCTGCAGGACAACATGCGGCAGATCGGCAGCCAGGACGCGCGCATCATCTGGTATTCCGACTATCGCTTTAAGCGCATCATCGACCAGCTCGAATTGCTCGAAATGCAAGGCGGCCAGCGCTCGCTGGCGCGCGAAATCGAGTTGATCGGCGAGGAAATGGTCAACCAGTTGGCGGGCGACAAGCTGGTGCTGCTGGTAGCCAGCCGGCCACATTATGTTGACTTCCTGATCATGGCTCCACCACTGCTGGCCAAGCGCGGCCGCGAGATGCCACCAGCGCACTTATGGCTGCAATCGGAGTTGGGCGCCAAAAGCCGCCACTTCGTGCTCTTCAGCAACCGACCACCGCCCTGGCCCGAGCCGGAGCTCACCCCACCGAGCGAGCGTCTGAACGCCGCCCTGGCTCAGCGAGCGGCACCGGCCTCGGCCCCAACCACCCAACCAACATCTCAATCAAATGGCGACGGCTGATGTTCGCTACGCTGACCCACCGATTGACCGCCTGGGCACAGGCCCCCACTTTGAAAGTGGCCCTGCGATATATCGCCGAATACATGGCCCTGCGTCTCTGGAGCCTGATCGTCGGTTGCTTTCCGATCGAGACCAACCTGGCCAGCGCGCGCTTCATGGGCCGCATCTGGTGGCGGACCTTCAAACGCCATCGCGACCGCGCCATGGACAACCTGCGCCCAGCGTTTGGAGAACAATACAGCGACCAGCAACTGCGCCAGATCGCCCGGCGCAGTCTCGAACACTTTGCCCAGCTATACCTGGTCGAGCTGGCCATGACGCCCCGGCTGATTAACCTCTGGTCGTGGTCGCGGTATGTCCAGCTCGGCAACCTCGGCCCGGCCCTGCGGGAGTTGCTCGCCCAGCGCGGCGCGATCATGCTGACCGGCCATTTGGGTAATTATGAACTGCTGGGCTTTACCCTTAGCCGCCTGGGCATTCCGCTCGTGGCGGTGATGCGCCCCCTGGATAATCCCCTGATCAACCGCTATTTGCTCGCCTCACGCGAAGCCAGCGGATTAACTCTGCTATATAAAAAAGGGGCCACCGCCTCGGCCGAGCACATTCTCGGCAACGGCGGCACCGTTTGTTTCATCGCCGATCAGGATGCCGGCCGCAAAGGGCTCTTCGTTGATTTCTTCAACCGCCCGGCCTCGACTTACAAAGCGTTTGGCCTGCTGGCGATGCAACAAAAGGTCCCGATCATAGTGGGTGCCGCCACCCGCCACGGCCGTGGATTCCACTATCGCTTCGAGGTCGAACGCATCATCCAACCCAGCGAGTGGCAGTCCCACGATGATCCGCTACGCTGGATCACCCAGACCTTCTCGCACGCTTTGGAAGCCTGCATCCGCCGGGCTCCCGAGCAGTACCTCTGGTCCCATCGCCGCTGGAAACACCAGCCCCGCTCCCGGACCACCAGCGCACAAACGTCGGCGATCGGCGGTCAACATGCAAGCACATGACAAACGGGCCGAACACCGCCGCGGCGGCCTTCGGCCCATTATGAATCCAACTGGTATATCTATCGAATACGTCCACGCAACGGCCACAATAACAACGGCAATATCGCGAACGGCATGAACGTCGCGCCACATGCCGCCGGCCCCAGGAGGGGGCTGGCGCTTGGCTCGGCGGCACCACCCGGCGAGGGCGCAGGTCCGCCCAGCGTTTCAGTCTGGACCGTATACCCCGCCGCCTGTGCCGGCACTATCTCGACCAGTACGATCTCCGAAGCATCCTGGGCCTGACCATCGTCCACCAGAAGCTGGAAGTAGTACTCCCCGGGGCGAACTGCCTGCCAGTTCAAAATCGGATCCTCCAGCCCGCTGAGCGGCTGGAACAGGTCCGCGAAGTCGCCGGCCGGAATAACTCCACCAACTTCATCCGTCTGCCGCCAGCGGTACGTCAACCGATCGCCGTCGGGATCGCTGGAGGATGTCCCATCCAGGGAGACGATCGAGCCAACGATAACCGGCGCGGTCGGCGCGATGATTACCGCCGTGGGCGCCTGGTTTTCCGGCACGATCGAGACGACGTCGATCACCACGCTGTCCGTGCTGGGAATTGAGTTTACCCCGTCGTCAACGATCAGCCGGTATGTGTACGTACCGATGACGTTGAGCGTGACCTCCGCCTGCCAGGGTTGGTCCGGGTCGCGGTAGATCGGATCCACCTGCTGCGGTCCGGTGATCCACTCCCACGAGTACACCAGGTCGTCCTTCTCGAACACCTCCGGATCGGTGGGATCGAAACCGATATTGAAGGCGTCGAACGTGAAGAACCCATCCAGGTCTATCGTGCTGCCGACTTGCACGGTCACGTCGGCCCCCGCGTCGGAGAACGGCGGGGGATTCGCCGGCCGCAACTCCGGATCCTCCACGGCGTAGATCGGAAAGCCGAAGCGGGGCGCCGGGTTATCCTCGTCGTCGTCTTCCTCGTCCCAGATCGCCACGATAGGAAAGAAGGCGACGTCCCAGTCGATGAATCCGCGCAGCCGAGCCTGGTTGACACCGGTGAACAGCGGCACTTGCAGATCGATGATGATCGTCGCCGACGTCTCGCCGGTAATGAAGTAGCTGGCGGGTGCAAAGTTAAGCGTGGTCGTGGTGCCGATCAGCGGCGGCGGTTCCGGCGCGAAATACGAGTCGTACAGGATCCTGAGCGTGATCGCCTGGTAAAAGAACTCCTCATCCGGCAGATCGGTATCTGTAACGTCAACCTCAATCCGGATGATGTCCAATTCCTTGACCCGGTCCGTGTCAGGGTCGAACGGCACCAAAAGAAACACCATTTCGCTTCGGTAGAGCCGTATGTCGGTGATCTGTACACGGCCCTCGTCATCCTGTCCCAGGGCCGGCAGGCCGCTGGCCAGCACCACTGCCAAAGCTGCCGTCACATAAGCCTTAGTCATGGCCACACCTCGATAGACTGCCGCGGACGATCATGCGTGCGCGCCATGCGTCCGCGACCTACTCCTCGCCGACGGTAACGTTGGCGAAGTTGCCGTCGGCGTCCGGAAACTGGTTGAAATCAAACGTAATGTTCTCGCCTTCAAAATATTCATTGGGCTCGCGCGCGCCACCTCCCAGCTTGATGAACAAGCCCGGCCGCAGCGGCTCGCATTGGTAGACATCCACCTGCGCCAACGTCTTGAAGCCGCCCTGCCCCGTCGATCCACTATACGGGCCAACCGCGCCCCCCACCGGAACAGCGGTAAGCGGTTCGCCATCCCGCGTGTATACGAATGCCACACTCTCGCACGAAACCGGTGGCTGTACGAACGCCAGCACGACGTCCGGGGTGATCATGGTGATCGACTCGGTCGTCGGAACCACGCCTTGTCCGGCATCCCCACCACCCCCGGCCTGGGCCGGCTCCAACCGGATGGCCGTCGCGCCGGCGGTACCCTCGCCATCGTAAACGAACGTCCCCACCGGCAGCGTGAACGCGTTGCCCAGACGCAACTCGCGCCGTAGTTGCACGTATCCGTCCGCAAAGAGCGCGTCCTGCTGTTCGGCCGAGCGGATGCTGCTAGCGCCGACCCAGGCCACGAAGGAGCACTCCAACTCCGCGCCAGTGTGGTTGTTCCGGAATGTTACCGTGATGTCCCGCCGGAACTCGGCCGCCGCCGCGGTCCCTTGGCCGATACCGTCCCCTTCGTCGGTTGCGGTGCCACTCGGAATGCCGAAAGTCTCCGTCAGCGTCAGGAACGGATTCACTGTTTGGGCCTGATTCAGACATCCCCACAGGAGGCATGCCAAACCCATACAGGTCAGAACGCGCGTCGCTTTCATAGTCAAGTCTCGCATCATCGCCTCACGGCTCGCCTAGTCACCCGCACCGTACAACAGGTACGCCTCGCCGGCCCTGGCCCGGTCGCGCGGCGAGGCCGACACCGAGCCGAGCAGAATATCCCGCCGGCCGTCACCATCAATGTCCCCGGCACCGGCCACGCCGTAGCTGCGATCGCCGTGCTCGCCCAGCCCGGCGCCCAAATGGTCAGCGCTGTCGCGGCCGACGAATACGGCGCCGGGCAAGACATCGGTGCCGATCTGTGACAGGCTGATCGTGCCGCGTAGATCGGGTGAACCGTAGATCAGGTACACCACGCCGCAATTGGTCCGATCGATCTCGAGGGTCCCGTCCAGATCGACATCCAGGCGTACCGAGCGGTCGGGCGCGGCGATCAGGATGTCATCGTTTCCGTCGCCGTCCACGTCGCCGACACCAGCCACCCGCGCTCCCGCCAGATCACCCTCGTCTTCGCCCACGAAGATCACGCCGTGCCCGCGGGCCGGAATTTCATCGAACTGGATCTCTTCCTGGGTGAGGTTGATGACGTCGCGCGAGCCGAAGAACACCGCTGCCCCGCCCTGGCGGTTGTTCAGCAGCGGTGAACCGATCACCACGTCAGCGAATCCATCGTTATTGAAGTCGCCGGCATTGTCCTGGGACTGCCCCAGGCGCTCTCCCGGGCTACCCACAATGCGGATGCCATCGAAGATCCGCCGGCCGTCGTTGTCCGGCGCGTCCATCGGCAGCGCCAATTCTTCCAGTTGTAACTCACCACCCCGGATCAGTTCGCGCAGGCGGCCCAGGATGAGGTAGCACGTCCCGGCGCCGTCCTCGGCCAGCGGAGCCCCGATGACCAGGTCCACCAGCCCGTCGGCATTGACGTCTCCGATCCCCTTCGCGTTGTTCAGCCGGGCCCCCGGCGTGTTCGACCAGAAGCGCACCGAGTTGTCGGGCGTGTCCATGTGATAATCGATAACGAGCACGCACGGCTCACTATCGTCCGCAACGACCGCGTAACCCGGACTCGCCCTGAAGAACGTCCCCATGGACGACGGCATGGACCGGATGTCATCCAGAATGTAGTGGTACGGCCCACCATGTGGCAGCAGTCGGTCGCCGGCACTCTGCGCAGACCCCGGATAGTCGAAGTCGGCATTCGCCGGCGGTGCCTGGTCGTTCGTCCATGGGTAGAAACCGTCTTTCACGTCGGTGAAAAACAGTGTGATCACGCCGGCACCGGGGATGTTCTCAGACACGCGCTCGATCAACACCCACGGATCACGGTTTGGCGCGCAGATCAATATCGCGTCGAAGTCCCACGTCGAGACCGTCTCGCCGAACTGATCGCCAAACTCATTGCTCGAAAACCGGCACCCCAGCCGGACCGATCCGGCGTTCGGTGTCCCGCCCACGTGGACCCAGTGCTGGTGAAAGTACGTCCCGGCGCAGATGTTGAAAGGAGCTTTCGGCCCGTAGAATCCCTCTACACATGGGCATTCACCCTCGAAGCCACACGTCAGGCATGAGAGCGGCATGTGTGCCACCGTGCCGAACTCCGCCAGGTTGAACACGTTGCGCCCCGGGAAGCCCAGGTCGGGCCGCAGCGAAGAGCCGGCGATGACAATCACGGCCCCCGTTCGGAAGTAGCCGCTCTCATCCAACGGCGCAAAGCCAAACGACGCCGTCCCGGACGAGAAGAGGTCGAGCGAGAGTGAGTCCGTGAACGGCAAGCCAAACGCCATCTCGCGGACCCCGTCACTATCCCAATCGGACAGGACGGTGAAGCTGGTAATGCCGCGACTGGGCCGGATCGGATCAACCACCTCTGGCACGCCCCCGTACACCTCGCCCCGATACAGCGTCCCGGTTGAGTTGAGGTTGATCAGACCACTGAAGCGATTCTGCCGTCCATAGACCAGGTAGGCCTCGCCGATACCGGTGCGCTGCGCGTTGTACTGGTACTGCGGCTTGCCAAACTGCGCCATGACGATGAAGTCGTTGAAGCCGTCGCTGTCTACATCGCCCAGCGAACTGACAAAGCTACCGGCATTGTCGCGCGGATTGAAGCCTTCAAACACCGCCCCCTGCACGCCGGCGGCCGGCAGATGCATGTCACGCAGATCAATGGCCCCGGCCAGGCGTGACCGCAGGCGGATGGTGCCGGGGGCGTAGAACGGGAACGTATCGGTTCCGTCCGAAACCAGCGCCAATAGCCGGTACGTCCCGGCCTCGAAATTCGCCGTCGGTAACTCGAACCGGAAGTTGTCGCCGGTCTGCGAGTTGCTCGTGCGCAGCAGCACCTCGTTGCCGTTCGCCGCGTCGTCCGGATCCAGGAAGATTTGCACCGTCACGATGCTGTCCGGATCATTGACCGACCACGCCACATCGAAGACCGGGTTAATTTGTGACGTGCGGTCGAAGCGGAAATTATCCAGCGGCGAGGTGAAGTACAGCGTGGGGCGCTGGTTGATGGTCAGCCGACCGCCCGCGTAATCGAAGGCGACCACTTTGTCCACCTCGACGATCAGCACGGCCACCAGGTACTCACCCGCATCGAGCCGCGTGGTGTCGATCAAGGCCGAGGTTTCGCTGATCGTCAGATTGTTGAACGCGACGATCTCGTTGCCGCTCTCCGGATCCGTGTCGCGATCGAGAACGACGTTGATCACGGCGAACGGGGTCGTCGCGATAGCGCGCCAATTGACTTCGACCGGCGTTCCGCCGGCGATTGACAGATCGCTCTGCGGCGAGAAAACCTCGATCGAAGACTCGCTACCCAGGATATAAGCATCACCCGTTTGTCCCGCGATGTACTCCACCGGCTCCGGACTGCCGACCGGACAGCCACCCGTCAGCAGCGCCACCGCCAGCCCCAAAGAAACCGCCAGAATGCGTTGTACTGCTTTCATCGCACACCCTATCCGTTGTCGGTCGTTGTACCCTTGCATTTGCATCAGCTAGCCTCCCCCTCCCGCCCGCTGGATGTAGGCATATACCCGAAATCCGGAGCGCGTGGCGCTGGACCGCTGGATGCTGAACGTGATCGCATCGCCACAGTCATAGTTCACGCCATCCTTGAGCACCGCGCCCAGCGGTTCAACCTCGATGTATGGATCGTTGGTCGTTGCGCCAAGAAACACGAAAGCGCCGGTGGCGCTCGTGTCGGACACGTCACCCAGCGTGATTTCCTCGATCGGGCAGATCAGCGCCTGGGCGGTGCGCTCGCCCGCCTGAATGGTGACTGAAAAAACCTCCACGGCTCCGTCGCCATCCCGGTAGGAAACCGACCCCGCGATCAGGCGATCCGTGCCATTTTCAACGGCCACCAGCAGGGCCGGGGCGTCACCTGGAATGCTGGCCACCCGGCTTCCGCCGCTCAACGCCGTCAGAAACTCCGGGTCAAACATGCTCATGGCCGTCGTACAGCCCCCGAGCAGGCCAGCGAGCATCAAGCCCCCCACCGCCACCATGATCCGAATTCGAGCTGGCATCCCGAAACTCTCCTCTCGGCGGATCAACCGCCCGGAATTAGTCGCACCGTAACCAGGTATGCACCCGAGTCCACCGCGCCCACGATGTAGAGCTGAACGTCAATTACATCGCCACAACTGAAGTCCGTGTCTTCGACTAACGGCACACCATCATAAGTGGCTGTTCCGGCTCCGCCGGTGGCTTGAACGTCGGCCGCCGTGTTATCGATCGAGAGATCCGCCCCCAGGATCCCGGGGGAGAACATGCCTACCGGGCATGTTAGGACTTCATTACGCGTCTCGCCCGGCTGAACCTCGACCGAGAAATTCCGCGAGTCGGCTACCAGGTCCACCGCATCAGCCGACTCAAAAGCATAGAACGTCGCTGGTGCGTTGGTGTTATTGGTGAAAGTTACAATAATCGTGCCCGAGGGCGGGAAAATCGTGTTGGGGTCGAAACCCAGGCCGGAGAAAAACGCGGGATTCAGCGCATCCGCCGCGATGACACAACCCCCTGCCATCAGCAACATGACTCCGCCAACTGCTGCCGCCAGGATGCGAAGGCCCTTGAGCCTCATATAGCACCTCCGTTGTCACTCGGGTTTCAGACCGTCGGCAGCCTGACTCCACATTCCCAGTTTATCCAAACAGGAGCCTAAGGGGCCGCTTTTGTCGATCTTGCTACCTCATTTTGTCGCGGTCACCAAACCCCAAGGTGTCTGGCGACCAGTGCGGGGCATCCCGGGGCACGCCTCGCATAAAGCCTTTATCTAACACACTTTAGGCGACATAGCGCCGCCTATTCAATCTTCAATACTTCAGGATGCTGTATACCTGATGATCGCCCAGCAGCTTCCGACCATGTAAATCGGCCAGTTCGATCAATACGGCGATCGCCATTACCGAACCGCCCAACTCCTGCACCAGTTTAGCGCATGCGGCTAAGGTACCACCGGTGGCCAGCAGATCGTCGATAATCAACACCTGCTGCCCCGGCTTGATCGCATCTACCTGTATTTCAAGGGCATCAGTCCCATATTCCAAAGCATATTCGTAGCGGTGTGTCGGCCCGGGTAACTTGCCCGGTTTGCGGATCGGTACGAAACCGACCGATAACTCGCGCGCCACCGCCGTCCCAAAGATAAAACCACGCGACTCGGCGCCAACCACCGCATCAATCTGCCGGCCGCGAAACGGTTGAACCATCAACTCAACCGCTAGCGCCAGACCAGCCGGATCAGCCAGAAGCGGCATAATATCCTTGAACAGGATCCCGGGCTTGGGAAAGTCTGGAACGTCTCGAATGAGCCGTTCGAGATCTTCAACGCCGGTTACTCGGAGCCAGTTTGTCTCCGACTTCATGCACCTGCCGCTTGATTCGGGTGACTCACCGATGCCGGCCAAACGCCGGTCGTCCTGCCGGAACTACGGTCCCGGCCACACGTCCATCCGCGGCGCAGTCGCTCTGACCACCGGTCCGCGCACCGCACCCGCTCCGGAACATGGTAGTCCAGCCCTCCCTTGCTCGCAACCAGCGCTGCCCGGATTTGACCGCGCCCGAAAAGCATCCGATAGCCATAAAAGAGGTGCCACGCGACTGAGGCCGGAGGCGGATTTTGCGCGGCATGAAATCCGAGATAACGGGAATCGCGCCGGGCCGGGACGGCCACGCGACCCTTTGCTGGAAGTCATTGATATCGTGTCAAGCTGGCTAGTCCTGACCCTCGCCGCCGCTCTCGCTACAGTAGTGTTGGTGTGCCATCGGGCCGCCTGCCTGAAACATTCCAGCGAGGAAGTCCTCACTCTATACACCAAGCTGCTCGCCGAGGCCCGCAACAAGGCCCAGAAGGCTGCCGAAGACCAGGATACCGACGAAACGGACGCACACTGAACCCTGAACCCTAAATACCCCCCCTCGCCAAGTGACCAGGTCACGGCTAAACTGACCGTTTGAACAGGCTGAGCTGGCCGTTAAGACCACGCTCAGCTAAACACCAACCTACCTGGCGACACAAGGCAACCTCAATATGATCAGTCGTTTTGAAAATCATACCCCCGAAATCGGTTCCGGCAGCTATATCCACCCCAGCGCTGACGTCTTCGGCAACGTTCAAATCGGCACCGGCTGCTGGATCGGACCCGGCGCCCGCATCCGGGGCGACTACGGCCGCATCGTCATCGGCGATAACTCCAGCATCGAGGATAACTGCGTCGTCCACGCCCGCCCCGACGAGCAAACCACCATCGGCGACTGGGTAACCGTCGGGCACGGGGCCATCATCCACAACGCCACCATCCACGATTACGCCCTCATCGGCATGGGCTCAATCGTTTCCGACTGGGCCACGATTGGCACTTGGGCCGTCATCGGCGAAGGCGCCGTGGTGCGCCAGAACCAGGATGTTCCACCCGACGCCATCGCCGTCGGCACCCCGGCCCGCCTGCTGGACAAAACCGTCTCCCCCGAATTCAAAGAGCAGTGGACACAGTTCAAACAGATATACGTCGACCTGGCCACCCGCTACCAGCAGGGCTTCGTCCCCTTGTCCGCCAGCGAATAAACCGAAACCAGCTATTCATCTAAAGCCGGAAGCCATAAGCCGGAAGCCGGAAGCCCGAATCGTCAATCCTCAACCCTCCAAACCAGCGCCCCTGCCGGGCAGACCTCCACGCACCGCTTCCCGGCGACGCGCAGCGCGGCGGCCAGCGATTCATCGAACGGCGCCACCACGCGCGTGTCGAAGCCCCGCCCGTTTAGCGTCAGCCCCACCGGCTCACCGGCCCGGGCCGCCACCTGAATGCACAAACCACACAAAATGCACTTGCCCGGCTCAAAGAGAATGTCCGGATGCTCCAGCACACAGCGCGCCTCCCGCCGCACACCACGATACCGCCCTCCGTCCGCCCCATACTCCTCGGCGTAGCGTCGCAGTTTGCACCTCTCCAGGCTGCGGCAATCACAGTGCAGACAGCGCTGCGCCTCGGCTTCCGCTTCCTCTTCCGTAAGCCCGCCGGCAATGCCCTCTGCTGGTTCGACACGCGCCGCGTCGCTCGCCCCGGCCAGCATCTCGGTCAGTTCTTCACCGCGCGGCGGACTGATCCGCAAAGATTTCAGCTTCGGTGGTCCACTTACTTCCGCGCCACGCAAGTATTGATCGATGCAATTCGCCGCCGCCTTGCCGTCTGCTGCCGCTTTTACTACATCTTTATGTTCGCGCGCCACGTCGCCGGCGGCAAACACGCCTTCCGCGGACGTGGCATGTGTTTTACCATCAACCGGCAAGCGGCCCGCTGCCAAAGGCAAACCCAGCAACTCGCCACTGTCGGCCCCCTGCCGACCAGTTGCGATCAGCACCGCGTCAAACTCAGCCGGCAAGCGCTCAACCACCTGGTTCAATTCGAGCCGCGCCCCCTGCCGCTCAATCAGGCTAATCTCCGCCGTCAGCTCTTCGACCGGTAGTTGCTCGCCGACTTCCTCGTGCAACCGGCCGCCAGCGCGCTCGCGCTGCTCAAACACCGTACAACCATGGCCGTAGCGCAACAGGAAATATGCCGCCGACAACCCCGCCGGCCCGCCGCCAATGATCGCCACGCGCTTGCCGGT
>JBDRDH010000054.1:0-15360 GCA_043820985.1 Planctomycetota bacterium
TGGAGCTATACCGGCGGACTTCGATCCATGACCTGGGACGCCTGGCTCTGGAATGTACCTACCGGCTACATCCCGAGCCATATCGCACCTACGTCGTTGACCGCAATATCAACTACTCCAACGTGTGCACATCGGGCTGCCTGTTCTGCAACTTTCATACTCGGCCAGGAGCAGACGACGCGTATGTGCTGAGCTATGAGCAGATCGGTCGCAAAATCGAGGAATTACTGGAAATCGGCGGTACCCAGATCCTGATGCAGGGCGGGCTGTTGCCGGGACCTGGACATCCCAGCGGCCACGGCCGTTCATTTGAGTGGTATCTGGACCTGCTACGCTTTATCCGCAAGAACTACCCAACCATCCACATCCACGCTTTCAGCCCGCCGGAGATCTGGGAATTTCATCGCCGGTTCAAACAGCCGTTGCGTGAAGTGCTCTTGCACTTGCGGGATGCCGGACTGGATACCATACCCGGTGGTGGCGGTGAGATTCTGGTGGAACGAGTACGGCGGAAGATCAGCCCGGCCAAGGTCGGAGCCGATCAATGGCTGGCAGTCATGCGGGCTGCTCACGAGATCGGGATGCAGACAAGCTGCACGATGATGTTCGGCCATATCGAGACCATCCCCGAGCGGATCGAGCACCTGCGGCGGCTACGCGAGTTGCAGGACGAGACGGGTGGCTTCACGGCGTTTATTCCGTGGCCCTTTCAACCGGAAAATACCAAGCTCGGTCGCTGGCCGCGGCTGGAGGAAAAAGAACAGGGTGCCACGCCTGATACGGGTGCCACGCCTGATACGGGTGCCATGCCCAATACGGGTGCCATGCCCAAGCGCAGCGCGGGCATGCCCTTCCGCGCCGACGCAAATGAGCATCGCCCGATCCCCGATGGCGAGCGTCTCTGCCTGGCGGATGCACACGAGTACCTGCGAATGTTGGCACTGGCTCGCCTGTACCTGGATAACATTCCCAACATCCAGTCGAGCTGGGTAACCATGGGACCCAAGATCGGACAACTGGCCCTGCTGTTCGGGGCTAACGATATGGGTTCGGTGATGATGGAGGAAAACGTCGTCTCGGCGGCGGGCACGACGTACCGGCTGAACGAGGCGGAGATTCGCCGTCTAATTACCGACGCGGGCTGGACGCCGCGGCAACGCGATCAGTATTACCGTCCGATCGCGTCCGAAGCGCGCGATAACAATCAATAATATAGAAGTTAAGGTTATTCCGGCCGGACAGCTCGGACGAGTGAGTCCATGAATTCGCCACGTCTGACGGTAGTGGCATTGGTCAAACCGGCTGCTTCCAGGTCCGCGCGCAATTCGTCGAAAGTGAATGTGCCACCACCATCCGTGGCTACCAGCATGTTGATGGCGAAGAGGGCTCCCAGTATGGGCTGTGTGCGCGTATCGTCCATCAGGACATCGCGGATGAGGACCTGTCCCCCAGGTTCCAGGGCGGCGTGGACTTTGTGGAAGAGAGCACGGTTTTGCGCGCGGGAGTTCTGGTGCACGATCGCCCCCAGCCAGACCAGGTCGACACCCGCCGGTAGCGGATCGCTGTAAAAATCACCGGCCACTAATGTAACCCGGTCAATCAAGTCCTCGGCGCTCAACCGTCGCCTGGCCAGTGGCATGACGTGTGGCAGATCAAAGAGGGTGGCGGTGGCATCCGGGACCGCGCGCAGGAAAGCGCTGGTCCAGGTGCCCGTGGCCCCACCCACGTCAAGCAGATGCCGAAAGACCAATGGTTGCAGGGCGGCGATTAGCTCTTCAGCCTGTGGGGCCGAGCTGCAATGCATGGCTTCCACGAACGCCGCCTGGTCAGCCTCCGCGCCACGAATACTGGCAGTTCGTGCCGTGGGTTGACCGCTTTGCACGACAGTGGTTAGCCGTGCCCAGCTTCGCATACAGTTGGCCTGGTGCTGGGCCATGGCCAGGACTTCCCGGCGGGTTCCGGTGGCAGACAGCATATTGGTAAGGTTTGGGGGCAGGCGGTAAAGGTTGTTGTTTTTTTCCAACAGCTCCAGAGCGGTGAGCGCATCAAGCAGGATGGCCGTGCCTCGGATGTCGGTTGCGAGCTGCTTGGCGAGTGCGGCGGCGGACAGGTCGCCCGTCGCCAGAGTGGAAAATACATCCAGATCGACCGCGGCGGCTAGTACGCAGGCAGTCTGATAGGAGCGTCCCAGATTCAGAATCTCATCGGATGTCCAGTCACGAGACATACCGCACCTATGGCATGCTAATCCTGGTTTAGTGGCGGTTCGTCGTCGGTGGATCGAGCGACTTCATCCTTATCCGCCGTTTCATCTTCGGTCGCGAGGGGCTCGGTTGTTCCGTTAATGGCGCGCTCTTCCTTCTCGCTGATAACTTTTGCAACCGCGACCACGCGATCGTCCTCGCCGACGCGGATCAGGCGGACACCCTGAGTGGCCCGGCCGATCTCGCGGAGCTCATCGAGTTGCATGCGTAAAAGCGTGCCGCCGCCCGTGATCAGCATCAACTCGTGTTCATCGGTGACCGCCCGCAAAGCCACCACCGGACCATTGCGCTTGGTAGCTCGGATGTTGATCACCCCCTTACCGCCCCGGCGGGTGAGGCGGTATTCATCGATGTCGGTGCGTTTGCCGAAGCCGTTTTCACAGACGGTCAGCAGGCTCATACCGGGATCGATGACGACCATATCGATAACACGATCGCTGCCGGTGAGCCTGATGCCGCGCACGCCGCGCGCGCTACGGCCCATGGCACGTACATCGCTCTCATCGAAGCGACAAGCCATGCCATTGTGGGTACCGAGCACGATCTGCTGATCACCCGCGCTGAGCGACACCTTGATCAGCGTATCATCGGGATCCAGTGTGATGGCTTGTATGCCGCTGGGTCGCGGGCGTGAAAACGCCGCCAGGGGAGTTTTTTTCACCACGCCTTTCTCGGTGGCATAGAAGACGTATTTCTCCTCGAACTGGGTGACGGCCATGACGGCGACGTGGCGCTCGTTGAGCTGCATGGTGATGACGTTCGCCAGCGAACGGCCCCGGCTGGTGCGCTGCATGCTGGGAATGTCATAGACGCGTAACCAGTAGACCCGGCCGCGATTGGTGAAAAACAACAGGTAATCATGTGTGCAGGCCACGCGCATATGTTCGATGAAATCGCCATCCCGGGCCTCGGTGCCGCGAACACCCTTGCCGCCACGGCCCTGGCTGCGGAAGGTATCGATCGGTACGCGTTTGAGATAACCCTGGTGTGAGATGGTGACGACCACGTTTTCCTGCTGGATCAGCTCATCGACATCCAGTGTGCCAACTTCGCCCTTGATCTGGGTGCGGCGTGGTTCGGCGAACTTCTCCTTCACCTCGTGCATATCCTCGCAGATAATGTCGAGTACCCGGCGCCGATCGCCGAGGATCAGCTCATAGTCGGCGATTTCATCCACCAGCTTACAATATTCCGCCGCCAGTTGCTCGATCTCCAGCCCGGTCAGCCGCCGCAGCCGCATGGCCAGGATGGCGTCGGCCTGGGTGTGGGTCAGATGCTGGTCGGTGGCGCTGGCGCGTTCGGCGAAAACCTGTGGCAGCAGTTTGCGGACGGTGGCGGCCGCGCTCAGTCGCAAGGTCTTCTCCATCAGCCGTTGGCGCGCGGTATCGGCGTCGGGCGAGCCGCGGATGATGCGAATAATCTCGTCGATGTCGGCGACTGCCAGGATGAGCCCTTCCAGGACGTGGGCCCGCTGGCGGGCTTTACGCAACAGAAAAGTAGTGCGGCGGCGGATGACATCGACCCGGTGCAGAATGAAGTGCTCGAGCAACGATTTGAAGCCGAGCGTCCGTGGCACGCGGTTGACCAGCACGACATTCTGCGCGTGGATCCGGCTTTGCAGAGGTGTATATTTCCAAAGCTGGTTAATGATGATTTGCGGATTGGCATCCTTCTTGAGCGTGATGACCAGGCGCACCATCTGTTGACGACCCGACTCATCGCGCAGATCGTCGATACCCTTCAGGGTGCCGGATTGGGCGGCATCCGAGATTCGCTCCTTGATGGTTTTCAGCAAAATGCCGTAAGGGATCTCGTCGACGATAATTTGTATGCGCCCTTTTTGGGTTTCCTCGGTGCGCAATATTCCACGGACGGTGATGCTGCCGCGGCCGGTCTCATATAGTTCGCGGATGCCCTCGCGGCCGTGGATTATGCCGCCAGTCGGAAAGTCCGGCCCGGGAACGTACTTCATCAGCTCCTCTGGGCTGAGCGCGGGATTATCAATACACGCCACAACCGCGTCGCAGATCTCGGCCAGGTTGTGCGGTAGCAGGCGCGTGGCCATGCCAACCGCGATGCCCTCCGAGCCGTTCACCAGCAGGTTGGGAAACTTGCTCGGCAAGACAACCGGCTCCTTACGGGTGCCGTCGTAGTTCTCCTCAAAGTCAACCGTATCCTTGTCCAGATCCTGGAGCATCTGCTCGGCGGGAGAGGCCAGACGGGCCTCGGTGTAACGCATGGCGGCGGGGGGGTCGGCGTCGATGCTGCCGAAGTTGCCCTGCGGATGGACCAACATGTGACGCAGGCTCCATTCCTGCCCCATGCGCACCAAGGTCGGGTAGATGACCCCTTCGCCGTGCGGGTGGTAGTTACCACTGGTGTCACCGCAGATCTTGGCGCACTTGCGGTGCTTGGCGCGCGGATTGAGGTTGAGGTCGTGCATGGCCACCAGGATGCGTCGTTGCGAGGGTTTCAGCCCGTCGCGGACATCGGGCAGGGCGCGCGCCATGATGACGCTCATGGCGTAAGTCAGGTAGGACTCCTGCATCTCCCGCGAGATGGGAGTGGGAATATTTTGAACGGTCGGTGTATCGCTCATAGGCACTCCAGGACCTTGATCCGACGAAGCAACGCTGATCTTCGTGTCCCTCCACGAAGACCACCTGCGGGTGGTCGGGGGTCCGTCGAGCCCCGCGTTCGAGGCTGTCTTGCATCGGCACCACGCCAGGATCCAGACCAGGTGGATTGTACCTGATATGTGTCTTTTTCGCACTCCCAGGGCAGCATTCGGAAAATCCAAAGTTTGGCACTTGTGTGGGTAGGGGATATGGTGTATAAAGGTTCCCCGGATGGATCAGATTCGGAGCCGTTGGGATTTCGGTTGGCAATCAAGCAGATAGGAGACGGAGATGACGGGCAGGAAACTGGGTACCGGGATCGTGGTTTTGGCCGTGGCACTGTTGTTGTTGGGCACGCGGGTAATTTCGCAGGATAAGGGTACCGCTCAGCCGCCTAAAGACGACGAGATGAGCCAGATGATGGATCAGGGGAAAGCTCTGAATGCCAAAGGCGCCGAACATGAAAAGTTCGCCAAGGCAGTGGGGAAGTGGAAAACCATCACAAAGATGTGGAAGGGCCCGGGGACGGAACCGACAGTCTCGGAAGGTACTGCTGAGTTCCGGACATTACTGGATGGGCGCTACCTCGAACAGAAGTATCAATGCGACATGATGGGGGAGAGTTACGAGGGGATTGGTATTGAGGGTTACGACCTGACGAAGAAGAAGTATGTTTCGATCTGGATGGACAACACCAGCACCGGCATCTACATGACGACCGGTACGCCGGACAAATCCGGCAAGGTCATTACATACATCGGCAAGATGGATGATCCGATGTCCGGCCAGAAGGACAAGGTCGTCAAGTATGTAGCCCGTGAAATCAATCCGGACCACTTGGTCTTCGAGATGTACGACACGATGCCTGATGGGAAGGAATTCAAGACTATGGAGATCGTCTACATGCGGGCTAAGTAGCGGATAGAGAAGATGGTGCTGGGGGAGACGCGTCGGGGCTGGTGAGCGGGTGAAATCCTGTTTGTCAGCCTCGTTTTGTATTCAGTGTATACTATGAGTTTTGCGATGGCCGGCGAACTGGCGTTAATAGATGTCGATGTCCGGATCCATGAAGAAACCAGTACACGGGACGGGAGTCCCTGACGTACACAGCGGCAACCGGGTCAATGGTGATGTGGCCTGGCTGGTGGTGCGGGAAGCCGCACACAACAATCTTCAGAAGATTGACGTCGGTTTTCCCCTGGGGCGGTTTACCTGTGTCACCGGAGTGTCGGGCTCTGGCAAGAGTTCGCTGGTGAATGACATTCTGTATGCGGCCCTGGCGCGGGATTTGAACCGCGCCACCACCGTTCAGCCGGGGCGGCACGCGGGCATCGAGGGGCTCGCACATCTCGACAAGATCATCGCCATCGACCAGGCTCCCATCGGGCGCACGCCGCGCAGTAATCCGGCGACATATATCAAGGTATTTGATGAAATCCGGACCCTGTATGCCAAGCTGCCGGATGCCAAGCTGCGTGGATACAAACCGGGTCGTTTCAGCTTCAATGTCGCGGCCCGGCGGGGCGGTGGGCGCTGTGAGGCCTGCGAGGGAAACGGGGCCAACCGCATCGAGATGGATTTCCTGGCGGATGTCTGGGTAACGTGCCCGGTCTGCGAGGGGCAGCGTTTCAACCGCGAAACGCTCCAGGTCCACTATAAGGGCAAGTCAATTACTGACGTGCTGGAGATGGATGTGCAGGATGCACTGGGGCACTTCGAGAACGTGCCCCGCACCCGGGCCATGCTCCAGACACTGCACGATGTCGGCCTGGACTACATCAAGATCGGCCAGCCGAGTACCACCCTGTCCGGCGGTGAAGCTCAACGGATCAAGCTGGCCCGCGAACTGGTCAAGAAGGCGACCGGGCGTACGCTCTATGTACTGGACGAGCCGACCACCGGCCTGCATTTTGACGATATTCGCCGCCTGTTAACGGTGCTGCACGGTTTCGTGGACGCTGGCAACACCGTGGTCGTGATCGAGCACAATCTGGATGTGATCAAGACGGCCGACTGGGTGATTGACCTGGGTCCGGAGGGTGGTGAAGAAGGTGGCTGCATTGTCGCGGAAGGTACGCCGGAGGATGTCGCGGCCTGCCGGAAATCATATACCGGTGTAGCCTTGCGAGCCGTACTCGGCGGGGGCGGTCCGAAAGTGTCCTCCGTCAAAACTTCCGCCAGTAAACGTGCTTCAACTGCTTCACTTTCGGCTTCGCGGCAGTTGGAAGGCTCGGATCTTGAAGTGATCACCGTGGAGGGCGCGCGCCAGCACAACCTCAAGGATTTAACCGTTTCCTTCCCGCGCGACCAGATCACGGTCTGCACCGGCGTGTCCGGCTCCGGCAAGACCAGTTTCGCCATCGATACGGTCTTCACCGAGGGGCACCGGCGTTATGTCGAATCGCTCTCGGCCTATGCCCGGCAGTTCCTTGGGCAGATGGCCAAGCCGCGTGTCGATCGGGTGTCGGGCCTGTCGCCGGCGATTTGTATCGAACAAAAGTCGGCGGGTAAGAGCCCCCGCTCGACGGTGGGGACCATTACCGAGGTTTACGATTACATGCGTGTGCTCTGGGCGCGGATTGGGCAGCCCTATTGCCCGCGTTGCCAGGTGCCAATTGGTTCACAGACGGTTGATGAAATCGTGGCGCGGGTCATGGAACTCGAGCCGGGGGCGCCGATCATAATCCTGGCTCCGGTAGTGTTGGGTGAGAGTGAAACCTACGCCAAACTCTTCAATCGGCTGAAGAGTTCGGGCTATACGCGTATGCGTATCGATGGTGAGATCCAGCTCACCACGCACGCGACGACGCTGGATGCCCGCCGCAAGCACCGCGTCGAGGTGGTGGTGGATCGCACGATCGTGCGCAAGCACGCGCGCGGTCGCATCGCCGAGAGCGTGGAGCATGCCCTGGCGCTGGGTAATGGCGTCATGACGCTGCTGATCGAGGCGGTGGAGATCGTCGAGGAAGACGAATCCGTTACCCATGTAGCAGCCGACGATTCCCTGTCCGAACGCGCAGCGCCAGCAAGCGCCCAATCAGAGCCCGAAGCGCCAGCGAGGATTGACCTCGCACCGGCGCATAAATCTCCAAACCAAATCCAAGGCACCAACGATGGAATACACCGGCAAGATGCCGGTGCCACAACGAATGTAGTAGCCGATGGCTCGCCGGCCGAGCAATCACGGCACCGCATTCATCACAAACCGGAACGGGAGTTAATGTTCTCGCAGAAACTGGCCTGCACGCAGTGCAGCACCAGCTTCGAAGAGCAGGGCCCGCACCAATTCAGCTTCAACAGCCAGCTTGGTTGGTGTGAAACGTGTGAAGGTTTGGGGGTGCAACGTGGGGCACCAGCCGAGGCGATTATCAAGCGGCCCTCCCGAGGATTGCTGGAGGGGGCGATCGACGGTTGGGACCGCGTGCGACGGGCCACTCCCTTCGGACGTCTGCTGGCGGCTTTATGTCGACATATTGGCGTCGAGCCGGAAACGCCTCTGCGTGACTGGACGCCCGCGCAAAAACGCGTGCTCATGTTTGGCATGGATGCTAGTGTGTCCAGAACACGCGGTGCTACCGCCGAACGATGGATTGATGCGGATCAATCTCTTGGCGGAGTACGTTTCCGCTGGCAGGGATTTTTCCCCACGATCGATGCGGCGACGCGGAACAGTTGGTGGTTGCGGCACCGGCTGCATAACGTGGTGACAGACATCCCTTGTGTAACTTGCCAGGGCGGCCGGCTGCGAACGGTGGCGGCTGCCGTGCGCGTTGGTGGGGACGAAAAAGGCAGTAACGGCAAGACGATTGTCGAAGTTTGCGAAATGCCGCTGAGTGCGGTCGGGAATTTCCTCCGCCATTTGAAGCTCGATAGCCGCCGTCGCCAGATCGCCGGGGAACTGCTCAAGGAAATTCGTAACCGACTGCAATTCCTGCTGGATGTCGGCCTGGATTACCTGACACTGCATCGGGCCGCGCCGACGCTTTCCGGTGGAGAAGCCCAGCGGATACGTCTGGCCAGCCAGATTGGTAGTGGTTTGTCGGGGGTGCTGTACGTGCTGGACGAGCCGACCATCGGCTTGCATCCGCGTGACAATCTGCGGCTGATCAAAGCCCTGCGCAAACTGCGGAACCTGGGCAATACCGTGCTGATGGTCGAACACGATCGCGAAGTGATCCGCCAGGCTGACCGTTTGTTGGACTTCGGTCCACGTGCCGGCAGCGCTGGCGGCCAGATCGTCGCCCAGGGTCCACCAACCAAATTCCTCACGACCGGCTCCGCTCCGGACAGTGCGCTGCCATCTCTGACACAGGCCTATCTGACCGGCTCTGCTGCCATTCCCATCCCCGCCAATCGGCGACCGGTGCGTGGAGTGGATGAAGCCTTAAAGCAAGACTCTTCGGCACCGCGACGCCGCCGTATGACAAAACGCCAACTACAGTCAGTGCCGGCCGCGGTTGATCCCGAGACGCCACATGGCTGGCTGGTGGTGCGTGGGGCGCGACAGAACAATTTGAAGAACATCGACGTGCCGATCCCCTTGCGGCGATTTACATGCGTCACCGGTGTGTCCGGCTCGGGGAAAAGCTCGCTGGTTAATGACATTCTCTGGCCGGCGCTGGCTTGTCAGTTACAGCGCGCCACTCTGGCGGCCGGTGATCACGATCAGATTGATGGCATCGAACAGCTTGGCAAGGTCATCGACGTTGATCAATCACCGATCGGCAGTACCCCATCCAGCAATCCAGCTACTTACACGGGTACGTTCGATTGGATTCGCGAACTGTTCGCGCGCCTGCCCGATAGCAAGATGCGCGGCTATGGGGCCAACCGCTTCAGCTTCAATCGGCCCGGCGGTCGTTGCGAAGCCTGCCAGGGGTATGGTCAGAAATGCATCGAGATGCATTTCATGCCGGACGTGTGGGTTGAATGTGAGACCTGCCAGGGTCGCCGATATAACCAGGAAACTCTCGATGTGCGGTACAAGGGCAAGTCCGTTGCCGACGTGCTGGATATGCGCATCGTCGAAGCCCTGGAGTTGTTCGGCAACGTGCCGCGCGTGAAGCGTATGTTGCAGACGTTGGTGGATGTGGGCTTGGACTATGTGCAGCTTGGGCAACCGGCCCCGACGCTCTCGGGTGGCGAGGCGCAGCGTGTCAAGCTTGCCACGGAATTAGGTAAGCCCGACATCGGAAACACCTTCTACATCCTCGATGAACCCACCACCGGCCTGCATTTTGACGACGTGCATAAGTTATTGAGTGTGATCCATCGCCTGGTCGATCTGGGCAATACCGTGCTGGTGGTCGAACACAATCTGGATGTGATCAAGTCCGCCGATTGGATAATCGACCTGGGTCCGGAAGCCGGCGAGGATGGTGGGTATATTGTGGCCGCGGGGACACCCGAGGAGGTAGTTAAGAGTGAAGAGTTAAGAGTTAAGACGGGGAAGCAACGCCACCCCCGCCAGCGAAGCCGCCCCGTGCATCCCAATTCTGATTTCGCAATTCGCATTTCGCAATTTCCCTGCCATACCGCCATTGCGCTAGCTCCGGTGCTTGCCGCCGGGCCGCGTGAGGAGCGGATGCCGTACGATCCGGCCGCGCATGCCGATCGTGAGTTGGCGGTGGCCAAGGCCGGTTATGGCGACGTCGGCAAGAACGTGAAAATGCCCTGGCAGGTCGATGGCCGCAAATGGCACTTGTCGCAACGTACCAGTCGCGGAGATCAACCACGGCAATGGGAATCCGCCGCGCTGGAGTATGTCATCGAAGTGGTCGAGAAATCTGGCCCATTCGCCCCGGCGGATTGGAGCGCGCAGGCCAGCGTCGAGGTCACCGCCGCGCAGGCCCAAACGTGGTTTTTGCACGCCCTGACGGGGGGCGAGTGGCTGTTGGAGTTGTACTTCCGCGCGCCGGCCAAGACGTTCGATTGGCGGAAGCTCGACGCGGATCTCGGCCTCAAGACGCTCGACGAGCGCGAGGATCTGCAAACCTATGGCGACTGGTCGCGGGTAGACGTGCGACCACGTAGTGATGGGTACGACGCGGTGGTGATCTATGTCCATGATAAAAAGGAAATCAACACACTTGCGTTCCGCAAATTCGTCAAGCAGGCCGTCAGAGCGTACCTGAAATCACAGGGCATCCCGCCCAACAGGACTCGGAGAAAGTCAAAATGACGGATCGTTCTTTAATATTGATGCGGTTGCCTCATAGAGGGATCCGCGCGGTTTGTCGCGGCCGACGTCTCGTCGCCCGACGGCCTGCGAGCCGCAGGCCGCTACATTTGATACTCTGAACGCGCTACTATGCTATCTTCTATTTGCCGCCGTGCGTTTTTCCAGTTCGAAGTTCCCGTGCACTACCGGGCGCGTCTGCCGCGTATTGATGGCGACATCGGGAAGTGGTCCCGTGATTATCTGGTTCCGCCGCTGGTCGAGATCGAGGATCAGGACGCCTTTGCCGACGTTTACTGGGCCTGGCATGAAGATGGCTTGGCGCTGGCGTTCGATGTGCCGGAACGCCGCGGTACGCTGGAGTGCGATCCCAAACACTGGTGGAAGCAGGATGGCGTGCGCATCTGCGTGAATACGCGTGAGGCGCCGGATATCAGGCGGGCTACGCGTTTCTGTCACTTTTTCTACGCGCTGCCGGTGGGTGGCGGCTCGAAGGGGCGTCAGCCGCTGGTTGGCTTGCACCGAATGAGTCGCGCCAAGGAGCCTCCGCCGGTGGTGGACACCTCACGCGTCAAGGTAGCAGCCAGCATTCAACGCCGGGGCTATTCACTGGAGGTCCTGTTGCCCGCTGAGTGCCTGCACGGCTGGGACCCGACCGAGCACCCGCGCATCGGGATTTTCTACAAAGTCAAAGACACTTACCATGGCGACCAGCACCTGACCGTGGACGATGAGCTAGGCTGGAACGCCGATCCCAGCACCTGGGCCACCGGCGTGCTGGTACGGTAGGGGGGACCTGTTCGACGGAAGGTACTGCCTTGGGTGGCACAGCCGTGTCGGCTGTGGATGCACCATGGTTTGACGTTCACAGGTTCAACGTGTTAACTGCTCACTATGAGATTCCCAATACGATCATCGATGCGAAGTGTCGGTGCGGTTGGACTGCTGACAGCAGTACTTGTTGCACTAGCAACCTGTGTCAGTTGTCGGACGCCGGGGGTGGGCGGTGTTTTACCGGGGGGTGTGGGCGGGGCGCGGCCGATGCCGATGGCGCGGCCGGTGCGGGGGGTGTGGGTGGCGCGGTTTCATTATCGCACGCCGGAGGACGTGCGGACGATTATGCGCAATTGTGCCGAATTGGGCTGCAATACCGTGTTCTGGCAGGTTCGCGGGGCCGGGACCGTGGCTTATCCGTCCCGGATCGAGCCGTGGTCGGCGGAGTTCAACTACCGCGATCCCGGCTTCGACCCGCTGGCGCTGGCGGTTCAGGAAGCCCATCGCCACGGGTTGCGAATCGAGGCGTGGGTCAACGTCCTGCCTGGTTGGCGTGGTCGTAAACCGCCGCCAATGCGTGACCAGCTTTGGAACGCCCATCCTGACTGGTTCCTGCACGATGCTACCGGCCAACCTCAGCCGTTGGGCGATTTCTACGTGATCGTCAATCCGTGCTTGCCGGAGGTTCGGCGACATATCGTCAGCGTAGTGGATGAGATCGCCACGCGCTATGCCGTGGATGGCATCCACCTCGACTACGTCCGTTATGCCTGGGATACGACGCCCAACGCGGCCCAGAAATATCCGCGCGACGCGCGCACGTTGGCGCTCTATCGGCGTGAAACCGGCAAGTCGCCGGACGACGACGCCAACGCCTGGCGACACTGGCGGGCCAATCAACTTACGCGGTTGGTCCAGGACATTCGCGACCAACTGGCGCGTCGCCGGCCGGGTGCCACGCTGACTGCCGCCGTGATGGCCAATCCTGACAGCGCTTATTACGGCTTCTTTCAGAATGGCGTGACGTGGCTGCGTAGCGGATTAGTCGATGCGCTGATGCCGATGGCCTACGCGGACCGACTCAACCAGTTCGTGGCGGATGTGGGGGCGTATCGCCAACTGGCCAGCGGTCGGCGGATTGTGCCCGGCGTAGGTATCTACAAGCACCAGACGCGTGAGGCCATGCGGCAACAACTCGAACGCTGCCGCCAATGGGGCGGCGATTTCGCGCTCTTCTCCTACGACTCACTGCAGGGAAATTCAGCCGGACAGGAACCGCAACGCATGCGGCGTGAAGTATTGGGTGAGTTTCCCGGTCGGTAGGTACGTTTCTCAGCCACCTTCGGCCAGTTCGATGTCCGGGGTGGCGTCGATCAGTTTTGCAAGCAGGTACGCCTCCAGCAGTGCATCACGACCGACCGGGATCCAGTGCGCCCGGGGACTTTCACTACGTCGTAGCCCTTCGGTGGTAGGGATGTGTTCGCTGTAAATCGCCAGGGCGCCGGAGGCCGTGGTGATTTGTCTTTCGGGAGCACTGTAGCGTGACTTATCGACGCGCACGGTTAGGCGGTAGCGATTATCTGTCGTAGTAGCCGGTTGCGTCTCCGCCATGGCCGGCGCGAGGGGATCCAGATTGACGGTTACCTTGCGCGCCATGGTGTGCAAGCTGGATTCGAAGGCCTGATAAGCACCTTGCGAATCCACCCGCCAGAATTCAAACCACTGCCCGCTGGTGGTGGGCCGCGTCAGGATCAGGCCGCGCGTCCGATCAACCCGCTCAGGTGGCAGATCGTATTGCCGCAGGAGTGTTAACGTGGCATCGATGAATGCCTCGCGGTCTGGCACGTGTATGACCATTTCGGTCGGGCGGTGGGCGCTGGGGGGGGCCTGGCAACCAGTTGTGCAGCCGAGAGAAATGGTTATTAGCAGTAGCAGGACGAGTACATTGCGCAGCTTGGTGCTGGAACTTTTAAGGAACTGGGTAGATTGTGAATCCATGATCCGCATGATCGGGATGATAGATTCCCTGGGGTGGATTGCAAGGGGGCTACTATGGGACTTGGAGGGATGACCGCGGGTATCGAGTATATTTCGGCCAGAATTTCCTGCTACTTCAAAAAAACTATTGAAGAATAAAACTGGAAGCTGTCGTGTCCCCCCTTCCGGGCCCCGTGGATCGGTAACCGCCGCCACGGGGCCCAATTTTATTACTGAACAATCCAATCGTGGCCACCTGGCCCGGTGTACGCACATTTCCGAGAGCTATTCGTTGAACAAAGGGCCGGATTAGACGCCCGTGCGACCCATTTCCATTATCAGAATCCGATCGGTTCCATGCTCCAACTTCTCATAAAATAACCTCTGCTGAATGCACGGGGCCGACCTGGCATCTCCGGGAGCAGGCCGTGTTGATAAGCGCCCACCGCCCGACATATTAATGAGCGTAAGGGTTATCTGGTCGGGTTGAGCGACAAGGTCTGACCTCGGTCGGTGTTTCAAACGCCCGATAGCCCTGGGCCTAAGGAGGCGAAAGATGTTTTTCGTGTGGACACCCCAACGGATACGCATCGCGATTTACTTCGTCGCGGCGTATATTGCCCTCTGCTAGGACCCCCCTGTGCACCAGTCGTGACAGGAGTTCGCGACTGGTGCCTGATGGGGGGTAGGCGGTCTGAGCAGAGATCATGCCTGGAACCAGGTACCACATTGACGAATTGCGCGAGTGGCTCGAGATACGCTTTGCGCGCGCGACTGGTCCCGGCGGGCAACACGTCAATAAGGTCAGCACCCGCGCGGAACTGTTATTCGATTATGAGGCCTGTACGATCCTGAATACCATCCAGAAGCAACTCATTCGCGCGCGCTTAACGCGGCGCCTGACGCGTGATGGGCGCCTACGGATAGTCGCCCAGCAGTTTCGTACGCAAATCCGTAACCGTCAGGATGCCGAGGAGCGTTTAATGGAACTCCTGGCTCAGGCTCTGCATGTCCCACCACACCGGCGTCCAACTCGCCCGACAGCGGCATCACGCCGGCGACGTCTAACCACTAAACGTCAGCGCGGAGAAATTAAACGCTTGCGGCAACAACGCCCACCAGAAGATGAGTAATAGTTTGGGTTCTAGTGCTCGGCCAACGCTGATCTGATGGATCGCCGCTGATTGGGTGGTCCATCGCTTTAGAGGTGCGGGCTGCGAATAGTACGCTGATTCGTCTTCCCCACGGCTAAAGCCATGGGCCACCCATCCCATCGCTTTAGAGGTGCGGGCCGCGAATAGTTCGCTGATTCGTGTTCCCCACGGCTAAAGCCATGGGCCACCCATCCATCAGTTGAACGTTGGTCGAGCATTTGGCTTTATTACGAGATCACATATGAACCAAACAAAAAAGCGGTGCCCGCGTCGGGTGACGCGGGCACCGCGGTCATAGCTGAACGCCGGCGCGGGCTTAGTTCGGCGGCAGGTTCGACTGGTAGTTGTCAAACGGCCAGCCAATATAGCTCGGCGTGCCGGTCATCGACACGCCG
>JBDRDH010000055.1:0-42746 GCA_043820985.1 Planctomycetota bacterium
CCCTGCGTGGCCGCTGGTGGGTTTGTTGGCGCTGGCGGGAGTTGTGAGTCGGGCGGATGGCGCAGGGCGCGCTGTGTGGCCTTGAATGGCTTGAGGTAGCGGTATGGCCGATGAGTATGAAATTCTGAAGTACCAGCTCGACATCACGGACGTCGAGGCCAAGGCGCAGCGCATCCTGGAGCTGCAAGAGCAGATCGCCACGGCGCGGCAAGGGGGAGCAGACCAACGAGCTGGAGAGCCAGCTCAATAAAGAGATCGAGTCGCTGGGCAAGCTGGGCCAGGAAGAGAAAAAGGCGAAATCCGCGACCGACGAACTTGTTCAATCCAAGGGCCAACTGGCCAACGCCGTAACTCTTGTGGGGGGGCGCTTTGGGGGAATGATCGGGCAGCTTGGCAGTGTGGTCGATTTATTGATGTCGGCCAGTCCGCACACGAAAGCGCTGGGGATCGCGCTGGCTGGGCTCTCGATTGGCGTGGGGGCGTTACAGAAGATTAGAGACGCGGCGAATGAGGCGGCGGAAGCGCAGGAACGACTGAATCAGGCCGTAACCGACGGGAAGCGGGAACGGCTCGGCACGCTGGAACAAATCGAGATGGACTTGGGCAAATATGGCCTGCGAGACGCCGGCGGGGCACAGGCGGCCAAATCGATGCTGTTTCGGTTGCAACGCGACTACGGGTATCAAGAGAGTGAAGCCGCCGGTGTGACGGCCCAGGCAGTCGCCGAGGGATTGTCGCCACAGGAAGCATCTAACCTGATCCAATTACAAGGCATGGGCTACGCGACAGAGGGTCCAGGTGGGGGGCGACGAGTTTTGGAGAGCGCCACGCCCGCTGAGATCGCGGAGGCGCAGAGGCGAGCCGGGGGCATTAAAACGTCAGAAGGCGGTTCACACGCCATCGGCCTGGCGCGGGGGTACAGTGGCCGCACGCCAGTAGAGCGCGTGCAGGAGGTGCTCAAAGACCAAGGCGAGGAAATCGGTATTGGAGAGTTGCGGAAGAAGATCGATTTCGCCCGGGACCTGGAGGCGCGGATCGAGCATTTGAACGAGCGCGCGGCGGCCGCGTCAACGGAACCCCTTTACGGGGGGGCCGGGTCACCGCGGATGTTGGCTGAGAGCCAGTTGCAAGCCAGGCGCGAACAAATGACGAAGCACATCAGATATCTGAAACTTTACCGCCGGGAGGAAGCGTTTGGCGTAGTGAGTGGCCCACCGTCGCCGGGGCTGACGCCTGAGCAGACAGAGGCCCAGCAGCAGACCGCGCAGAACGTGACGGTCTATAACGAAACTTATAACACAGGCTCAGTCACACACGTTGGATCGAGGAAAATGAATCATCTCTGGAACAGCTTCAAGTTGGGCGGCTCCTCCAATTACAAGGACCCGAGGTAAACGGATGGCCTTCGGAGTGAATGGCACGGATCTCAGTAGCGGCCTGGCCGATTGTGGCCGGCCGCCCGCGATCAGCGGTTCTGATCTGTCAGTAGCTACAGGAGCAATGCCGGACGCACCCCGCACAGGCAGCCGTGGGTGGACGGGCGGAGCTTGTCTACCCACGGCTCATTTTGTCCGGCGTCACGGAAGGCGTGCATTATCCGCGCCGGCAGGCTCCAGAACGGAGTCGAATGGCTACGCTGGCGCGCTGTCGTGTGGACGCGGGCCACGTGAAATGGGCAGGGATGCCCGGAGGGAATCATGAGCTTCGAGATTGTGGAACCCGGATCGTTCGAGCCAGTCGCCGCCTTGGCTGAGGGCGAAGTCTCAATTGGCCGTCGTGGCGTGCTGTTGGCACGCGCGGCCGATCTGGAGCTGGTGGGCATCGGCAACTACTCCATAATACTGGCGGATACCAGCGGAACGCTACGCCTGGCGCTACGGGCGGTCCGAGACGGTGAGCAGCGGCAGTCCGTCGCGTGTGGTGTCGTCACACGCAAAGGCGGGGCTGACAGCGGTCGCCGCCGAATCAACGTGGTTCGCGCGATCAAGAAACTATCCTTGACACCGGAAGCGTGCGCCGGGCGGTACCAGCTCACAGTCAAGGGCGAAGGCCAAGCCGGCATGTTGATTTTACTGCTAACCGGTGAGCAGCTCACCGGTAAAGAGGCGAAGACATAACGCGGGCGGCCGGCGATTGCGACGCCGGCCGCCATGCCAAAAGCGAGCAGTGGGCTCGCGACGGCGGAAGAGAGTCTACCGTAGGGCGAAAGGAATGGCTATGACAACGGCAACGGCAAACGAGACGGGCAACGGCGAGCGATCGTTCCTGGATGACATACCGGATGTGTGCGCGGGCGCCGGCCAGGCCGTGGAACGGCTGAGAGCACAAAACGGATGGCTGGCTGGCCAGGACCTTATCCGTGTGGAGCTCGTGGTCCCGGCGATAAGTGGTAGCGATTTGAGCGCCGACCCCGTGGTGATCTACTGCCGTGACCTGGTTGGCGGGCACGGTTTGATCGAACGCACGGTTCGACGCGCGGACGCGCTGTGTGACAAACTGAGCCGGGCCGGGGTGGCCGGCGGAGATCCCGACGGGAACGCGAGTGGCGACGCGGACACGGACGAAGCCCTCGAGCCTGAAAGCGACGATGAAGCGGATGACGAAGACACTTACCGCAACGTGGGCTATGGCTTGCAAGCGATCGCGGTGTGTGTCTCGATTAACGGCCAGGCGGGTACCGGGGTCCCGGGCGGTGCAACGGCCATCGATCTGATGTTGCCCGCGCGTGCGTTGCCTCGGTTCCACCGCGAAATCGCCGAACAAGCGGTATCGCTCGGCGAGCGCTTGGCACATGAGTATCGCCATCGTGTGCTGGCGGAAAGCGACAACGGCAACGGTCGGTAGACCGGTTTGAAGACTGCGGACCACGGATCAAGGCGGGTCTGCGATGGCGAGTGGAAGTGAAACAGTGTTGAAGGTTCGCAAACGGCGAAACGGCACCGCCGCGCCGGTAGCCATCTCAAGAGAGAAGGTTGAAGCGTTGCGGGAGCTGATGAGGGTTGCCAGTGCATGCCCGCCGACTCTGATTCACGACATAGCTCGGATCATGCCGGAGTACGCCAGGCACCCGCCGGATGCAAATACGCGATCAGAGGCGCTTGGCCGGAACGTAACGTTGTTGCAATTGTGTACTACCGATGAGCTGTGCGAACTGGCTGATGAGCTGGCCGTCCGCCTGGTACCCCACGCGTTCAAAGCTGCTGGCGGCGGCAACGGCCGGGAATAGACCTGGCCGATGGAGCGGCCCGTGGCAGCAGAAAGGAGTCTGCGATGCGTAAAGAGATAGTGATATTCCAGCCCGGACCGGGGCGGACCACGCGCGGCGAGACCTACCAAATGGACGCCCAGGCGGCGCGGCAGGTCATCCGCGAATTCTCCCGATCCGGTGGGGATCTGCTCGTGGACTATGACCACGAAACCATCTGCCCGGAACTGCGCGGCCCTGAAGGCGCGGCACCGGCGGCCGGCTGGATCAAGCGCCTGCGCTGGGATCCGGCGCGGGGGCTGGTGGGTTCGGTTGACTTCACGGAGCGCGGCTCGAAAGCGATCGCCGCCAGCCGCTACCGCTATCATTCCCCGGCGTTTTACACCGACCGCGACGGCCGTGTTGTGCAGCTTATTAGCCTGGCTCTAACCAACAGCCCCGCGACGATTGGCGCGCGGCCGCTGGCCGCCAGCCAGGCGGCGGCGCGTTTGGGTTTCGGGCTCGGGAAACCGCATCGCTTGCTTGTGTGTGGTAATCCGGGAAACGGCCCGGACGACAACGCCAGCGAGCCCCCCGGCGAAGCGGACGAGCCCGATGTAGTTATTCTGTCGGGTGAGACCTTGGCGCTGGTTGCGGGCTTCCTGGACTATGCGGCTGAAGCGCTGCCTGGCCTCAGC
Source organism: Planctomycetota bacterium (assembly GCA_043820985.1). Lineage (GTDB taxonomy): Bacteria > Planctomycetota > Phycisphaerae > UBA1845 > Fen-1342 > JAAYXS01. The sequence continues at coordinate 3,883 of JBDRDH010000055.1, forward strand.
GAGTTTCTCAATGACTCGGAGGGCATCGGCCGCGAAGCGTGGCTCAAGGCCGCCGACGTACTATTTCGGGACGTGGTCTTTCCGGGCAGAGTTGCCATGGCGGCGGAGCTGCTCAGCGCGCTTAATGAAATCGCGGAGCATCGGGAGCTACTCACGTCAGTCTCGGAGGATATAACCGCTCGGCGCGGGCAATTGGCCGACCGCGGCCATCCCGCGACAAACGAAAGGACGGGTGCAGGGATGCACATGACAGTATACTCCGCACAACCGGTGCGGGCGATTGGTGGCGATCGGGGATTCCAAGGCGCGCGCGGATTTGATCCGGCGCTACGAGCCGAATTTGGCGACGCGGAGACGCACGCCGCTTTTGTGCGAGCCAACCGGGCCGGGCTGGTGAACATCCTCACAAAAACAAAACAGACCCGCGCGCGTCATGAGACGCTGGCGGCGTCGCGTATTTTTGACGATGGCGATCCAGAGAGAGCGTTGCGATTCATCTTTAACAGCAGTCCGCACCTTCAGACTGAGTTCGTCGCCGCGGAGACGTTTATTGCTTTTGAATGTGCGGCTCACGCCGGCAACGTCCAGATTTGTGGCCGCCGCTAGATACCAACAACCCAGTCGTGGCACGGACGCCCGCGACACAGACAGCGAAAGGACTCGCAATGACACGACCGGAAACAGAACAAGCAACTACCCCGACGCATTCCACTATCGAGGCGATGCGCGCTGCTGAGGAACAGCGCAAAATCAACGCGGTGGAGCGATACCGTGAAGTTCTTCTACGCAACGATAATCCCCAGCCCGGCGACGACGTTGTCCTGGGTGAGTGTATGGCCGCGCTCGGGAGAGCTGCGGATGATCTGGCAGGCGATCTTAAACTTGCCAGCGATATCGAAGCCGCAAGTACGGCCATCCTTCAACAGGCCAAAATTCATGATCTACTCAAAATCGAAACCCACCGGCGTGCCGCCACGGAATCGATGATCGTGGAAGAGCGGCGACAGGCGGAGCGCGGCTGGGCGGCACGGGTGAGCATTGCCGCGCAAGCCAAAGCCGCAATCTTGGCCGAGTTCTCGCAGTTGGGGGCATTGGTGGATCAGCTGCCGGTGTTACGGAGAAAATGGGCCAAAGTGGTTGACCAACAGTATCATCCCGAACGCAGGCCGGCTCATTCAAGCGGCGCCGATTCAGCAGAGGCCCAGGCCGAGAAGGCCAGGCTACGGGTGATTGGCGAAGTCAAGAGTCGGCTAATCGATGGCGGTGAAGGCGTTGATATGAAGCCGGATGATGCCGTGTCGGCCGTGCAAAGCGCCCTTCGTGCGGGGGGGTATCGCAAGCTGTCCGAAGATGAGCGGAAAATTTTCGGAATCGGCGACTGGCCGGCGCTGGCATGCCAGGTCGCGGCCGACGTTAAGCGGGCTGATAGCGACTAGGAGCCCGGAGGCGACGCCGGCCGTGCCGGCCAGGCCGCCCCGGCCCTTAGAGTAGAACGCGCGCACTGGCGAGCAAGAGCATGATGGTTAAGTGCCACAACACGAATTCCTTGCTTCCGCTGTTGCGAACATCTAGCCGGTCAACGCCCCGCGAACGGTTTAGTGGAGCCTCGAAAACAAATTAATTAATCTTCGAGACTCGCTCGGTCGCACATTTTTATTAGGCATGTCTGGGGGGTGGCGGGGATTCCCTACTACCGGTTGTACTCTCATTTGCGCGCGCACACTCTCATTTGGGGTGGCGCAGACCAGGCACATCTTTCCTGTCTTTACATTTCACCAGTTTGTAATTGAAAAATGGGCGAAATTGGCTTGCGTCAGTCCCTAAATATGTTAGACTAATCCTTGATAAGAGTAGCCCAGTGGATCAAAGTGGGCCTTGGTGGCGAGCAGGGATGTTTCTAGTAGGGACCTATGAGCTGACGATCGACGCAAAGAATCGGCTCTCTATTCCCTACAAAATACGTCGCAAAATGGATGATCGTCGAGACGGCAGGTCCTTTTACGTACTGCCTGGCCAACGACAGGGCACCTTGGCGCTTTATCCTGAAGTCTATTTCGAAGATCTCCGCCCGGTTCCACCCGCTGAGAGCCTGTCTGATGAGACGCACGAATGGCGTCAGTTTGAATACAGTCAGTGCGATCTGCTGGATCCGGACAGTCAGGGCCGGATTCTGATACCGGATCGAATTCTCAAACGTGCGGAGCTTGGCAAGGAAGTAACGCTGATCGGAGTACAGGATCACCTGGAAATCTGGGACCGTCAGGAATATGAGGCCTTTGAGAGTGGTCAATGGGGCAGCTATACGGAGAAGCGTGCCGAGGCTGCCAAGGAACTGAAACAGTTCACTAAGCCCGTGACCACGGTACCAAAAGAATCTTGAGCTGGTCAATAAACGATATTTGGTTGGGTTTCGAGAGGGCGGATTGCAACGGCGTGTAGCCGACGGTTGCCGTCGTTGCAATCCGAATAGAACTGGGAGTGCGGTCAGGACCTTTTACGCCGAGGGGTCCTGACAGGGAGCAGGGACGCTTCTGTGCTCCAGTGGGCGGTCGTGGTTGCCCGCCTTCAGCCCGGGCCGCCGGTGGCTCAGGGACGATCCACCGCGGCCGATATTTCGCCGCTGTCAGGCGGCGACGAGATGCGGAATGTACCGGTATTAGGCCGGCAAGTCCAGCGGAAAACTTTCGTGTGGTTACGGACGTCCGGGGCCGGACGCTAGCCAGCAGAGTGTTGTGTGGGTCAGCCGCGGCTCGAACATCAGCCCGTTCTGGTGCTACCCCTGTTGAAATTGCTGGAACCACGTCCCGGAGAGACCATTCTGGATGGTACGGTTGGTCTGGGGGGGCATGCGGCCGCGTTGATTCCGCGGATCATGCCTGGTGGCCGGTACATCGGGATTGACTGGGATGATGAGATGCTCTCGGAGGCGCGGTCGCGGCTGTCAGCGCAGTCCATGGAAGGCGTTGAACTGTGCTGTGGGAATTACGCGGAGTTCCCCGAGGTCCTAGGCGCACGGACGCCGCAGCGAGTGGATCATCTGCTATTGGACCTCGGGGTTAACTCTGCCCAGGTATCCGAGCCAACGCGGGGCTTTTCATTCGAGCGCGACGGACCCTTGGACATGCGCTACGATCGCCAACAAAAGCAAAAAGCGCTCGATCTGATCAATGGTCTCAGTGAGAACGACATGGCTGATTTGTTCTTCCAATATGGGCAGGAAGGCCTCAGCCGCAAAATCGCGCGGCGCATTTGCCAGGTGCGCCATGAGGGCCGGATCACAACCACGCGCACACTGGCGCAAGCGGTTGAGTCCGCGGTGAGTGCCCAGGGTCAGCGTGGTGGCAAGCTGCATCCGGCCACGCGTGTTTTTCAGGCCCTGCGGATATGTGTCAACCGCGAGTTGGAGAACCTGGAAGCTTTTCTCGGGCTGGTTCGTGACTACCTGGCGCCCGGTGGCAAGCTGGCGGTCATCAGCTTCCACAGTCTGGAAGATGGCATTGTCAAACGCTTCCTACGGGGAGCCAAGGCGGAGTTTGAGGAGTTAACGCGGCGACCGGTTATAGCTGATCCGGCTGAAAGACGGGCTAATCCGCGTAGCCGCAGCGCCAAGCTGCGGGTGGCACGACGCTTAGTGAGTTGAAGAGTAAGGGGAGTAGGCCATGGCACTTAACGTCAAAGCGGCGTTATTCGTGTGTACCAGCTTTATTGGTGCCTTGTGCTGGCTGATTGACCAGGTGGCTTTGCCGCTGACCGAGGTTACACCGCCTTTGATAGCGCGTGAGTCGGCCTCGGCCGGTTCGATGTCCGCGCCCACCCCGAACACAACGCCGCGGGTTTCGTTGCCCACGGGGGTAACTCCCCGGTTTACGCGTGGCAATCCCTTTGAACGTCAGGCGGAAGAAAACCTGCGGCATGAGAATGTGGTGGCCGTGGCCACCGTGCCGGAAGCTGAACCAGCGCGGAGTGTGGTGTTGCCGCCACCGACCTATTCCGAGGTCGATGAAACGGTATATGTGTCAGCCGAGCCAACGGTGGAACGGCCGCTGAGCCTGGCGGCATTCACCAATCCGGCCAGTGTGGAAACCATACCGGCAGCGACACCCGCGGCGCTGTCCGCGCCGGCATCACGGCAATACGCGGTCCGTAAGGGTGACTCGCTGACCAGGATCGCACAGCGGCATTGGGATTCATCTGATTACCGGTTGGTGCAGTTACTGATAGCGACAAATCCGGTGCTCGCCGATCGTCCGGATCATGTCACGGTGGGGCAGAAGCTCACGATACCTGATGATCAGATTGTCCGACAGGTCTTGAATGGCGTCTCGCCCGCCAAAGCATTGAAAGGCTCAGCTAATGTTGCTTCCGCGCGGGGTACCGCTAACCACTTAAGGGCCACCGGACAGCCCCGTTGGTATACGATACGCAAGCAGGATTCGCTGACCAGCATCGCCGCGCGTCAATTGAATGACGGTCGGCGTTGGCGCGAGATTGCTGAGTTAAATGGCTTGAATGAGCCAGGCAAGATTATCCCCGGCATGCGGATCAAACTGCCGCCGCCCTTGGATGCGGTGCGGAGTTAAAGCTCCGTGTCAGGCAAACCGGGTTCGCGCCGGAGTGGCAGGACGGCGCGCATCATGAAATTGATACGAATGATCTGCGTACTGGCCGGGGCGCTGGTGATCATGCTGGTGGTCGTGGTGCTGCGGGCCGAGACCACGCGGCTGCATTACGAGATCTCGGAGCTGGATCGGTGGGATGATGTGCTGCGACAGGAACTGCGGCACGAGCAATTGGCCTGGCAACGGGCCCGGGATCCGGCGGCATTGTGGGAGCGCGTGAAGTTAATCCAGATGTCTGAACCCGTGGATGAGCTGGTAGCTCCCAGGGGGCGGACGAATTCACCCTGAATCTCACGTGGGAGCGGAGGCATGCGTTCAGGCGGCGTACTTTTTCTGGCTGTGGCGGTCATGCTGATCGGGGGTGCCAGCCGATTGGCATATATTCAACACCAGCGGGGGGCCGCGCTGCAGGCGCGCGCCGTCCGACAACAAACCGCCAGTTTGCGGATTCCAGCACAGCGAGGACAGATCCTGGATACACGTGGAAGGCTGTTGGCGGGCAGTCTGCGGGAACCGTCGGTTTTCGTCGATCCGTCGTTGCTCCCGGAGCCTCGGAGCAGGCACTACGCGGCCTGTTCGGTCGCGCCGACGCTGGGATTGGATGCCGAGGAACTGGAGGATCTCATCCATCAGCGGAGCGATAGCCGTTTTGTGTGGGTCAAGCGCCAGATCTCTGACGCCGAGTTGGAGGTCTTCAACTCGGTGCGTGAAGGCCGGCGGCTCTACGCGTTCGGCGTGCAGTACGAATCGCTACGAACATACCCACTCGAGCGACTGGCGGCACATGTCCTGGGGTTTGTTGGTGATCCGATCGAGGGTGTCCCGCGTGGTCTGGCCGGGATCGAGTTAAGCTTCGATGAACAGCTCCACGGCACTGACGGACACCGCGTGTCGACCGTGGACGTGGATCGCCGGCGATTACGCACACATGTTAATGAGTACGTCCCGCCGGTCGATGGGGTCAGCGTGGTCCTGACCATTGATGCGCATGTCCAGCAGCTAGCCGAGGAGCATTTGCGGCAAGCGGTTGAAACTTTTAAGGCCGAATGGGGCATAGCGATTGCGATGGATCCGCAAACTGGCGAGGTGCTGGCAATGGCCAATGTCCCCGACTTCGAGCCGGCCCAGCCGATTCCGCCGGGATTGACGCCTGCCGAGCAGCATCAGGCCCGGGAGTGTCTGCAAAACAAGGCCATAGCACATGCCTATGAGCCCGGCAGTGTTTTCAAGCCGTTTATCGCCAGTTGTGCCTTGGATGAGCAAATCGTTCACCTGGATGAGGTCTTCCACATTAATGGGCCGGCCCGGGCTTTTGGCAGCCGGACTATTCACGATACCCATGCCTACGGATCGCTGGCAATACATGAGGTCATCAGTCGTTCGAGTAATATCGGCATGGCCCTGCTGGGTGGGCGTTGTGGTAATGAGCGGCTACACGATTATGTCCGCCGGTTTGGCTTTGGCACTTCGACCGCGCTGACATTGCCTGGTGAGCATGACGGCTTGGTCCAGGATCTGTCGCGTTGGACTTCATATTCGACACAATCAATTCCGATTGGCCAGGAGATCGCCGTCACTGGAATACAGCTCGTGACGGCCTTCAGTTGCTTTTGCAATGGTGGGGTGCTGTATCGGCCGCGTATCGTCCGGGGCATTAGCGGGCCGGCCGGTGACATGCTGGCTGATTACTCGGAGCCGATTGTCGTGCGGCGCGTGCTTGGCGAACAGAGTGTGGCTAGTTTTCGCGAGCGCGCCCTGGTCGAAGTAGTCATGTCGCCAATCGGGACCGGCAAGAACGCGCGGATCAGTAACTATCGCGTTTTTGGCAAGACCGGCACGGCCCAGGTCGCCGGGCCGCGCGGGGGTTACCTGCCGGGCAAATACGTGGGTTCGTTCATCGGCGGCGCGCCGGCGGACGTACCGCGCGTCGTGGTCCTGGTCACCTTGTACAAACCGGCCGGTGGCAAATACTACGGCGGAACGGTTTCGGCGCCGGCGGTGGGGGCGATCCTGGCGGATACATTGGCTTATATGCAGGTGCCGCCCGAGGTGACTACCGGGCGAACCGGTGGGATAATGCCGTGAGACGCGCGGCTCCGGATGTGCCGTGTCGCGAATCGGTATCGCTGGAGCGGGGAGTGAACTTGCGTAAGCTCGGTACACTGCTGACAGGTATCGCGGACGAGGCCACGATCGGCCGCGGCGGCTCTATGTCGGTGACGGGTGTGTTTGATGATTCGCGACAAGTCCAGCCGGGAAGCGTTTTTATCGCGGTGCGTGGTACGGCGGTGGATGGGCGGCAGTACATTGTGGACGCCGTGGGACGGGGAGCGCGCGTGGTAGTCGGAGAAGACCTGCCAGCGCGCGAGGATGTGTTGGTCGTAAATGTGCCGGACGGGCGCGCGGCACTCGCCCGACTGGCGGCTCGCTGGTACGGGCTCGAAGACGGTCCGGCGGCGGGATTGAAGCTGGTAGGTGTGACCGGGACCAACGGCAAGACCACCACGGCGCTGATGTTGCAGGCGATTGTCCGGGCGGCGGGCATTAAGTGCGGCTTCCTGGGCACTATCGGGTATGACTTGTGCGGTCGGCAAATTCCGGCCGAAAACACGACGCCCGGCGCGCTGCAATTGGCGGCCGCACTGGCTGAATGTGCGGCGGCTGGGGCGGGTGTGGTAGTCATGGAAATTTCCAGCCACGCCATCAACCAGCAGCGGGTCGCGGGTTTACGGTTGGCGGCGGCCGGCTACACAAACCTGTCGGAAGATCACCTTGACTATCACGGCAGCCTGGAGGAATACCGCTCGGCTAAAGCACAGCTTTTTGCGACGCTGGAACCAAGCGCCACCGCGGTGCTTAACTTTGATGATAAACATGTCAAATGGATGAGCGCGCCGTGCCGGGCGCGTCAGGTATGGTACTCGTTGGAAAAAGCCGCCGACATTGAAGGTCGGATTCTGGGCGAGACGATCAATGGTACCGGTTACCGACTGAGTGCTGATGGGGATTCGGTAGAGGTCGAGAGCGCGCTCATTGGACAGCACAATGTTTACAATGCGCTGGCGGCGACCGGCTTGGCGCGGGCGTTGGGTCTGTCGGGTGAAACGATCCAGGCGGGATTAGCAGGTTTACGGCATGTGCCGGGACGCCTGGAGCGGGTGACCTGTGCGTCGGAAGCGGATGTATTTGTGGATTACGCTCATACCGAAGACGCGCTGTACAAGGTACTGAAAGTTCTGCGGCCCCTAACGCGTCGGCGGCTGGTGGTCGTCTTCGGTTGTGGGGGCGACCGCGATCGTGGCAAACGTCCGCGGATGGCGGCGGCGGTGGCTGAATTCGCCGACGAGATTGTCGTGACCAGTGACAATCCCCGCGGTGAGGATCCCGAACGGATTATCAAGGAGATATTGCCGGGGTTTAATGCCGAACAGCGCCGGCGCGTGCAAGTCGAGCCCGATCGAGCTCGGGCAATTGCCCTGGGGGTACAAATGGCGGGAGCGGAGGATGTGTTGCTGATTGCCGGGAAAGGGCATGAGCGCTATCAAATTCTTGGCAATTGTCGGCTACACTTTGACGATGTGGAAGTGGCCCGTCGGATGGCCGCCCGAGTGAATGGTGAGCGTGGTGGAGAAGCATAATCCGTGATTAAGCTGATTATAGGTGAGATGGTGGCGCCCATGGGGGGGCGCGCGCGCGCTGAACTGTCCACGGTGACCGTCAACCGGATTTCAACGGATTCGCGCGACATTGCCGCGGGTGACTTATTTTTCGCGCTCTCCGGCGAGCGTTTCGACGGCCATGAGTTTGTCTCCGCGGCGCTCCGCGGTGGCGCCGTGTCGGCGGTGGTGGCAGCCGCCCGGGCCGGCGAACTCGAGTTACGCTTAAGTCGTGAACTCGAACGGCCCATACCAGCGGGCGCGCTGATCGAGGTGGAAGATCCGCTTCAGGCGCTCAACCGGTTGGCGGCTTATCATCGCGGATTGATTTCGGCGGATGTCATCGCCGTGGTGGGCAGTAACGGCAAGACGACCACCAAGGCCATGATCGATCACATTCTGTCCGGGCGCATGAGCGGGCACTGCTCGCCCAAGAGCTTCAATAACGAGATCGGGGTACCGCTCTCATTATTGTCAGCCGAGGCCCCGGATGAATACCTCGTGATTGAAATCGGTACCAGCGCGCCGGGCGAGGTCGCCGCCTTGGCGCGGATCGCGCAACCCAACATGGCGGTGATCACTTGTGTGGCCGAGGAACATCTGGAGGGTCTCAAGGATCTGGCCGGCGTGGCCGCCGAGGAGTGCGCGATCCTGGGTATGCTGGAAAGCCGGGGCTTCGCCGCGGTTAACATTGACCAGCCGGTCGTGCTTAAGTACCTGCCCAGCGAGGGTGTCAGCCTGGTGACTTATGGGTGTGACGAGGCGGCCGATGTACGCGTGACCGATATTCGTTATGAAGCCCCCTGGCTGCATTTCACCATCAACGGGCGTTTTAAGTACCGCCTGTGTGTGGCCGGGGCGCATAACGCGCTCAACGCGGCGGGGGCCATTACGGTTGCCCTGCGTCTGGGATTTGGACATGAGGAAATCTCCGAACGCCTGGCATCGTTTGTGCTTCCGCCAATGCGCGGCGAGGTGCTTGAGCTGGATGGCCTGACGGTGCTGAACGACGCGTATAACGCCAATCCCAGCAGCGCCGAGGCCGCGTTTAACATGCTTGATTCGCTACCCTGCCAGGGTCGGCGGATCGTCGTGTTTGGCGAGATGTGCGAACTGGGGCGGCAGTCCGCGGAGTTGCATCGCCAGGTGGCCAAATGTCTGTTGAGTATACGGGTCGACCGCGTATACCTGGTGGGTCCGGCCGGCAAGTTGATGTCGGATGTCCTGGTGGGCGAGGAACTCTTCGGGCCGGGCGTCACCTGTTGTGATGACGTGGCCTCCTGCCGCCAGCGGCTGCTAAAGGAATTGGGAGAAGGTGATCTGGTATTACTAAAGGCATCGCGGGCCGTGGGACTGGACCAACTGGTCGAGCCGCTGCGCCAGCGGTGCGAGACCTCATCGACTACGTAAAATAATGCTGTACCTCTTACTGCAATGGCTCAAACCAGGTCCGGGTTACGCCTGGGACGATCCGCTTTTCCGCGCCACCATGGCGGTGTTGCTGGCGTTTCTGATCGTCTGGGCGCTCGGTCCGCGCGCCATTCGCATCCTGACCCGGCTGAAAGTCGGCGATCGTCCGGAGTTCGATCACGCGGTGTTGAACCGCATGAACGCTGACAAGCGTGATACACCCACCATGGGGGGCGTGCTAATCGTCATCGCCATTTTCATCAGCGTAATTCTCCTGGCTGATATCAAAAGCTTCTATGTACGCATGGGACTTTTCTGCCTGGTCTGGCTCGGGCTGGTCGGCGGGATTGACGACGGGCTCAAGCTGGCGGCGAGCCGGCGCGGGGGCTCGCGCGACGGACTCTACCTCTGGGAGAAGCTGATCTTCCAGGTGGCCCTGGGGGCATTGCTGGCCATGTTCATCCTGCGGGCCGGCGAGACCAACGCGGAGTTGGCCCGCTTCGACATCGACGTGCCTTATGGCAAATTCTACAACGTGTTGAGTATCCCCTTTTACAAACATGGTATTGCGTTGCCGACGGCGATCTTCGTGATTATTGCCGTGGTGGTGATCGCCGGGACTTCCAACGCCGTCAATCTGACGGACGGGATGGATGGTCTGGCCAGCGGTTGCCTGGGGATGACCGCCTTTGCCTTCATGATTCTGGCTTACGTGGTTGGCAATCATGATCTGGCGAGCTATCTGCTGTTCTACCCGATTCCGGGGGCGGGAGAATTATCCGTCATCTGCGGAGCGGTTGTCGGGGCCTGCCTGGGTTTTCTGTGGTACAACTCCTACCCGGCACAGCTCTTCATGGGCGATGCCGGAGCATTGCCGCTGGGGGGACTAATGGGCTATGTCGCGATCGTCACGCGGTTGGAACTGATGCTTTTGATTGTCGGGGGCATTTTTGTGGTCGAGGCGGTGTCCGTATTGATTCAGATTATTTACTTCCGAGCCACCGGCGGCCAGCGGTTTTTCCGCTGCGCGCCACTGCACCATCACTTTCATCTTGGCGGCTGGTCGGAGATGCAGGTCGTCATGCGCTTCTGGCTGGTGGCGGCGCTGTTTGCCGCCTTCGCACTGGCGACGATCAAATTGAGGTAGGCCATGGCCACGGTACCCCAGACAACCCCGTGCCATATTAGCGGGGAGGATGACCACGATTCCCCGAGTCAGCCGTTCGACGGCATCCTGCTGTTATTAGCGGGTGTGCTGATGACGCTGGGAGTCGTGATGGTGTACTCGGCTTCCGTGACTGTCCGCGGGGCCGAGTTGGACTACCGCCAGTGGTGGGATACTCCCCTGCGGCAGTGCGTGTTTGCCCTGGCCGGATTCTTCGGTATGTTGCTGGCCGCCCATTGTGGCTATCGCTGGCTGACGTGGGAAAAACCGCACGAAGTTTGGCGCGTGGGCCTGCTCTACCTGCTGGCATTAATGGTGCTCGTGCTGGTGCAGTTTGTCGGACGCGAGGTTCTGGGCGCCCGCCGAGCGCTGGTGGTGCTGCATAGCCCGTTTACCTTGAGCTTTCAGCCCGCTGAATTGGCCAAGATTGTCATGGTGATCTGGCTGGCGGCCCTGTTGACGCGTATGCAGGTACGCAGTGCTCAACATCCGGCCGGCGCGGCACTGGGCATCCGTAATCTGGGCTCCGGCTTTCTCCCGGCCATGCTCAGCGCGGGGTTGCTGATCGCTCTAACCGGCCTGGAGGATTTCGGCACGGCGGCACTGATGGCCGTGCTGGCGGGTGGCATGCTTATTCTGGGTGGTGCCTGCTGGCGGCATCTATTGGGAGCCGGACTGGTCGGACTGGTTGGCGGTGTCGGCCTGGTTCTGCTCAAACCCTATCGCCTGCAACGCATTATTGATTGGTGGATGGGTAATCCCGATCCGCGGGCGGGTGGTTACCAGATCGATCAATCCATGCTGGCGATTGGCTCGGGGGGCTGGTTCGGACGCGGCTTGGGTGCCGGCGTACAGAAATATGGTTACCTGCCGCAGAAGGACAATGATTTTATCCTGGCGACCATCTGTGAAGAGCTGGGCGTCGTGGGCGGGATCGTGGTGGTGGTCCTGTTTTTGCTCTTCCTGTGGCGCGGATTTCAAGTGGCGCGGAATGCCGCCGATCCGTTTGGCCGCCTGCTGGCATCCGGGCTGACGTTGCTGATCTGTCTGCAAGCCGCCTTCAACGTCGCGGTGGTGACGAACAGTGTGCCGACCAAGGGCATTTCCCTGCCATTTGTATCTTCCGGCGGTTCGGGAGTCGTATTCCTGGGGCTGTCGGCCGGCCTGCTGGCGTCGATCGGATACGGCCAGAGGCTCCGGCCTCCAAAGGTCACTCCAGCGCAACCGACAGTAAGACATACGCCAGCCGGAGGTAGTCAGGGAAAAGCGCGAGATCGATGAGGGTGAATAATGCGCATTGCTTATGGGGTGTTTGGCTATGGACGTGGGCATGCCACGCGCTCCGCCGCAGTCCTGCCGGAGTTGCATCGTCAACACGATGTGCTGATCCTGGCCGGCGGTGACGCCTACGACGCACTCACCCCGCGATACCCAGTCGTGCGCATCCCAACATTGACGTACGAGTACGCTAAAAGCACCCGGCGCTCCAACTACCTGACCCTCAAACGCAACATTGGGTCGGTGTTGGATATGCTGTTGCGTGGGTCCACTTTCCAAAGCCTCCTTGAGGTCGTAAGCGACTTCCGACCGGAGGTCATTATCTCGGACGCCGAGCCCTGGCTACACAACATCGGTCGCCGTCTGGGAATCCCACGAATTGGTTTCGATCATTTCGGCATTTTGGTTTACTGCCGCCCACGGATTCCCTGGGGTGATCGGTTACGCAGTCAGCGAGATGTGCTGGTCTACCGCCTGCTGATGCGACGTCCCGAGCGGGTCATAGTGTCAAGTTTCTATGACGCTCCTCCCCGGCGGCCGGGGGTGTGTGTCGTCGGGCCCTTGCTCCGCGACGAGGTCTTGGCGGTAACACCAACGCGTGGTGATTATCTGCTGGCATACATCAACAAGGGTGAACACCAGTTCACGTCCCAAATGGAATACATCTTACGCGAGGCGGGTATGCCGGTACTGGTTTATGGCGTACCACGTCAGGACACACTTGGCAACCTCAACTTCCGTTCAGCCAGTAACCTGCCTTTCCTGGAGGACATGGCCGGCTGCCGGGCCATCTTTTCCACCGCTGGTAACCAACTGGTCGGCGAAGCGTTACATCTCGGCAAGCCAATGCTGGTGGTTCCCGAGGATAGTGTTGAGCAACGATTGAATGCCGCCTCGCTCGAATACATGCAGATTGGTATGCAGGTTCGGCATAGTGAACTGAGTCAGGATGTTCTGCAAACCTTCCTGGAACGCGAGGCGCTCTACCTGGACAACATACGCCGTCATGCCCGCGATGGGCGCCGCGAGGCCCTGGTGGCGATTGAACGCTACCTCGGTGAGTTGGCTGGTAGTGTGCCGCGGCCGGCTTCCATGGCAAAAGTCTCATGAGAGTCGCGCAACTCGCCAAATCAGTACTGTACAACCGGTTGGGAGCCGTTCCGCGGCCCGCGTGGTGTACGTACGTGGTTACCTTTCGTTGTAACGCACGTTGTGGCATGTGTGATTCGTGGAAGTTGCCGGCCGGACGGGAGCTGACTTCGTCGGAAGTAGCGACCGTGTTTGGCAAACTGGGTCGCCTGGACGTGGTGCGACTGACGGGTGGGGAACCGTTCCTGCGAACAGACTTGCTTGAATTGGCCGAGAGCGTGTTGTCTGTCTCACAACCGGCGGTGCTGCACATCACCACCAATGGCTCACAGCCGGATCGCGTGGAGAAGTTAATTGAGGCTTGCCAGACGCCGCGACGACTGCGGTTTATGGTCTCATTCGACGGTCTGGCGGAGGAACATGACCACAATCGCGGTCGCCAGGCCACGTTCGAGCGGGCTCTGGCAACCGTGCGGTGCCTGGTGGACTTTCGTCGCCGTCTGGGCTTGGAAGTAAGTGTCAACCATACGGTGATTTCGGAGAAGTCACTCGAAGATAACGCTGCTCTGCGGGAAATCATGGGCAAGCTGAGTGTGGAAGTGCACTCGGTACTGGCTTATGAGGATTCTTCGCTCTATGGGACAGCGCACCATGGACGACGAGCCGAGCACCTGATCGCTCTGGTGGGCTACCCTTTGCATCCAGACTTGCGTTCGGCGGATGTGACAGGCTTTGTTAAGCGTGAGTTGCGGCAAAACCGGCGGTGTCGTGACACGCTGCTGCGGTGGGGCAAGAAATATTACCTGCATGGGCTGCTGGAACGCCTGGCCGGGAGCGGTAACGGGCGGCCGCGTGCAACTTGCAAGCCACGGTGTGTGGCACTCCGCAGTCACGTACGCCTATTGCCGGATGGTAGTGTGCCAATCTGCCTGTTCAACACTGAAACAGTCGGCAACCTGCGCACAGATTCCTGGGAAGCTCTCTGGCATGGCACATCCACCCGTGCGGCGCGACGATGGGTGGATGCCTGTCCGGGTTGTTGGGCCGAGTGTGAAGTGATGCCCAATGCATTATACTCGGGCGACTTATTACGGCCGTGGCTCTGAATTCCACGTGATTGGCGTGGTTCTTGGGTGGCTGGGGCTGCAATCGTATAATGTCGCGACCTGTCTGGATTACTTCCGCCGATAAGGGAGTTATGACGGTGGCGAGTGAAGAGTCTACGCACGTTAAAGATCCTAACCGAACCGACGAGGCCGGCGGTGAGCGCCGCATGAATAGTGCTTTTATACCACTGCCTGGCCGCTTTGGTGACGTATTACGTCTGCTGGGGCCGCCGCCGGATCAGGCTGGTGTGGCTGTCGATCCCTTTGTCAAGCTGGATACGCCTCTGGGAGTGGTACAGTCCTTTGTGGCTGGGCTGTGCGATGCCCGGGGCGAATTGGTATTGCCGCTGGAAATCCCGCTGCTGCTCGATCCCACCGCGGCGCCGCCTGGTGACGTCATCTCGCTGACCGAAGTGCTGGCATGCTATCGGGGCTTGCCGAAACTGTATGCCCGGCTACCGGTACCAGTTGGTTGCGAATCGGTACGTGCTTTGTTTGATGATCTGGGGTCGGTTGGTCCGTTACTGTACTGCCGCAAGCGCCACCTGATATTCGTGGCCCGCTCGCCTAACGCGGCCGGGGAACTTCACGCCGTGCCGGCGGAGGCGCGGGCATCCATCACGGAACAGGATGATGGTCTCGCGACGGCCCTGCTGTTTTGGGATGGACCAGCCGAAGATGGTAAGACGCCGGCGATATATTGTGGACGGGGGGGCAATAGCGCGCTGGGGCAGGCCGAATCGCTCGATCAATTAATCCTCGACCAGGGCAAGGTCGTGCGACACGCGATGGCGCTGGCGGAACGCGATCCGGCCGCCAGGCAAAGCTTATGCGCCATACACCCATGCTGTGACTGCCCGGAGCGCGAGCGCTGCTACCCGGCCGGGGATGGGTATGCGTACGCCCTTGATCGGCTGGTGGTCGCGCACGCCGGCGAGGCGCGCTTGCCGGTAATGCCACTGGGTGAGTGGCGGCTGAGTGAAGCCACGCGGATTATTGGGGGTGTCGCCCCGGCGGCGCTGTTCGCGGATCAGCCGGAGGATTGTGACGCGTTCGAAAGCTGGCGTCGCCAACGGGCATTGACGATCGAATCATCCGGTCCGCGCTTACTGCTCGGTGGTGAAGGCCAGGGGCGTGAGTTGGTTGAGATCCCGCGGCTCAAACTGGCCCTGATCAACGATTTACTGTCACAGCTTGACGCGGCCTGGCGGGTGACGGGGCGGCCGCATCTCTGCTGGAATGAGGACACCCTACGTGTGACCTGGAACCACGCCGGCAACGCACCCGCCACCAACTGGAGCTTCCGCGCTTTGTTGCGTAAGGTGGGCATGCAACCCGCCAGCGGTGTGGTGAACGATACCGAGATCGACTTGCCATATCCACCGGCATACTCGACTCGTGAACTGTTACCGGCCGAAAGCGTCGAAGCGGCGCGTTACTTTGCCGCGCGACGCAGCGTTAACGTCTTCGTGAAGACGGCGCGGGGATCCGGTGATAACGAGGCGAAAGTACACCTATTGCTGGAAGAGCTGGGCATCGCGGGCAATCTATTCCATCCCGGCGACTGGCTCAGGGTGGCCGGCCGGGGGTGGGAGGCTGGTCTGACGCCGGCGGAGGAACAAAATCCCGATGACGGTGCGGGTCTGGGAGTCGTGGGAACGGTACATGGCGATATCAGCGGACTGAAAGAGGGGGAAGCTCAGGATCGCTGCACGTGTCGCTGGTATCCCTGGTTTAATGAAGCGGTGGATCTGCACGTGGTCGGGATGCTGCTATTCGATACGTTGTTGACCGTGGATGAACGGGAGGAAGTGCGTTTACATGGGGCCCTGGCGGCCGAGCGCAAAGAGCTGACCAACGCTTGCCAGGCAGTGCCGCTCGAACAACGTGAGCAGCAGGCGCGGACCTGGATCGCTGGTCGATGTGATAGCGACGCCCCCGCGGCGGTGTGGTCGCGGCGTAACCTGCTGTTTCGCCGGGAGGATCGCGCGAGCACGGTGCTGGACGCGTTGACGGCCGAGTTGTGGCAGGCGGTGGTGACCTACGGCTTGCGGCTGATGACAATGATTCCCGGTTTTAGCTTCTGCCCGGACCGCACCGCCGCCGCCCCACGGACGACGGGTGGGCAACTATTACCACTGGTTGAGCTACGCGGCCTGATCGCGCTGCTTGACGATCATATCCTGCAACGCACGACCATGGCACAGACGCTGCGTGCCACTCTGCGCGGCGCGGAAGAAGAATAGGAGATAAGCATGTCACCAGCGGCGGTACCGCTGGCACCCGCGCGGCTGGCCAGTCTGGCCCGTCTGGCCGTCGAGTCCCAGCGCTATGTAGATGTCGATAGTGCCGCGCTGGATACGGCCTGGCGTGATGAGCTGACCGCGGTACCGGATGAAGAGCGCGCGGGCGTCATCAAGGGGGTCGAGGCATTACTTGCCGCGGGGTCACCCGGCGAGACGAAGCCGGCCGAACCCGCGGGAGAAGCTCCGAAGGGCACCGTGCCACAATTGATGCAGAAAGTTGCCAGTCTGGAGCTGAAACTCAAAACGGAAGCGGCCCGGCTGGGTGATGTGGAAAAGGCCCTGCGCCGCGAGCAGGCGAACCACAAGGAAGCACTCAATTCACTGACACTCCAGCAGAAGCAGATCAAGGAACTCCAGGATACTCGTACCAGATTGCTCGAGGATGTCAGCCGTACCGATGCGCAGATCCGGTTGCAGATAACCGAGACCGAGCAAATCCAGTTGAAGCACGAAAAGCTGAAAAGTTCACGGGGTGAAGTCGGAGACCGCTACACCGAGCAGACGGAACGGCTCAATGCCCTGGAAGCCGAGAATAAAGAGTTGAGAGCCCAGGTCGAAGCAGCGCTACAGGAACGCGACCGGGACACCGCCGGGGCGGAAGAAAAGACGGCGGTGGCCGAAAGTCACACTGACCAGGCGGCATATCAGCAACTCTGGACGCGCATGAACAAGGAGGTGCCGGATATCTTCCTGGACACACACGTACCCACCACGCAGACCTTTGAGCGCACCTGTGACGCACTGGTGGAATACATCCGCGTCTTTGCCACCCTGGAGCAGCACGTGCACCAGTTGCTCCGTGATTTGCGGCGGGTGGGAGCCGACGACGATAAACTGAACCGTTTCTATATCATCCTGACCAAGAATCCCGGCATGGTCGAGACCCTGCGCGACTATCTGGCCAGCGGCAAACGCAAGGGCAATTTCGCCAATCTGTTGCGGGCCGTGCAGGCCTGGGCGCGGGCTTTCGCCAGCGGACTCTACAAAGTCATTGTTAAGTCACCCAACGTGATCGGTAACGAGCTGAATTACCGCTCCTGGCCGATCAAGCTCGGCTGGGGCGAGGAAGCCAACATCGGTAAGCATTTCAAAGAGACCGTGCATCGCACAGCGCCTGAAACCGTTGGCACCGAGCTACGCAAGCAGGCTGGGGATATGGCTTACGAGGACTATAATACCCTCATGAAGCGACAGCGTTAGCATCCTTTGGGGTGCTCGCTTTCCGTGGAGAGGAATCAGCATAATGCGGCGAAGTAGTACGGTCCTGCTGCTAATGCTGATTACGGCTTCATTATCCGGGCAGACTTCACAGCCGATCACGCTGCGATCCAAACCGGTCGCACTTGCCCCTGTAACTGATCACCGGCTTGACGAGGCTTCCGGTTTAGTTCGCAGTCAACTTCATCCTGGTTGCTATTACACGCATAACGACTCCGGCGGGAAGCCCCGTGTTTTTTTAATTGATCGGGCCGGGAAAACACGCTTGGTCATCAACCTGAAAAATGCCGCCGCGCGCGATTATGAAGACCTCGCATTGGCGCCTGGCGAAAAGCCGGGAACCTATGACGTTTGCGTGGCGGATGTTGGCGATAATCCTGAAAAACGAGCCTTTGTGACCATTTATCGCTTTCCGGAAGTGGGTCTGCCCCCCCGAGACGGTCAACCCGTTACCGTCGAGGTGCGGGCGTATCACCTTAGTTATCCTGACGGCCCGGCCGATGTGGAGGCTTTCTGCGTTCATCCGCGCACGGGCGATGGATATATCCTCACTAAAGGCCGTAACGGTCGGAGCATCGTTTATAAGCTCCCGGCCCCCTGGCAGCCGGACACGCGGACGGAATTGACCAAACTGACGGAGGTGGAACTCCCGGCGGCGCAATCGCTGGCACGTATCATCACGGCGGCCGACATCGCGCCGGATGGACAGCGCCTGGCTGTCCGCTGCTACATCGATGGTTGGGAATGGCGACTGCCGCTGGACGCTGGCGACGACAGCTTTGACACTATCTTCAAGTATCCCCCCGTGCGGTTGTCACTGGTTCCAGAAACACAGGGGGAAGCCCTGTGCTACTCGGCGGATGGACGGGCGCTACTGACACTTAGCGAGGGGGTAGCGCCGGTTCTATACGAGCACGTGACGTCATCGGACGCCGCCCGGCCGTGACCATCGTGAAAGTTCGCGCTTGCCGAGCGCTGGGGATGGCGGCTATGCTGGCATATTAGAGCCAGGCAGCTCTCGAGCAGTTCATTAGTGAGGTGGTATATGGCAGGTCCGGTACCCGATTCAATCATACCTCTGCTGCAGAAGATGGGTGAGATCAATGCCAGTGATTTGCATCTCAAGACGGGTGTACCGCCCGTTTACCGCATTGCCGGCGAGTTGCGCCGCACTTCACTGGCTCCCTTTCCACTGCATGAACACCTGATCGAAAAGATCATGAATCCGATCATTCCCCAACGCCGTATACATGAACTCGAGGAACGTGGTGGGCTGGATTTTGCCTACAATCTGCCGAACGGCGACCGTTTCCGCATCAACGTCATGCGGGCTTGCGACACGATGCACGCCGCGATTAGACGCGTCAAAGGTGAAATCCCCGGCTTCGAGGAACTGCACCTGCCGCCGATTTACAGCAAGCTGGCCGACGGGACCCATGAGGGGCTGGTCATCGTCTGTGGCGTGACGGGTTGTGGCAAGAGCACCACGCAGGCCGCGATGATCGATCATATCAACGAGACTCAGGCGGTGAACATCATCAGCATCGAAGATCCGATCGAGTACTCCTTCAAGCCCAAGATGGGCATCATCAGCCAACGTGAGATCGGCCTGGATGTCTTCGCCTTCGCCGACGCGCTACGCTCCGCCGTCCGACAGGATCCGGATGTGGTGTTCATTGGCGAGATGCGTGACCGCGAGACGATGTTGGCGGCGTTGCAGGCCGCCGAGACCGGGCACCTGGTGTTTTGCACGCTGCATACCGCCGATACCATGCAGGCCCTGGGCCGCATTCTCGAATTCTTCCCGCCCGACCAGCACAACTTCATCCGCAGTTCGCTGGCAAATGGGCTGAAGGCGATCTGTGCGCAGCGACTGCTGCCGGCGATCGACGAAAAAATCAGCCGCGTGCCGGCCACGGAAGTGCTGTTGGGGGAAGGAATTGTCAAGGAGAAGATTCGCGAGGCCGAGGACGCCGACCTGCCCGAGATCATCAGCGGCGCGCGGGAGTCGGGCATGCGTAACTTCACGCATTCGCTGGCTGAGTTGGTCGAGCAGGGCCTGGTCTTCACCGACGTGGCCATGGAGTACGCCCCCAACCGCGAGCAGTTGGTAGGCTTGCTACGCGGCATCAAGTCATCGGCCCAGTCGCTGGTGCACCGCGTCAAACGTACGTCAACGAGCTAAGCCGCGGACCTCTGCCCGCAAAGCGCCAGACTATCGAGCCGCGGGCTTCAGCCCGCGCGGCTGCACGCAGGCTGAAACCCACTACTCGAGACATCTACGCGCTACGATACAACGCGATCACAGCGCCGGTCGGGTCGGCGATCATGGCGAAACGACCTACCTTCGGTATGTCCGTGGGCGGGCATTCGATCTTGCCGCCCAGCTTCACGCAGCGCTGCGCGCTGGCGTCCACGTCCTCGACGGCGATGTAGTTCAGCCAGCTCGGCGGCACACCCTCGAACTGCGGGCCTTCCATCATCATCATGCCGCCCTTGGGTTCCTTTTCACCAGGCGGGGTGAACATCGTGTACTTGAACTCACCCATGTCCTGATCGACCAGCTTCCAGCCGAACATCTCGGCGTAGAACTTCTTGGCGGCCGGAATGTCGCGCGTCATCAACTCACTCCAGCAGATCGATCCGGTGGTCGGCTTTCCGCTGCATTCGTCGCTCATCGTTGCTCCTCCGATTCGGATTCAAAGTGAAAGTGTGGCCGGCACTCCCGCGGTCCGGTCTGTGGGATTGTATCCGGTTTTTGTCCCAATGACCCTCTCGTCTTCCCTGCCCAAAACGGAGAGGCGAGGAGGTCTTGACTTCGGCGCTTTGTTCGACACGATGGAGTCAGATACTTGAATACTCTATGAAAGGTGCTGAATATGACCTGTGATCATTGGACTCTGGCGACGATGCGTGGGGTGGTAATTGGGCTGACATTGGGGTTTCTGGCCGGGGTGATGGGGTGTGCCACCATGCCGGCCGAGGTCCGGCAGGCGCTGGCCAAAGCCGGAGACAATCGTCCGGAGCTGGAGAAAGTTCTGGCGCACTACCGCCAGACAGGCGACGAGCAGAAACTGGCCGCCGCCGAGTTCCTCATCGCCAACATGCCCGGCCACGGATACACGGTCGCCGTGCTCAAGGACGCGGACGGCAACGAAATCGCTTACGAAGCACTCGACTATGAAAATTTCAAGGAAGCCCTGGCTGTCCTGGAGGCCATCGAGCAGGAACATGGCGAGGCCGATTTCAAACGCAAGCGCTTCGACCAAGACATCGATCTGATCACCGCTGAGCTGCTGATCGAGAACATCGATCTGGCGTTTCAGGCCTGGCGCGAGAAGCCGTGGGCCCGCGAGCTGACGTTCGAGGCCTTTTGCGAGCACGTGCTGCCATATCGCGGCAGCAATGAGCCGCTAAACTCGACCCGGCCGGCGTGCCTGGAACGTTACGCCGATCTTAATGCCAAGCTGAAGAACCCAGCCGATCCGCGTGAGGCCGCCGGCCTGATCCAGCGCGACGTCGGCGGCTGGATCGGTTTCAACGAGATCTACTACCTGCATCCGACCGACCAGAGCTTTGAGGAGATGAACGAGCGCGGGCTGGGCCGCTGCGAAGATATCACCAACATGCAGATGTACGCCATGCGCGCCAACGGGATCGCCGCCGCCGCCGATTACACACCCTTCTGGGCCAACCGCGACAACAACCATGCCTGGCAGGTCATTCTCGACACCGAGGGGCGCGGAAAAGCCGGCCTGAACAACCGAGCCGCCAAGATCTACCGCAAGATGTTCTCTATGCAACGCGACAGCCTTGGCTGCCGCAAACATGAGGATGAAGAGGTCCCGCGCTGGCTGGCCGGCCAGAATTACATCGATGTCACCGACCAGTACATGGAGACCACCGACGTCACGCTCAGCCTGGTTAATCCCGTGCCCGCCGGCGCGCGCTTCGCGTACATCTGCGTCTTCAACGGCGGCGAATGGCAGGCGATTCACTGGGGCGAGATCGACGATAACCGGGTGACGTTCACCAACATGGGCGGCAATATCGCCTACCTGCCGGCGTACTTCGTTGACGAGAAGCTGGAGCCCGCCGCCCCGGCATTCGTGCTGACCAAAGACGGGCAGGTGCGGCAACTGTTGCCCGACGAGCAGCGCCCGCTCACGATCGAGCTGACCGCCACCACGCCCGAAACCCCCGACGCCGATACGGCGATCGAGCGACCCATGATCGTTGTCAAGCCGGGCAAGCCATACGAGCTGTTCGTCTGGGAAGACGGCTGGCAGTCGCTCGGCAAACAGACCGCCGGCGACGAGCCGGTAGAGTTCACAAATATCCCCGGCGGTGGCCTGTACTGGCTGGTAGCCGAGGGCTCCCGTCGCCTGGAACGCATCTTCACAATCGAGTCCGGCCGACAGATTTGGTGGTAGCGGATCACGCGGTAGGTGTCTAACCGCAGAGACGCAGAGACGCAGAGAACGCAGAGTATGCGAATATTTCGTGTTTTCGCGGGTTTTCTGTGAGTAGTGAAAATCAATCACGTGGAGGGACAATTACTATATTAGTCTTTCTCTGCGTCCTCTGCGCCTCTGTGGTTAATCGTCTCCGCGAGCCGGCGGCGGATGGCTAATAGCCTCGGCAGGGCGGTCAGGGCGGTGCGCAGCGGTCGGACCCGCGTGTCGGGGTGGTTGCACCAGGTGACGCCGGCCTCTTTAATGCGGTAGCCCAAGCGCTCGGCGAGGCCCAGGACTTCGCAATCGAACAGCCAGCCATTCTCCGTCTGCTGCGCGAAGATCTCGCGCGCGGCGCGCCGGGTGAATAACTTGAACCCGCATTGTGTATCGCGCACGTGCTTCAACATCAGCCGTCGCCGAACGCCGCGGAACAGCCAGGCCATCCAGCGGCGGAGAATAGGCTGCGGCGGATCGAGCCGCGAGTCCGGCATGTCGCGCGAGCCGATCACGACGTCATAGCCGCGCGCCAGCCAAAGCCGGAGCTTCTCCAGCTCCTCGATCGGGGTCGACAGGTCGGCGTCGCACATCAGCACTGCGTCGCCCGTGGCCGCCAACATGCCGCGCCGAACGGCGTGACCCTTCCCGCGATTGGCGGAATTTGTCAGCAAATGCATCTCCAGGCTGGCGTGCACGAATCGCCGCACGATTTCCGCCGTCTCGTCGCTGCTACCGTCGTCCACGACGATCAGTTCACAGTGCGTGCGGGTAGCATAGGTGGCGATGCTCTCCAGTGTAGTACCGATCCGGCGAGCCTCGTTGAACGCCGGGATCACGATCGAGAGCGTCGGTTTCTGGTCTTTAATAGCTTCTTCTAGTGGCATAATTAGTGTGTATTGTCGCGAAGTCAGCCGGGGGCACAACGTCCGATACGACTGGCGAGTTATAAATAGGTTCGGTTTGACGACTTACCAACTCAGACGCTAGATTGTCTGTCTGTATTGAACCTGCCGGCCCGGGAAGGCGTTGGCGGCAAACCCGAGGTGAGTAATGAGTAACGAGCGGATTATGACCAAGAGCAATTCCCTGACGAGACGCCAGTTTGTACAGACCGCCGCCGTGGCCGGAGCCGGCATGATGATGCCGTTCGCGGCCCGGGCACAAGAGGCGGCCGGAGCCAAGGAAGACGAATTGGCGGTTGGTTTCATCGGCCCGGGCAGCCAGGGTCGCTGGCTGATGAACAAGTGCCTGAAGATTCCCGGCGTCCGCTTCGTGTCAATTTGCGACATCTGGCCGTACCACCGCGAATATGCCGCCAATATCCTGAAGAAATACGACCAAATCGTGACGACGTACGAGGATTACCGCGAGATGCTGGACAAGGAGCAGAATCTAGACGCGGTGATCGTGGCGACGCCGGACTGGGCACACGCCGAGCACGCGATCGCGTGCCTGAAAGCCGGCAGGCACGTCTACTGCGAAAAGGAGATGGCGAACACGATCGAGAGCGCGAAGCAGATGGTGCTCGCCGCCCGCGAGACCGGCAACCTGCTCCAGATCGGCCATCAGCGGCGAAGCAATCCGTGGTACTTCCACGCCCTCAAGCTGATCGAGAAGGACAAGATTCTCGGTCGCATCACGCACTGCAACGGGCAATGGAACCGGGCGCAATTGTTCGAACTGGGATTCCCCAAGGGCCGCGAGCTGGATGACGATACGCTTAAGAAGTACGGCTACGCCAGCATGGATGAGTTCCGCAACTGGCGCTGGTATCGCAAGTTCTCCGGCGGTCCGATGGCCGACCTCGGTTCGCACCAGATCGATGTGTTCAACTGGTTCCTGGGAACCCGCCCCAAGACCGTGCTGGCCAGTGGCGGACTGGATTTCTACACCGAGCAGAAGGATCGCGACTGGTACGATAACGTCCTGACCATCTACGAATATGACACGCCGGCCGGCCCGGTGCGGGCGTTTTACCAGATTCTCAACACGACCAGCCACGGCGGTTTCTTTGAGACGTTCATGGGCAACGAGGGCTCGCTGACCGTCTCCGAGGTGCCCGAGAAGAACCTGATGTTCCGCGAGAAAGCCGCCAAGCGGCGCGAGTGGGAAGATGAGGCCGCCAAGGTCGAGTCGATGGGCCGCGACGCGATCGAGTTGAAGATCGGCGAGACACTGACGCCCGAGGGTGAGAAAACCGAGGAAGCGCAGCAGATGCTGGCCGAGGCCAAGAAGCCGCCGCACCAGTTGCATCTGGAGAATTTCTTCAACGCCATCCGTAAGGGTACGCCGTTGAACTGCCCGGCGGAACTGGCGTTCGAGGTGTGCGTATCGGTGTTGCACGCGAATGACGCGGTGGAGTCCGGTTGTAGGTATGAGTTCAGTCCCGATGACTTTAAGGTCTGAGAAGAAGGCAACCAGGCAATAAGGCAATAGGGTAGCGGCCGGCGTCTCGCCGGCCGAACCGTGGCGAAACGCGGAGGTGCGAGCATATGCTGATGCGGGTGTGGTGGGCGGCCACGATGGCTGTGCTCATGGTGGGGCTGCTAGTCACACTGCCCGTGGTGGCCGATGACGTTGAGGGCGGGGATGAGGTCGAACTGCTTCGCACCGACAGCCGCGCGCCGTACGTCCATCGCATCACGCTCTATGACCACAATGGGGCGGCCATCGATCCGACCGATGAACTCGCCGGCCCGTATTCGCCGCGCATGACCTGCTCCAAGTGCCACCCGTACTCGGTAATCAGCCACGGCTGGCATTTCAACGCCGCTCTGGATGGTATTCCCGCCGGCCGGCCGGGTGAGCCGTGGTTGCTGGTCGATCCCGAGACCAGTACGCAGTTGCCTATATCCGGGCGCAGCTGGTTCACCACGTTCACACCCGCCGACGCTAACCTGTCGCACTGGGATTTCGTCAAGACCTTCGGCCGCCACACGCCCGGCGGCGGTTTCGGCGAGCCGACCAACGAGCAGATTGCGGCGTCGGAATACGAAGCACGCTGGGCGATCTCCGGCCGACTCGAAATTGACTGCATGTTCTGCCATAGCACTAACCAGCGGCACGATCCGGCGGAAGCGTCGCGGCAGATCGAGCGCGAGAACTTCAAATGGGCACCGACGGCGGCGTTGGGATTGGCGCTGGTGCGCGGCTCGGCGAAGGACCTGCCCGACGACTGGGATCCGATGATGCCCGATCCGAGCAATCCCGACCTGACCGGGCCGGAGTTGCAGTGGGACCTCGCACGCTTTGACGGTGACGACCGTGTCTTCTTCAACATCACCGCGCGGCCGCCGAACGAGCGTTGCTATTTCTGTCATACGGTGCGCGAGGTTGGCCCTGAGGCGCCGGAGCTGCCCGCCACCCAGGATGTGCATATGGCCGCCGGCCTGTTGTGCGTCGATTGCCACCGCCACGGGTTGGATCACATGATGGTCCGCGGCTATGGCTCTGAAGCCGCCGAGCGCGGCCAGCCGGCACTGGCGGCGTATACGTGTGAGGGCTGCCACCTGGGCGTGCCCGACGCGGATGATCCGACAGTCCGCCTGGGTGGCCACTACGGCGCCCCGCATCCCCAACACCGCGGCCTGCCGCCACTGCATTTCGAGAAACTGACCTGCACGGCGTGCCATAGCGGACCATGGCCGGGGATGAGGCTCAAGCTTTTTCAGACCGCGCTCAGTCACGGTTTGGGCCTACCGTCACGCGAACGTAGCTACACAGATTATCCACACATATTCGGTTCGGTCTTTGGCAGGCAGAAGGACGACCGTATTGCTCCACAACGGATGCTCTGGGCGACGCGCTATGCCCGAGTGATTGACGGTAAGTCGCAGCCTGTGACGCCGACCGAGCTAAGACGCGTAGCTGGCCACATCCTCGAAGAACAGGGTGCGAGCGGCCACTCTGCGGACCGGGAGACAATCGACGCGGTTCTGTCCACCTTGGCCGCGCAGCACGAAGAGCCGACGTTCTACTACTACTTCGATGAAGGCGAGAGAATCAGCGGACCGTGGGAAGGCACGCCACCGGGGGGAGGCCGGGGTAGTCCTGAGCCGGCGCGGCGTTGGTCATTCGCGCACGATGTTCGGCCCGCGGCGCAGGCCCTCGGCGCTCGTGGGTGTGAGGATTGTCACGCACTTGATGGGCCAATCTTCTTCGGGAACATCGCCACCTCGCGGCGCAACACGCTCGAGTTCATGAGCGAGTTGCACAGCCCGGATACATGCCTACCCACGCTATGGAGCGTCGGGTTCATCTTCCGTCCGTTGTTCAAGTGGTTCGCGTACATCTGTGCGATACTGATCGCGCTGATTCTCTTGCGCAATGGGCTGCGCGGGTTCCAGGGCGACGGCGGCGCGCGAGTAGGTTTGAACCGCCTTGAGTGGGGCTTCTACTTGCTGGGTATCATCGGCGCTCTCATCCAGGCCGTAACGGGCTTTCTGATGGTCTTGATGGAATTCCTGGGACCGCTGATCGCCAGTGAGTTCTCCGGGTGGTTGCTATTGGCGCACATGGTTGGGGCACCACTCTTTGTAGTTGGGCTGACCGGGACGGTGGTGCACTGGGCGCCGCGCTGTCGCTTCGGCGCGCGGCCCAGCGGGCTGTTTACCGGTCAGAAGTTCATGTTCTGGATCTCTACGGTGGTCGGTTTCATCACCATGCTGGCCATGCTGGCGGCGATGGTGCCGGTCTTCGGGTATGCTGGTCAGGAGGAATTGGTTGAGATTCACCTGATCAGCGCGATATTGTTCGTGGTTGTCATGATTGTGCACACGTTTGTATCGCTCGCCGCCCGGCGAGCACGAGTTGAGGCGAAATAATGCGTAGGTATGTTGTAGCGTTACGGTTAGCACTGGTTCTGGTATTCGTGCTGGCAGGGCTCGTAGAGGTTTGTCAGGCGCAGGATCCGCCTGAGAAGGCCACGAAGGAGTCCGTTAAGGAATCGTCTGATAAACCAGCGGATGCGCCGGAAAGCCAGCCGGATCAGAAGAAGGATGATCCGAACCTGGCGCCGCTGGAGATCAAGCTGCCCAAGCCGGCGTTCAAGGGCACGCCCAAACACATCCCGCCGGGCACGAATCTGGAAAAGCCGCGCAAGGGTCCGCGCCCGAAGTTCATGGCGCCCAAGGGTGCCAAGCTCGTGTCCGCCGGCCAGCCGGTGATCGCCAGCGACAACGAGCCGATCGTCGGAGAAATCAAATTCGTCACCGATGATGATAAATCCGCCGACGAGGGCAGCTATGTCGAGCTAGGCCCGGGTTTGCAGTACGTGCAGATCGATCTGAAGAAGAAGGTCGCGATCCAGGCGGTGCTGATCTGGCACTATCACGCGAACGCGCGGGTCTATCACGACGTCGTCGTGCAGGTCGCGGATGACGCGGACTTCATCACGAACGTGCGCACGCTGTTCAGTAACGATCACGACAACTCGTCCGGGCTGGGTATGGGCACGTCCAAGGAATACTGGGAGACGTACGAAGGCAAGCTGATCGACGGCCAGGGCAGTGAGGCCCGCTACATACGGCTCTACAGCAACGGCAGCACGACCGACGACCAGAATCACTATGTCGAGGTTGACGTATACGCCACGCCGGCCAAGTAAAACGTAACTGGCAGTTCGCCGCGGTGCTGGTGTTGATCGCCGGCGGTGGGCTTGGGCTGCGCCTGGTACGCATCGAGCAGCGGCCGATGCACACCGACGAGGCCGTGCACGCGGTCAAGTTCAACGAGCTTTGGACCACCGGGCGGTACGTTTACGACCCGGTGGAGTACCACGGGCCGGTGCTCTACTACGCCACGCTGCCGGTCGTGTGGCTGAGTGGGGCGGAGAATTTCACGCAGACGCGTGAGACGACCTATCGGGTCGTGCCGATTATTTTCGGCCTGGGGCTGATTCTGCTATTACCGCTGGTGTCCGACGGATTGGGGCGGGGCGCGACACTGATCGCCGGCGTGCTGACGGCGGTTTCGCCCGCGTTCGTTTTTTACAGTCCGTATTACATCCAGGAAATGCTGCTGGCGTTTTTCACGTTGTTTGTGCTGGCGGCGGCGTGGCGCTACGTGCAAACGCGGCGCGCGGTCTGGGCGCTGCTGGCGGGGGCTGGATTGGGACTGATGCACGCCACCAAGGAGACCTGCATCATCGCGTTTGGATGTATGGTCGCGGCCCTGGTGGCAACGCTTGTGTTTCGTCACTCATCATCTGCTGATCGGGTGGATCGGGTGGCCCATGGCTTTAGCCGTGGGGAACACGAATCAACCGAGCGTTCGTGTCCCCCACCTCTGAAGAGGCGGGCCACCCAGTGGGGTGTGCTCGGCGGGGCAGTAGCAGTTGGCGTCGCGATTTCGGTCTTGTTCTACACCGGCTTCTTCACCAACGCGCGCGGCCCGCTGGATTCGATTTTGACGTATGTCAACTATTTTGAGCGGGCCGGCAACTTCGGTCTGCACGATCATCCCTGGCATTATTACCTGAAGCTGTTGGCCTATACGCAGTTGGGTCCCCGGGCAGCCTGGTCTGAAGGATTGATCCTGCTGCTGGCGGTGCTCGGTCTGATCGCCGTTGGTATCCGTCGCCCGCCACCGGATGCCAACCAGGATTTCCTGCGTTTTATCGCTGTTTACGCCGTGCTGATGACGCTGGTGTATTCGGCGATTACCTACAAGACGCCGTGGTGTCTGCTGCAATTCCTGCAACCATTGATTCTGCTGGCCGGTGTGGGTGCGGCGGCGCTACTGCACTGGATCAAACCCTGGCCCGTGCGCGTGGCGACCGGGCTGCTGCTGATCGTCGGCGTATGTCATCTGAGTGTGCAGGCTTGGCGAACGAGCGATTGGTATCGTATCAACTATCAAAATGCTTACGTGTACGCCCAGCCATTGTCGGGCGTATTACGGCTGTCGGAGTGGACGCACAAGCTGGCCAACGTTCACCCGCACGGTCAGAAAATACTCATTCGCGTCATCGCGGACCATCCCTGGCCGTTGCCGTGGTACCTGCGCGACCTCGAGCGCGTCGGTTATTGGGATCAGGTGCCCAAGGAGGTGGACGCGCCGCTTGTGATCGTGTCGGATGAATTTCAACCAGCGGTCGCCGAGCGGTTGAAACAGGAATATCAGGTCTATCACTATGGTATGCGGCCGGACGTGACGCTGTTCGCATATGTCGAACAATCGTTGTGGGAAGTGTTCGTCGCACATGAACGTGCCGCCGAAACCCAGCCTGCCAAGGATCTCGAATGAGTTCGCCGCCGGACAAGCCGGTTTTTGATATTCCCGGCGCAAAGGGCGTGAATATACGGCGATTCCACGACCGCGCGATGGCGTGCGACTGGGAGATCCGGATCGTCGGCGAGGATCCCGCCTATGCCCGGCAAGCCGCGCATGCGGCCTTTCAGGAAATCAAACGCCTCGAACAGGACCTCAGCCGCTTTATCCCGCACAGTGATGTTTCACGAATTGCATCCCTGGCGGCGGGACAGAGCACGCGCGTCAGCGTGGAGACGTGCGAGTGTCTGGAACTGGCCGGCCGGATCCAGGTCGAGACCGGCGGAGCGTTCGATGTCACTTATCGCAGTGCAAAAACAGCCCAGGTTACGCACCCGCCGGCAGCTAGCACTAATCCGGCGCAGCCAAGCACCCTATTGGCAAACCGTCTGCTGATCGAGCGGGCGAAGCTGTCGGTAACCGCGCTTACTGATGGAGTGAAGGTCGATCTGGGTGGCATCGCCAAGGGTTACGCGATCGATCAGGCGGTGGGGGTGCTGCGCGAATGGAGCATTTCGACGGCGTTGATTCACGCCGGCCAGAGCACGGTGTATGTCTTCGGCGATTCGGATGAGACTGGTGGCTGGACGCTGGCCATCCGCGATCCGATTACGCAACAGGCCACGCTGGGAAGCGTCAAACTGAATAATCAGGCGCTCAGCGGTTCGGGAGCATTATTGCACGACCACCACATCCTCGATCCACGTACCGCTAAGCCGGCGGCGCGGGCGGTGGCCACCTGGGCTTTGACACCAACAGCC
Source organism: Planctomycetota bacterium (assembly GCA_043820985.1). Taxonomy (GTDB): domain Bacteria; phylum Planctomycetota; class Phycisphaerae; order UBA1845; family Fen-1342; genus JAAYXS01. The sequence continues at coordinate 34,214 of JBDRDH010000055.1, forward strand.
GCCACCGCCGATGCGCTTTCAACAGCCTTCATGATACTCACGCCGGAGGAAGTGGCAGCTTACTGTAGCCGCCATCCGGAGGTGTCCGCGATGCTGTGTCTTGGCCGGGCCGAGCGGGGGAAACTGCGTTGGTGGGGGCCGGGATTTACGTCTTTCGCTGGTCAGGACGACTGACGGTTTCATCGACCGGCGGGGTGGGCTAAGATAGCGGTCACACGAATCGGCGTTACAAAGAGAGTGAGGCAGGTGGTATGCCGAAGAAGAAAGCGGTTTCACGGCGCGAGTTCCTTGGTGGGGCACTGGCGGCGGGGGCGGTTTTCACCATCGTGCCGCGGCATGTGTTGGGCGGTTCCGGTTACACACCACCCAGTGACGTCATCACACGCGCGGTGATCGGCACCGGTGGCATGGGCATGGCGGGGCACGTAATCGCCAACAAAGAAGGGGAACCAGCACAAACCCTGGCGGTGTGTGACGTGGATGAGAAACATCTGGCGGCGGCTGTGAAGAAGGCCGGCCCCGGTTGCGAGGGGTACTCCGACTGGCGCCAGGTGCTGGATCGCACGGATATTGATACGATTCACATCGCCACGCCACCCCACTGGCACGCCCTGATGGGTATCGCGGCCGCCCAGGCAGGCTTTGATCTGCTGACGGAAAAGCCTTTTTCACATACGATCCGCGAGGGACGCGTGTACGCGGATACCGTCCGGCGATATGGCCGGGTGTTACAGGTCAACACCCATTCGCGCTTCGGGAATTGTTACCGCTTCGGGGCCTCCCGGATGCTCCGCAAGCTGGTTCAAAGTGGTTTGCTGGGCAAGCCGCTGACTGTCCGCATCGGGCGCGCGCAAGGATTTAACTGGAAACTGAAAGAGTGGAGCGGCCGCACCAACCTGAAGCCGGAGAAAGTGCCCGCGCATCTGGATTATGACATGTGGCTGGGACCGGCCCCGCGCAAGCCGTACCATCCCCACCGCGTGCACGCCAGTTTTCGCGGCTATTGGGATTACGACGGTGGCGGCTTGACCGATATGGGCCAGCATTACCTCGATCCCGTCCAGTATTTTCTGGGTAAGGATCGCACCGGGCCATGCGCGGTGTCCGCCGTGGCTCCCTGGCCCTCACATCCCGACGCGGTCGGTTTGTGGCAATCGGTCACGCTGCGCTACGCGGACGGTGACACAATCCTGCTGGACAGTGGCGAGTGGGGTACGCCGGCGCCGCCCGACCTGCCCTATATTGAAGGTCCACTGGGCAAGGTTTACGACAACTACCGCACCGATCCGCCGGGCCTTTTCGAGCAGTTACAGGGTTTGCCCGATCCCGAGCCGCTGATCAAATTTGAAGCGGCGGTCAAGACGCGGCAGAAGACCGGTGGCAACGAGGAACATGCCCATCGTTCCTGCACACTGGTCAATTTGGCGGCCATTGCGATCCGGCTGGGGCGCAAGCTGGAGTGGGATCCCACCGAGGAGCGGTTCGTGGGCGATGAACAAGCCAATCGGCTGGTCGATGTCCCGATGCGCTCGCCATGGCGTTTGTAGGAAGGTGGGACGATGAGCCAACTAGCATATACCGTTTTGATCCTGCTGGCCTGCTCTCTTGTGCCGGCGTGGGGGCAGATGGACGTTTCTGATGAATCCGTGCCCGATCTTCATGAGGTTCTGGCGCGCGTCAGCTTTAATGGCAATACCACACCTGACGAATTAGGCGCTGCCCTGGCTAACCTGGAAGCGCAAGATCTCACTGCTCTATGTGATATGCTCACCGAACCGGATACTGCTGATGACACGCAGGCCCGCATGGCCTTGCAGGGTCTGACCTGGTATCTCGGTAGTGTTGGCACCACCGAGCAGCAGGCTAAATACGTTGATGTGCTTTGCGCGGCGCTTAAGCAGGATAAAGTACCGGCGGTCAAGGCTTTCCTGATTCGCCAATTGCAGTTGCTGGCCGATGAGCGCGCCGTGCCAGTGCTAGCGGCCTTCCTGCATGACGAAGAGCTTTACGATTTCGCCGCTCAGGCTCTATTAGCGATTGGGGGCGACCAGGCCGCCCAGGCGTTCTACCGGGCTTATCCCGGCGCGGAGGGGGCTCGGCGCGTGGCCATTATTGATGCACTGGGTTTGCTGAGGAGTTCATTAGGGCGCCAGGTGCTGCTTGAGGAGGCTGCCGATCAATCCGGAACGAATACCACCGCGGCCTTGGTTGCGAGCGGCGATGTTATGTGCCAGGACCTACGGCTGGCCATGGTGCAGGCGCCCCCGACCAGTTCGCGTTATGAACTATCTCGGCGTGCACACGCCCACTTGTGCTGGATCAAAAACCGCGCGCTGCAACTACCCCTGGCCAACCGCTTGCAGTCGTACCGCAACGATCTGACACATTGGATCGTGTATCACGTGATCCAGGCCGAGCCGCAATATCATTCCGCCGCGTTATATGCCATGGCGGATCTGGGTGGTCAGCGGGTGGCGCATGAGTTGGTCAAGGCGCTGGGCAATCGCGATCCGGAAGTCCGGGCCGCGACCGCCGAGATCGCCGCCAGCATGCCCGGGCCGGAAATGACCCAGGCGCTGCTGAAAGCTTTCGACTCCACGGAGCCCGCGCGAAAGGTAGTGATTCTGGAAATACTACGGCGGCGCGGCGATCGGGCCGCGGCATCGGTCGTGGAACGTGCCCTGAGCGACGATAATGTGGAAGTTCGCCTGGCAGGATTAACAGCGCTGCCGGTACTCGCGCCCGATCTGGTTGTTCAACGGCTGATCTCCTTTCTGCACACGTGCCGCGACGATACTGAGCGACAAGCAGCCCAACGCGAGTTGGTCCGGTTGCAGGGGCCGCGGGTCGTCGAGCAGCTTGGAATCGCCATGGATAACGCTCCGACCGCCGTCCGGATAGCCTTGATTGAAGTGCTGGCGGATCGTCGCGCGGACACTCAGCTATCCAGACTGTTATTTGCCGCGCGACAGGGCGATCCGGATGTGCGCCTGGCGGCGATTCGCGCTCTGGAGCGCATCGGTGACATAGAAACAATGCCGGAATTACTGAGTTTACTGATCGGTGTGGATAACGAGCGCGAGCGCCTCGCGCTCGAAGCAGCACTGGCGGTAACATGCAAGCGCCCAGACGATCCGGCGGCTGGTGCCGAACTGATCCTGGCCAAGCTGGATCCCACAAACGAGCAGCAGTATATATCGTTGTTGCGTGTGCTGGGACACATCGGTGGCAACGCCGCCCTGGAAGCCGTGCAGCCGGCCTTAAGTGACAAACGCGAACCGGTTAGACAGGCGGCTTTCCACGCTCTGCTGGAATGGCCGGATGTCGCCGCCGTACCGGACATTCTGGATATCGCGCGGCAGACCGATGAACTCAAGTATCACGTGCTGGCCATGCGCGCCTTCGCGCGTCTGGTGGCGTCTGACACTGAGCGCGAGACCGCGAGTTTGTTGGCACTATACGATGATGGCCTGGGCGTCGCGCGGCGCGTGGAAGAACGTCGCCTGCTCCTGTCGAAGTTGGGTACTCTGAAAAAGTCCGAGACGATACTGCTGCTGGAGCGGTTTCTGGAGGATGAGGATCTGGCGGACGAAGCCGCCATGGCCCTGATCAACGTGGCGGATGGTCTGCTGCCAGCTAACTGGCAGAGTGCCCAAACCACACTCAACCACATTCTGGCGATCAATACCAATGAGAATGTCGTGCAACGGGCGATGGAAGCCCTGACGCGCACCAGCCAATACGAAGACTACATCACGCAGTGGTGTGTGGCTGGGCCATATACCCGGCCCCAGATGAACGGCCAGGAACTCTTCGAGGTCGTATTTCCGCCAGAGCAAGATGAGGCGCAGGTGAAATGGGTAGTGCGGCCCGCTTCAGAGAATCCTGAACTCTTCTGGCTCATCGACCTGCAGGCTGACCAATCCATCCGGGGCGACAACCGGGCGGCCTACCTGACGGCGCGGATTAACTCGCCCACGGAGCAGGATGCGCGACTGGAAGTCGGCAGCGATGATGGCATCAAGATCTGGCTAAACGGTGAGGTGGTACACGCCAATAACGCGCTGCGCGGCTGTACGCCGAGGGCTGATATGGTAGCCGCAAAGCTGCGCGCTGGTTGGAACCGCCTGCTGGTGAAGGTCACTAACAATGGCGGGGGCTGGGCCGCGTCCGTACGCGTACGTGCCCCGGACGGCAACCACCTGGAAAACCTCAAATTTGACGCCAATTGCCAGCCATGACTGGCGGAATGGGAGGTATCACATGCGGTGCGGCGTTATCTGGGCGACACTCATCGTTATGGTTTTTAGTGTATCAATCGTGAGCGTGCAAGCTGGTCCGCCCGAGGACGTACTTGTGAAAATCAAAGCCGCCTTACCTGACAAGGCCAGCACTACGCCGGCCAAGCCGCGCAAACTGCTGATATTCACGCTTTGTCGTGGATTCCCGCATGGCTCGATCCCGGTGGGAGCCGCCGCGTTCAAAATGCTGGGAGAGCGCACCGGTGCTTTCGAAGCCCTGATCAGCGACGATATCATGATGTTTGAGTCGCATGTGCTGGAGCAGTTCGACGCGGTGTGCCTGATGAACACTACCGGGGAACTTTTCATGCCCCCCGACATGCAGCGGCTCACCGAGCGTGAACAGGCCGAGGCCAGACGCGTTGATGCCCAGCTCAAGCAGAACTTGCTGGACTATATCCGGGAGGGCAAAGGTCTGATCGGCATTCATGCCGCCACGGATTGTTTCTACGATTGGCCCGAATTCGGCGAGTTGATGGGGGGCTACTTCGACGGTCATCCCTGGGGGGCCAATGACACGGTCACGCTCAAAGTGGATGAGCCGGATCATCCGCTGTGTGCCATGTTCGCGGGCCAACCGTTTGTGATCACCGACGAGATTTATCAGATCAAGGCGCCTTACTCGCGCGACAAGCTGCGCGTACTGCTGAGCCTCGATACCACCCGCACGGACATGACCAAACAGGGGATCAAACGCAGCGATGGCGACTTCGCGGTCAGTTGGGTACGGGACTACGGCTCCGGGCGCGTGTTCTATTGCTCGTTGGGGCACCGTGACGACATCTTCTGGAATCCGCTTGTGCTGCGGCATTACCTGGCGGGCATTCAATATACCCTGGGCGATCTGCCCGCCGCGGGATCACCCGGCAAGTCCGCGCCCGCCGATTGGCAGCCGCTCTTCAACGGCCAGGATCTGACCGGCTGGAAAGGGCTGGTCGGTAATCCTAAAACCCGGGCGGCGATGAGTGCGGAGGAGTTGGCTCAGGCTCAGGCAGCTGCCGACGAGAAGATGCGCGCCCATTGGCGGGTTGAAGATGGCGTGCTGGTGTTTGACGGCCAGGGTGAGAGTATCTGTACTGCCCAGGATTACGGCGATTTCGAAATGACGGTCGACTGGAAGATCGGGCCGGGTGGCGACAGCGGTATTTACTTGCGAGGTAGCCCGCAAGTGCAAATTTGGGATCCGAACAAGTGGCCGGAGGGCTCGGGTGGTCTGTACAACAACCAGCACAATCCCAGCAAGCCGCACTTGCGCGCCGATAAACCGGTTGGCGAGTGGAACACTTTCCGCATCCAGATGGCTGGCGAGCGCGTCACTGTCTGGCTCAACGATATGCCGGTCGTGGTGGACGTAGTGCTCGAAAACCACTGGGAGCGCGATAAGCCCATCTATCCGACTGGCCAGATTGAACTTCAGTCACACGGCAGCCGGCTGTATTTCAAAAATATCGCTATCCGCGAAATCTCCACGGCCGAGGCGCGGGACATCACCAAACGGCCGGGTTGGCGCGAACTCTTCAATGGCAACGATCTCACCGGCTGGCAGTGCAAGCCGGATAGCTGGTCGGTCGTGGACGGTGCCCTGACGCGTTCCGGCGGGGGTGACATCTGGACTGAGCAGCAGTTTGGCGACTTCGCGCTGGAACTCGAATTCAAACTGGCCGCGCAGACGAACAGCGGTATCTTCTTCCGCACGGCGAATATCGCGGATTGTGTGCAGACCGGCATTGAGCTTCAGGTGCTTGATTCCTTTGGGAAGACCGAGTTCGGCAAACACGACTGTGGGGCTATCTATGACTGCCTCGCCCCGCGCGTGAACGCCGTTCGGCCGCCGGGCGAATGGAATCACGTCGTGTTGATCTGCCGGGGCAACCAGATCAAGAGCACCATGAATGGCGCGCAGATTATCAACATGGACCTCGATCTATGGGCAACACCGCGACAAAACCCCGATGGCACACCCAACAAGTTCCACACCGCATACAAAGACATGCCGCGCGTCGGGCACATCGGCTTTCAGGACCATGGCAAGCCGGTGTGGTACCGAAACATCCGCATCAAGCAGTTCAGCGAAACAGCAAAGGCAGTGCCTATAACCAACTAGAGCTCGGCTAACGTTCAACTGATGGATGGGTGGCCCATGGCTTTAGCCGTGGGGAACACGAATCAGCGAACTATTCGCGTCCCCCACCTCTAAAGAGGTGGGCCACCCAACCTAAAGAGGTGGGCCACCCAATCAACGGCGATCCATCAGATCAGCGTTGACGGAGTACGAGTGGATGAATTTGTGATTCTCGCAGTGGCTAGCCCGCGGCGAGTAGCTCGATCAGGCGGGACAAGTCGAAGAAGTCCAGACGTCCGTCGGCGTTAAGATCGGCGATCGCCTGTGCGTCAATCTCAGGATACTGGAGTTCATATTGTTCGGGTTCCGCCAGCACAACCGCCAATTGATATAGATCCTGTGTGGTCAACAAACCATCGGCGTCCAGATCACCGCTCAGCCAACCGCGAATGGCGTACAGGTAACCATCAATCGCGTTCCAATAGAGTGTGCCATCCGGGCCGATGGTTATGCCTTGCGGCCCACGCTGGCCGCTAGGTTGCCAATCAGTGACGCGTGTGATATCCGTGAGTGCCAGAGCCCACAAACCCACGGGTTGGTCTTCTCCACCACGAATGGCACGCAGGCGGTGGTCCGCTGGTTCCAGGACACATACAATATCGTCTTGGGTCACAACCGCCTGGCTGTAAGACACCGCGGAACCTCCTAGTGATACCCGCCAGCGCTCGGTGAGAGCCGGCTGCGGTGGTTCCTGGTAAGGCGCGTCGGGATCAAAGTCCAGAGCGATCAATGCCGCGGCGGCGTGTCCGAAACCATTGGCTGGCACGTATAGCCGCAACTCGCCGTTAGCCCGGCGGGTCAGTGCCGCGGTACCACTGTTGAGGTGGCCGGCGTACAGCGGCGTGCTGTCAAGTATGGAAAGTGTGCCGAACTCGTCTGGCTCGAAAGCGTACAGCTTGCCCTGGGTATCGTTATCCGGCTGGCTGAAGCTCATGCCCTCGCCGACAAACGCGAAGCCGTCTTCGCTGACAACCGGACTGGGAGCGTAGCAATAGTAATCCAACGCCAGGCGCGCCGTTTCCACGCCAGTTAGTGTCTCAATCTGCCAGAAAGTGGCATTGTCGTAACTGCCTCCCAGGAGCCAGTTGCCGTCAGGAGTCAGGGCCGGGCTCGAACCGATAGCTCCGGTACTGTTGGGATCACCCGGATCGGCCAATTGGCCGGCGACCCAGGCTAGCGTATAGGTCGTGCCCAGGTCCTCCAGGGCGAAGTAACCGGAGCCGTCCGTCTCATGCAGACCGCCCACCACGATCAGTCCATCGGGGGTAATGGTGGGGCTGGCCAGCACTCGCCGCATTGGAAAGGTCCAGGCCACACTGGCTTGCGGACCTTCATCCACGATCTTGCTGAAGCCGTCATATGGGGAGTAGTTATCCCAGGTGCCCACGTAGATCGAGCCGTCGGCGGCCAGGGCCGCCGTGTGCAGGAGCATACCGGTGCCGTCGCCCAGGGTAATGGTCCAGATCACGTCTCCAGAGGTGGTATCTACCGCTGTCAGGGTGGACGCGGGACCGCCGACATATAACCGGGAATTATCTGCTGACAGGATTGGGGTGGCGTGATTTTCCGATGTAATTGGATCGCCGAGGCGCGCGGTCCAGATCACATGAGGATCAGCGGCGAAACCAGTTAATGGTACATACCCGGTGTTTTGGAGATCACGTTGGAGCTTGGGCCACCAGGATTGCGTATTCAACTGAGCGAAGGATGGGGCCACGCCGCTCAGAATGAGAATAATGACGCCTGGCCACCAGAGCTTTCGCCCGCGCCATACTATGGTGCCCTGTGACCTGTGGGAATACATGTCTGCTCCTCCGTGAGCCGATATCGAGTGCCTGCTAATCTCCTGCCAGCTCATTATCGCCATGCAGCGCGTGCGCACCTTAACCTGGCGCCAATTCTGGTCACCTATGTTTTATCGAGAGTTTGGCATGGTGGGCTTTACTCGCCGAGTGTGTTTGCGCAAATGAAAAGCGGTGCCCGCGTCGGGTGACGCGGGCACCGCGGTCATAGCTGAACGCCGGCGCGGGCTTAGTTCGGCGGCAGGTTCGACTGGTAGTTGTCAAACGGCCAGCCAATATAGCTCGGCGTGCCGGTCATCGACACGCCG
>JBDRDH010000056.1:0-13089 GCA_043820985.1 Planctomycetota bacterium
ATCCTATCCCTGCGCGTCCTGTGGCTTTCACAGGACGACCGCTGGCAACGTTACTGGGACACCCGTCCCGCCTACGGAAAGGCCGCCTAAAGTGTCACGCACCCTTCAGGGCCGCAATCGTTCCCGACGCTCCCTGTGCGCTCGAAAATCCACCATACGAGGTGTTTCATGCAGCCACGGCACGTAATCCTGATTTCCATCGACGATTTGCGCTTTGACGCCGTGCGCTGGCAGCCCGAGCAGCGCTATTGGGCGGCATTGGGGATCAATCCTTACCTCCAGACGCCCACGATGGATGCCCTGGCGGCTGAGTCCGTCTGCTTTACACGCAGTGTCGCTTCCGCCGCTTATACCCCCCTTCACACGCCACCGCCTTCACCGGCTGCCACGCTCGGCGGCATGGCGTCGTGAACTTCCTGAACACCCGCTGCCGGCCGGAAGTGGACACCATCAGCGAACTGTTTTCACGTGTCGGCTATCGCACCATGCTGCTCAATCAGCCCTGCATGCGTAAGCTATTCTGTGACGTGAACCAGTCATTGCGGCACGTTGACGATACCTTCGATACCGATCAGGAATTTCTGGCCGCATTGCACCGACGCCGCGATGAAAATGTGCTGGCAGTCATACACGTCTGTGACGTCCACGATCCGCTGGTCAAGGGTGGCGACGTACTGCCCGATCCCACGCACGGCCTGGATTGGGAACTGTTCCTGCGCCTGGTCTACAACGCCTCTCCCGCTGGCCCCGACACCACCGACGTCGTCCGCACGGATGGTCAGCAGTTGCCCTACGCCAACCTCCAGGCCGTCCCACCCGGCGATCAGCCCGGTGATATCACCCGCCACCTGCGGATGCTCTACCAGGCCTACCTCTACGGCGTCAATAAATTCGACCGTTTTCGCTTCAAGACACTGATCGATGGCATTCGTGCCGCCGGCGCCTGGGATAACACCTTGCTCACCGTATTCTCCGATCACGGCGAGACACAATTCTGGGATTATCCCTGGCGGTTGATGCACGGCGCACTGACTGATGAGACCGCCATCCGTGTGCCTCTGATGATGAAAATCCCCGGCGTGCCAGCCGGCCAACGTGATCACCTGGTCGGATTGGTCGACCTGCTACCAACCATTGCTGAGCTTACCGGGCTGGAGATCCCCACCGACAAACTCGACGGCCGCTCACTGATGCCCACCATCCAGCAAAATCAGCCCGCCGCCGACGAGTACTGGATCGAAAACTGGTCGCACGAGCCGGACGATCAGGATCCGCATATCATCTGCCGAGCCATTCGGCGGGTTGATGGACGCAAGTACGTCTGGAACGGAACTGACATTTCCTGGGACCAGCTCGACGCCATAACACCCGAGCAATATGAAAATTACGCCGCCCGGGTGACTTACGGGAATCCGCCCAGTGACTGGCTGCGTGGCCAGATTCGCCAACTTGTGCAACAGTCAGACCGCCAGTCCGCCATCCGTGCCCTGCTGAATAACTGCCGTCCGCCATACATTATTTTCGATAACGTCGATCAGGATTTGACGGAAAACAACGGCGTGCTGGTCGATCCATCCCACGCGCGCTGGTCGGAATATCAACAGTATCAGCAGAAAATGCGGGAATTGACGGCAACTCCAAACATTTGCCAACCAGGGCCAGACACCGACGAAGCGCAGCTTAAGGATCGTTTGGCGCAGTTGGGATACATCTGATTTCGCCGTAAGATCTCAAGCAACCCGCCGGGTGGCCCATGGCTTTAGCCGTGGGGAACGCGAATGGATGGAGAGATTCGTGTACCCCACCGCTGAAGCGATGGGGCACCCACTAGACTCTATGGTTCCTCGGCGGGCTCTTCGATCGGGGGTTCTACTTCCGGCAATCCCAGGGCGACGCGGGCTTGCTTGCGGAGCTCCAGCAGCTTGGCCTGCCACGGTGGTCCGCCGAGGTCGGGGTACCAGACCAACTCCTGTTTGATCGCACTTTCCACGTCGGCGGCGTTACCCGCCCGCAGCAGCAACATCAGCCAGTTGTACCGGGCTTCCCAAAATCGCTCCGGGGCGCGCTTGCGTAGGGACGGATCCTTGAGCAATTCCGCCCAGGCATCCTGCGCCGCCTTGACCTCGTCCACCGAGGATGCTTCCGTCAGTTGTTCGACGAGAATTTGCGCTAATAGCCGCTGGTAGTTGCCATTCTGCGGGCTCTGCTTCAACAGGTCCGCGACAATCCGCCGTGCTTCGTCTGGCCGGCCGGCGATATGCAGCATCTGGGCACGCCCGAAAGCCACCACGGGGACATTACGCGCGCGCTGGGGATCCTGTTTCAGCCACTGCTCCAACTGCGTAAACGTATCAACCGACTCACTGGCCAGTTGGCGGGCGGCTTCGGCCTGACCGGCGGCCACCAGGCGCTCGACCTCTTCCTGCATGCCACGCGCCAATGACGCCAGTACCGCCCCGGCCTGCTTGGCTGGAACGGCTTGCAGATATTGCTCCAGAATCTGGGTAGCGCGTTCAAATTCGCGCAGACCGCGATAAGAACGGATACGCACCGCCAGCACGCGCCCCATTAATTTGCTGTCCGCATACTTCTGCTCGAACTCCGCGACGGCAGCCAAGGCCGGCTCGTATTGCTCCACGCCCCGACTGGCTAATAACTCCGCCGCATTCACCCGCGCTTCCGCCGAGTACTTCACCATATCCTCGGCTTCGGTCGGCGTAAGTTCGGCGGCGCGTTGCATGACATCATCCGCGTAATCGCGAAGCTGGTCCGCCGCTCGCCGGGCCTGGCCGGAATATTCCTCGGCGCTAAGTGTGGCGCGCCGTGCCTCCACCGCCAGTCGCCCGCACAGGCCGCGCCTGTATTGCGCTTCCTCCCAATGCTTCGTTTGCGGCGGGATCTTGGCAAACTCATCCGCGGCCTGCTGATAGCTCCCGGCGGCTTGCCAGGCCACAGGCAACAGCCAAGCGGCCTCATCGCGATCCGGGTGATCCGGGTAGTTGCGGATCAGGTTCAGCAAAGTATCCGCCAGCCGGGCATAATCCTCCGGCCGCTCACTCTTGCGGGCAATCTCGACCCAAAGCTGATACGCGAACGTCGCCGCTTGCGGAGCCAGGTCATGACCACGGTATTGCGCGGCCAGCTTGCTGAACGTCTCCGCCGCCTGTTTCAGTTTGTCGAGTTGGTAATGGCACTTACCCAGCTCCATCAGCAATTGTCCGGCGATCTCCTTATCCTCGGCGGACTGCTCGGCGGGAGCTTTCTGGTATTCCGGCCGCCCGAGCGCTTCCTCCAGCCGGCGCAGTGCCTCTTTATAGCGCTGGGCCTCGTTTAATTGCTTCGCGGAATACAGCAGTTCGGTCGGACTGAGCTTGGCGGGATCCTCGCGCAGATTCACACTGGTGGCGATGTAGATCTGTACGATGGCCGGCCAGGGTCCGCCCTTGGCCGCCAGGCGATTGAGCTTGACCAGACCGGTTTCGCGAACGCGCTGGGCCTGCCGCAGGATGGCCGTCCGCGCGGCGCTGTTGGCCGCCTGGGCACGAATGTTCTCGGACTCGACCAGGTGGCTATTGGCATCCCAGAGTTGTGCCAGATTCAGGTAAAAGCGAATCGCCCGCTCTTCCGCCGGCAATTCCTGATCGGCTTTTTCGAGTAGCGGGCGCAGCACCGTGCGGGCCTCGTCGTACTTGCCGCTGGCGATGTGGCAGCGGGCCAGTTCGTAGCGCACCTGGGCTTCGACTCCTGGCGCTACGCCTTCCTGCAAAGCATAGGAGAAATTGCGCTCGGCCTCGTCATAGCGCTTCAATTCGCGCTGCACCATCGCTAATCCCAGATGGCACTGGTAGAGCATCTGACCGCTCTGCCCACTGTTGATCAGATCCTGGAAGGCCGCTTCGCCCCGGCGCAGGGCCTCACGGCGTTGCTGCTCGTCCTTGGGCTCAACCATCCCCAGGTAGTAATTGGCCCAGCCCAGATTAAACGTGATGTCCAGCTTGAGCTGGATGATCGTGTCGTAAATCCCCGCCGCCAGGAATTCATCCTCGCGCTCGTTGCGCTGCTCGTATAACTCGTCCACCACCTGACCGGATTGTGTGTACTGCTCGCGGGCCGTTGACAAGATCTTGACCAACAGTTCCCGATCGCCGCGTTGACCGGCGGTTACCTCAAACTGGTCCAGTTCACCCGCCGCCTGGAGGCCCATCAGGATGCCGGCATATTCCACACCCGCGGCTGCCAGATCCACATCCGCCTTGGCGGCTGAATCGCCGCGGGCCGCTTTTTGCAGAGCTTCAATCCATTGCAGATAACGCTCGTCGGCCTTTTCCAGCGCCTGGGCGCGCTCACCAGCCTTACGCGCCCGGCGGGCCCGATTGCAGTAAGCTTGAGCGATCAGGTGGATCTCCTGGGGGGTACGTCCGCCGCGGAATTGTGACTCCAGTGTTTCGGCCATGCCGTCGCGCACGGCCCGCTGCACGTCCGGCCCGAACTCCTGGTTCGCATCCTGTGCCACGGCTGTCGTGCCGCAGATTGCCGTCAGTACTATTCCGAGCAATATGCGAGTAGGCATGATGGAAATCACTCCGTCCGCCGGCGGTTGAGGATCATACTAATCAGCGGTACGGAAACTGACGGCGAACTGTACATTCTTGAATTTAGCCCGCACCGCGGCATCCATGGCCTTGACCACATGCTGCCAGCGCACCGTCGTCTCGGCGCCGATGACGACCATGTTGTTCGGATCGGCTCCGGCCCGCCGCCGACCTTCCAAAAACCGTAGCAAGCCATCGAAAGTGTTGTCCGACAGCAGTTCTTCCATAACATAAATGTCAATACCCGCGCCGTCATCCACGTCATCCAGGGCGATGCGTATCAGTGGATTGACTTCGACGGACGATTCGCCGCCGGGCCCGCTGCGGGGATCGAGTTCCGTCTCCAGAATTCCCTGCTTGACCAGATCGAGCGTGGCACCCAGCAGGAAGAAGATCAAGAGCACCATGATCACATCGACCATCGGGGCCAGGTTGGGAATCGATTCCGAGACGGGTTCGAGCTTCTTCATTACGTATCCCCCGCGGTGTCCGGCTGGATTCCCTTGTTGGCGCTGAAGACGATCTTGGACACTTGTGCCAGGCCACATGCCCGCAGCACGGTCTCAACATGCTGATACTGCACGTCCTGGTCGGCCCGAATCACACAACGGAAATCCTGGTTCTGTGAAGCGGCCCATGCCGCCCGCTTGCGCAGCCGCTGCTCGATTTGATCCGGCGGTAGCAGCACCTCGATGATGTCCTGACCATCCCAGTCAACAACCACATACTCCGCCATGTCGTCGCTGTCGTCGGCCGCCCGCCGGACGTTGACCGTGAAACGTACTCCCAGTGCCTGGCTTTCAACTTCCTGAGCGGCCACGGCCCATGGCAGATCGACCGGATAGTGCTCGGCGTCGACCAGCTTGCTGGCGAGCAGGAAAAAAATGATCAGGCACATCATCACGTCAACCATTGGGGCCAGGTTGAGTGTCATGCTCGCCGGTTTGGGTACTTTGAACATAATTAAGGCATCTCCGTCATACGGCCAACTCCAGCGACAGAGTCGCGCTATTGCTGCTCCTCTGGCGAATCGGATGTCTTCGACGCGGCGCGCTCGGCCCGGCGGGCCTCCGCGGCCCGGGCGGCGCTGGGCGAAACTCGGAAATACTCCAACAAGTCGAGTGCCTGCACGGTCGAACTGACGGTAAGTGAATCGATGCGGTTGCGACAAACCCCAAAGAATCCCAGCCCAACGATGGCCAGGGCCAGACCCAGCAGCGTGTTGACCAGGGCTTTGCTGATACCGATCGCCAGTTGCCCGGCACCGGCCTCGCCACCGCCGCCGCCCAGGCTGCCGAAGGCCTCGATCATGCCCCAGACGGTACCCAGCAAGCCCAGTAGCGGTCCCAGGTTGCCGATGATGTTCAGGTATTCCGCCTTGCGGAACATGCGCCCACTGAGTTCGCCGGATTTCTCCCTGGCCGCCTCGTGCATGGCGTCAAAGCCGTGCCGCGCGTTGAGCAAGGCCGCCGTCATGGTGCGCGCGAAGAACGTCGAACTCTTCTTCATGCCATCAAGACACTCGCGGAAATTCCGCCGCTCGATCTGTTCCTTGGCGCGTTTGACCTGCTCGATCGGCGAAATGCTCGTCCGCCGGACAGTCAGAAAGTGCTCAACAATCAGCGCAATCGCCACGACCGAGCCGATCAGGATGAAATACGTCGGGACCTCGATGCCGTCCTTGACGATCTGCAGAATCGATTTATGCCCGTCCCCGCCGGAGTCCTGGGCCCAAGCCGGGCTAATCAAAAACAGCAGGACGACGGCCAGGCCGGCGGCTCGCATGATACGCTTGCTGTGCATTTTTTCTCCTACCATCTCGGCCGACGTATACGTCGGTCGTTACAAATTCAGCGGCGCAGATCCGCTCCGGTGACTATCTTCAGCTTGCCGTCATTCTCGTCAGCGACGCGCTGCAAACGCCGGGCCTGCTCGCGCACCTTCGGCGGCAGGCTGCTTCCTTCCTGCAAGACCAGCTCATCAAACAACAAGCAGTAGATTTTGGTCCTGGACGCGCGGTTGGCTTTGGCGATCTCATCAACCACGGAATCCTCGAACAAACCGTCAGAGAAGAAAAAGATCACTTCGGGTTGCATGTTCAAGGCCCGCTTCATCGATTGCAGTGGCCGGGTCTGACCCTGCGGCGCCTTGCTTTCCAGCCAATTGAAAAACTGTGTGCGCGTGTCCTCGGTCGCGGGTTGCAGCTTGGCGGCGAAGGATTCGCTCTTGAAGCGCTCATCCTCGCTGAAGAAGATGATCACATTAAAAGCCTGCGTCGGATTGAGCTTGCTGACCGAGCGTTTCAGCTCGCGCTTCAGGTCTTCCTCGGCCACGATGATCGAGCCGGAGAAGTCAACCACGTACACAATCTTGTTGGCTTTTACTTTCAGGTCCCAGATCCCGGCCTGACCCAGTTGACCGCCCCGTCCGCCAAAACCGCTGCCAAAACCACCCGTGCCAGCCTCCCCGGCCCCGGAGCCGGTACCCAGAAGCTGAAAGCGCCCCTCGCCAATCCCCAGCGTGTCGCCTTCCCCTTCCCCCAGGGCAGCGCTTGATTCGTCAAACACGCTTTCGTCAAAAGCCTCGACACGGCTGAAGTCGCTCAGATCGAGTTCCTCTATAGGCTCGACTTCGGGCGTTTCCAGGGTCACCTCCTCGTTCCACTGGAAAGCCTCGTCAATGCGATCGTCCAGGCTTTCAACCAATCCGGCCTCGTAATCCCCCACCTCGATCTCGCGCTGGGCCATCACCTCCCAGGTTTTCAACGCCATGAGCCCGAATAAAACCACGTGCACCGCGATGCTGACCACCATGGGCAAACCCAGGTGCATCAGCCAGCGAAAGAATGGATTGCGCCGCTCACGGTCCGGAGGTGCTTCAAAATCCGCGCGGGGTTTCGCCGCGGTTGTATCCGGAATGCGTTCGGGTTCGTCGCTCATGGGTGGAACCCTCGTGCCCCCTGCCGCTTGGCGCCACCCGTTACGACTGGGTGGACACGCCCGGGGCACCGGGTGCTGGTGGCATCCCGCCGCTAGACATCTGCACGTAGCGCATGCGCAAATCGTACACTACCTGGTTCAACAGGCCCTGCTCCTCGGCGGTCAGGTTATTCTTGGTTTTGTCATCCAGCACTTGCAACAAATCGATAAAGTGCTTGGCAACCTCCATGTTGGGCGGAATGCGTTCGCCGCCCGGCCCGCCCAGCAAGCCCAGCCCCACCATGGCCTGGATGGAAATCAGGTTAATCAGCTCGGGGAAGTTGGGATCCGGCAGAACTTCCGGGCCGGCGGCTTCCTGCTGCGCAAGTCGCTCTTTCTCGGCTTGCGCCTCGGCCTTCCAGTCGTCGTCAACAATGATTTTTTTCTCTTCGTCGGCCATGATTCACCATTTCCAGGGCTGTCAGACACTTCATTTTAACGAATCCCGGCCAGCCCGACAACGACACCCGCGGACCCGTGGTTTTCAGACACTATCCGCCTTTGCCGGCTTTCGCCCCGGCGGTTTTCTTCTTCCCGGCGCCGGCAGTTTCTTCCTCGGGCGGCTCCCAAAGCTGGGCATATTTCGAGCGCGGAGACATTTGTCGTAGGACCAGCAATCCCACCAGGCCGGTCAACGTCATCATGATCGCGATAAACTGCGAAATCGTGAACGCCCCCAACGTGTCGATGGGATTGTCCGCGCGGATCACTTCCAGCGCATAGCGTGAGACCGGCTCAATCAGCAGCAACGTGCAGATAACCTGCCCATCGCGCGTCCGGCGCCAGTAGACCGCGCTGAGGACCAGGGCCAACAACACCAGCACCACCATGGAGTATAACTGCGTCGGATGCACCGGTAGCGAATGCCGGGCTCTGGCAATCTCCCGCAATTCTGAAAACGTCAGACCATAGGTTTGCATCTGGGTAATGATGTCGGCATGCTTGCTCAACGCCGCGACGTTGCGTTGCTGAACAGTGTTAATCTGCCGCCGAATGCGCGCGCGCGACTGTTCATCCGGCGCTGCCAGCAACTCCTTTTGCAACTCACCTATCCTGGCTCGCGCCGTAGCGGTAGCCGCCAGGGTTTTCTCGATGTCCGCCTCGGGCAGCCACAGTATTTCGCGCGAGATCGGATACGCCGCCCGGCCGTCCGGCCCGATTCCGTTCGGTGGAAAGAAGATCAGCTCCTTGGGCAGATCCGTTCCAGGCTCGCCGTCATACCACTGTTCCCAGGCCGCATTGCTGCCATACGGGAATTCCACCGCCCAGGGCAGCTCGCAGGGCGCTCCCCAGCAGCAACCGTTGAGAAAACAGCCGATGCGGCCAATACCCATGCCCAGGGCCGTGGATGGCGCCATGATGTCCATGTACCAGCGTACCGAGTGGCCGCGCGCCGCCAGGTATATCACCGCCCCCAGGCACGCGCACAAAACCCCGCCGTAAACTTCCAGCCCCCCCTTGCGCACGTCGATCACGGCCAGGATGATGTTCATCAGGCTGCCGCGATAGGCAAATTGCTCCCAGTAATGAACCACGAACATCAGGCGCGCCCCAGCCACGCCGCCGATCAGGGCAATGAAAGCACAATTCAGGACGATATCCGGATTGGCACCTGAGCGCGCCGCGCGCCGCGCGGCCCAGATTACCGAGAGCATGAACCCGAACATCAGCATCAGCCCGTAGCCGGGGATATCCCAGTTCAGAAATGGTATGCGGAAGACGACGGGCATCATGGTGTCGGGTTTTCCTTTCTCCGCGGTTAGCTCAAGCCCCGAATCCTATGCGTTTCCAGCAGTTGGGTCCACCAGCAGGTTATCGATCAGCCGGGTCGGCCCGATCCGCACGGCCAAAGCCAGCAGCACCGGGCCGTCAATCTTCCCCACGGGTTGTATCGTGTCCGGATCAACCACGCTGGCATAGTCGATCTCCGCCGGCCCGGCTTGCTTGATGACTTGCCGCATGCCGGCCTCGACCGCGCTGGATTCCCGCGTGCCACTGAGCAATAACTCGCGTCCGGTTGTCAGCGCCCGGTACAGGCACGTCGCCTGCCGGCGCTGCGGAGGCGAAAGGTAGTTATTACGACTGCTGACCGCCAGGCCGTCATCCTCGCGCACCGTCGGGCAGCCCACGATTTCCAGGGGCATATCCAGGTCGCGCGTCATCTGGCGGATCACCGCCAATTGCTGGGCGTCTTTCTGCCCAAAATAGGCTCGATCGGGCTGCACGATATTGAACAACTTGGCACACACGGTCGCCACGCCGGCGAAATGCCCCGGCCGCGCGGCGCCGCACAAATACTCGGTCAGATACGCTACCTGGACAGTAGTGGCCGCGTTTGACGGATACATAACCTCGACCGGCGGAATGAAAACGAGGTCGATGCCGGCCTGCTCGCAGACCCGCAGGTCGCCCGCCTCATCGCGCGGATATTCCTGATAATCCTCGCTGGGGCCGAACTGGGTGGGATTGACGAATATACTGACGACCGTGTACGACTGGTCCTGCCGGGCGGCCGCCATGAGCGCTACGTGCGCGCGATGCAAGGCCCCCATGGTCGGGATGAGCGCGATGCGCCGACCGGCGCCGCGAGCCCGGCTAACCGCCTGGCGTGTGCGCGGGATGTCGCGAATGACGTCCATATTGTGTATTGAAGCGAACAATCGGCCAGTTGTCACGGGGCGACGCGGGAGCTGACTATGGCCGCCGTACAAGCGGGCGCGATTCCGCATCATCGAAACGCCATGAGACATTTACAACGCGGTACCTATTATTTACTGCTGGCCGGATTGCTGTCCTGGCTGTCCGCGAATGCCGTCCAGGCCGATGATCCCGACTGGATCGCGCGCGGTACTCGTGGCATGGTGGCCAGTGACTCGCCCGCGGCCTCGAAGATCGGTGCCGAGGTGTTGCGCGCCGGCGGTAACGCCTTCGATGCCGCCGTCGCCACCTCATATGCCCTGGCGGTGGCTCGTCCCTACAGCACCGGCCTCGGCGGAGGGGGTTTCATGGTGGCCTACATCGCCCATGAAAAACGCTTCGTGGCCCTCGATTTCCGCGAAATGGCGCCCCAGGCCGCCACTCTCGATTACTACGTCAGGCTGCACGCCGCTAATCCAGACGGTCCATCGCCCAGCATCTATGGCGGCAATGCCGTCGCCGTCCCTGGACAGGTGGCCGGGTTGGAGGAAATTCGCCAGCGCTACGGCACAATGAAGCTGGCGGAACTCATCGCGCCCGCCATCGAATTGGCCCGGACCGGCTTTGTCGTCGATCAGGATTATCACGATGCCTGCCAAACGACCATCAAAAAGTGCCAGAAATGGCCGCAACTGAAACAGCTCCCCGGCGATATTCATCATAAGGTGTTAGGGGATGGCACGCCGCCCAAGATTGGCAGTCGGGTTCCGCGACCAGACCTGGCCCGGGCCTTGCAACTGATCAGCCGGAACGGAGCGGACGCGGTCTATCATGGCCCCATTGGCGATGCCATCGTTTCCGCCGTTCAAGCCGCCGGCGGAAAGCTGACCATGGACGATCTGCATAGCTACCGTCTGCGCGAACGCGAGCCCCTGCATGTACGCATCGGGCAGCGCGAGATTATCTCCATGCCGCCGCCCTCCTCCGGCGGAGTCTGCCTGATCGAAGCCCTGAACATCCTCAATCACCTGGAACCAGCCGGCTTGGCCGCGACGCATGGCAAAGAACGTTACCCCCAGATCCTGGTGTATGCCTTCAAGCATGCTTTTGCCGATCGCGCGCGCTGGCTCGGCGATCCGGATTTCGCGCCCATACCCACGGCTTACCTGACCAGTGCTGAATACGCTCGCTCCCTGGCCACACAGTTTCCGCGACCGGCTGACCATTTCGGCACCACCAGCATCCCTGACGACGGCGGCACCTCGCATTTCTGCGTGGCGGATGACGAGGGCAACATCGTGGCTCTCACGGAAACCATCAACGGCACCTTCGGCTCATTGGTTATCGCCGAGCCGTTCGGCATTATTCTCAACAACCAGATGGACGATTTCTCGACCGAGCCTGGCCAGCCGAATTTGTATGGCCTGGTGCAGGGACAAGCCAACCTGGTCGGCCCCGGCAAACGCCCGCTGTCGAGCATGACACCGACCATAGTGTTCGAGAATGGTAAACCAGCCCTGGTCCTGGGAGCTTCGGGTGGCCCACGTATCATCACGCATGTCCTGCAAGTAATGTTAAACTGCCTGGAGTTCGATCAGCCATTGGCGGAAGCCATCAACGCCGTCCGTCTGCATCACCAATGGCGGCCGGACGAAGTCTTCTTTGACCGTAAACCCCCCGCCGCATTGGTACAGTCGCTTCAAAACTTCGGCGAGAAGATCAGTGACAAGCGTAAAGGCGCCATCGTGCAGGCGATCAGGTTCCTCGAAAACGGCACCATGGTCGGCGCCAGCGACCCCCGCAAAGGCGGCCGCCCCGCCGGCTTGCCATAATCAACCGAACCCTGCCAACGAAGGGATGCTGGTGCGAGATTCCGACGCTGGTGCGAGATTCCCATCTCGCACCCCCTCAGGCAGGATTCCTATCCTGCGATAGGCGGAAAGTGATTCCCAGTGTAGGTGGGTGCGAGAAAGGATTCTCGCACCAGCGGCCGTCACCGTCGGCCTGCCCTTTTTAACGGTGCATTCCAACTGGGCGCCAAGTAACACAAATCCCGTTAGAGCACTTATCATCGACCGAGCTGATCGCCAGAGCCAGATAGTCGCCCGGGCTGAGCCAAGCGAGCTGAAATTAGTATTATGTCCCGCTTTTCATGTGTCCCGCTTTTCATGTCCCGCTTTTCAATCGATGAGGTCGCGGAGCTTCACAAGCTCATCGACCGACATGGCTCTCAGGCTGGCCACTCCGAAGCCGCCGGTTTGTTCGAGGGTCGTGAGCACATCCGCGTCGCAATCGTCGTCCACGACCGGCTCGAAGTTGACGTCCATGAACAAAAGCTCGTCGACGTACTGCGTGCCCCAGACCCACTGGCGCGTGGCGATCCTGGTGCGAGAATCTCTTCTCGCACCCACACTCGTGGGAATCCTTTCCCGTGTGCGGGGCAGGATAGGAATCCCGCTTCGTTGGGGCCGAGATGGGAATCTCGGCCCAGCGGCCGAGCCGTCGCGGGTCTCGAGGATGTTCCAACGGCCGCGCGGGGTGCGGGCCGCTACGTCACCGGAACGGCCGGTACGGAGCCCGGCCGCTACACCGCCATAGTAGTAACGCACGGTCGTGTTCCCGCCGTCGTTGTCGGATTCCTCGACGCCGCTGTTGCTGACGGCCTTCTCACTGTGGCGGTTGTCGGCCCAGTACTCGTACGTCGCCACGGTGGTCTCGTCCCCGCCGGCGTCACGCCGGACCGGGTGCATGACACTTCCGGCGGTAGTTTTGAGGTATGCTGTTGGCGGGTTGGCCCCGGGCGGCGGGGCCGAGCGAGGAGGCAAGCTTCAAGGAGGAAGCCGAACATGCCAGCCAGGACGACACGTCAGGAAGCGCGGGCG
>JBDRDH010000057.1:0-50589 GCA_043820985.1 Planctomycetota bacterium
GGGCGCCCGGTAACCTAACCCCCCGCCCTGGCTGGGTGGGGAGGGGGGTGGTTCGAAGCACACTAAGCCGCCCCCCCTCACCCAGCCTCTCCCCCAAGGGGGAGAGGGGTGGTGTGCCGGTGTATGTGTTTGATGTATGTAACTGGCAGCAGGGTATCGAATCGATACAGACGCTGGGGGAGTTGACCGCGTGCGAAGCGGCGGCAAAGCGGATCGCCGACGAGGCGTCGGCGGGGTTTGACGAGCTACGCAGAGCGCCAGGGCCGACGGCGGCGTACCTGCTGTGGAAAAAGCCGTACATGGTCGCCGGCGGGCGGACGTATATCGATTCGGTGATGGAGTTGTGCGGGTTGCGCAACGTGTTCGCCGCTTCGCCGGAGCGCTATCCGACCGTGACAGTCACCAACCTGCGGGAGCAACAACCAGAGTTCGTGCTGCTAAGCTCGGAGCCGTATGCGTTCGGCGATGAGCATGTCGTGGAATTGGCGGCGCAACTACCACGGTCGCGCGTGGTGCGGGTGGATGGTGAGATGTTCGGGTGGTATGGGAGCCGGATGATCCCGGCGGCGGCATACTTGCGGGAAATGCTGGCGAGAGAGTTAAGAGTGGAGAGTTAAGAATTAAGACAAGAACCGCCAAGACGCTAAGAGCGCCAAGGACGCCAAGGGAAAGCAATAGTGTTGGCTGCCGGAACAACACTTGGACCCTCGGATCCTTGGCCCCTTGGATCCTCTGCCCGGAACCCACTCGCTGGCGCTCGGGGCTCGGATTTTGGGCGGGACGGCCGCCACAGAGGGCGGCCGCTACCCTTGGGGCGCTGGCTGGCGCGGTACGCTCGGGATTGAGGAGTTCGCTAAGGTGGGGGGCATTGGGTAAGGTATGGGGTCTGACGCCGTGGGTGTGGCGATAATTCCAATCCGCAGGTCCGGGAGATGAGACGATGTTGATGATGGCTGCCGCGTTGCTGTTGGTGATGGTGTTGTTGACGGTGCTGGGCTTCGCCAGCGGGCGCGGGGGCGCGACGCACCCGTTCTCAATTCACGACATGCTCGCTATGGATCGCGTGAGCGATTTGAACGTGTCGCCGGACGGGGAGTGCATGGCGTTTAGCGTACGCGTCACGGATATGGAAGCCAATAAGGGCCGCAACGATATCTGGCTGGCCTACACGGACGGCACAGGCTTACGGCGACTGACCAGCCATCCCGCCGGCAGCAGCAGTCCGCGCTGGTCGCCGGATGGTGAATCGATTTACTTCCTGTCCGGGCGCTCGGAGTCGTCACAGGTCTGGAATATCGCGGTCGACGGCGGCGAGGCGGCGCAAGTTACCGATCTGCCGCTGGACGTGAATTGTTTCACACTGTCGCCCAATGGTAAGCATCTGGCGGTGGCGCTCGATGTTTTTCCCGACGCGAAGACGCTCGCCGAGACGAAGGAGCGGCTGGACGCCGAGGAAAAGCGCCAGTCCTCCGGCCGCGTTTATGAGCAGCTGCTGTTTCGGCATTGGGATACGTGGAAGGACGGCCGGCGCTCGCACCTGTTCGTCGTACCGGTCACGGGCGGGGAGCCGGTAGCGCTGATGCGCCGCATGGACGCCGACTGCCCGTCGAAGCCCTTCGGCGGCGCGGAGGAGTTCACGTTCACGCCGAACAGCCGGAGTGTGGTTTTCGCCGCCCGCAATGTGGGGCGCAAA
The DNA here is from genome assembly GCA_043820985.1 of Planctomycetota bacterium. Taxonomy (GTDB): domain Bacteria; phylum Planctomycetota; class Phycisphaerae; order UBA1845; family Fen-1342; genus JAAYXS01. The sequence continues at coordinate 1,694 of JBDRDH010000057.1, forward strand.
GAGGCGTGGTCGACGCACTTTAACTTGTACTGCGCACCAATTGACGGCAAAAAGCGCCCGGAGCTGATTGTCGATGGACAGGGCGCGACGGTAACGAACCCGGTCTTTTCGCCGGACGGGAAGACGCTGGCGTACCTGGCGATGGCGCGGGCGGGGTACGAGGCGGATCGGTTGCGGATCGTGCTGAAGAGCTGGAAGCGCGGGCCGACGCGCGTGCTTACCGAGAAGTGGGATCGCAGCGCGGCGAAGATCGTTTGGGCGGCGGATGGCCGGACAATTTACACGTGTGCCAATCACCTCGGCCAGAATCCACTGTTCGCGGTCAATGTGGCGCGCGGCAAGGTCAGTGTGCTGGTCGGCAAAGGCAAGGTCACCGAGATCGCCGTCGCTGGTGACAAGATCATCTATGGGTTGTGTCATCACAAGAGCCCGGTCGAGTTGTACTCGATCGCGCGGACCGGTGGCCGGGCGCGGGCGTTGACGCGCATCAATGCCCGCAAGGTCGCCGCGGCGCGGATGGGTGATTCCGAGCAGTTCACGTTCAAGGGCTGGAACGACGACACGGTCTACGCTTACGTGGTCAAGCCGGTCGACTTCAAGCCGCGCCGCAAGTACCCGGTTGCGTTTTTGATTCACGGCGGGCCGCAGGGCTCGTTCGGCAATGACTTCCACTATCGCTGGAACCCGCAGGCCTGCGCCGGCGCGGGCTACGCGGCGGTCATGATCGACTTTCACGCCTCGACCGGCTACGGGCAGGCGTTTACCGACGCGATCAACAATCACTGGGGCGATCGGCCGCTGGAGGACTTGCAGAAGGGCCTCGTCGCGGCGCTGGAGCGCTATCCGTGGATGGATGCGAAACGCGTGGCGGCGCTGGGGGGATCGTTCGGCGGGTACATGGTCAACTGGATACACGGCGTGTGGCATAAGCCGTTCAAGTGTTTCGTGTGCCACGACGGCAACATCGACGAACGCATGGCGTACTACGACACCGAGGAACTGTGGTTCCCCGAGTGGGAGCGCGGTGGCACGCCATGGGAGAAGCCGGAGGAGTTCACGCACCACAACCCGATCGACCACGTTAGGAAATGGTGCAAGCCGACGCTGGTGATTCACGGCCAGCGCGATTACCGCGTGGTCGACACGCAGGGCATCTCGACGTTCACGGCGTTGCAGCGCAAAGGCATCCCCAGCAAGTTGCTCTATTTCCCCGATGAGAATCATTGGGTGCTAAAGCCGCACAACTGCGTGCAGTGGCATGAGGAGGTGATTGCGTGGTTAGAGAGGTGGTGTAAGTGAGGGGTGAGGATTGGGGATTAAGGATTGAGCGAGGATCCGAGGATTCAAGGATCCAAGGGGCCAAGTGGGTGCTCGACCGGCTTTTCTGAGAACAGGAGTCGATCGTGACACAGAGTGACGATCAAGAAAAATTGGCTGATGCGCCGAGTTTGGCTTATGCGCGTTTGAAGCCCCGAAGATCCTGGCTGCGATCGTGGCGCACGCTAGCCGTGGTGGTTGTGATCGTACTCGTGTTGGGTGGCGGCTGGTCGGTGCTCTCTGGCTACGGTTGGTCGGCGCAGATTCGCCTCGATACCGGCGACCTACGGTATTGCCTGCTGGGAATCCCGCTGCAATATGACCGCATGAGCGAACCACAACGGTCCGCCATCCTGGCAATATCAAGCAAGTCGCCGCCGATATCGTCGAAGTGGGTCACATGCGCGGTCTTTCCACTGCCAACCTCGAACAACTCGCACTGGATGTGCGTTAGATACTATTGCGAAGTAACAGCTTGGATGGATGTTGACCCGGTCCTTGCTCGCATGATCTTGGAGGATATCGCCGACTATATAGAGACGACCAACGTCATGTATTCCCTGCCCGAGAGCCACTCGATGCTGAATCCTGGGGTGGTTGAGTATGGCAAGGACGGTAAATACCGCGTGATCGATGGCTGGGAGAATGATGAAGGCGTGCAGTTGTATTGCCAACGTAAGGGCTATGAGCCGCGCGCCAGCGAGCCTTGAGTTGGATCGTTGGGCGGGGCCTACTCTACTTATCTACCGCGTGCGGCGGCGCGGGATTAGGGCTGCCAGGATCAGCAGGGTCAGGCTCCCCGGCTCGGGCGAGGTCATCACGCCGATGGTGTGGAAGGTGGCGTTGGGGCCGTTGTTGGTTTCGACGGCGGTGGGGAAGATGTTGACGAAGCCGTCGAACATCATCTCGAAGTTGTCGTAGAGCAGGACGGCGTTTTCGATGCCTTGCGCCAACGGGTACGGGTAAGTGCCCATGTGTACCCAGGCATCTTCGATGGCCCAGGCCCCGATCGTGCCGGGGTCGTTGTTCGCCGCTCCGAAGTCGCCGGCGAAGGCGCCCACTGAATCGAAGATCAGGAAGTCGTTGTAGAGCCACTCGTAGGTGATATCGAACTGGGTGGCGACGAAGAGAGTGTCGTCGCCGTCACCCCACATGTAGACGTCAAATGCTCCGCTGTGAAAGAATGGGAAGTGGCTGACGTAGCCATCCGGGGCGTCGCCGTCGCCGACGACTTCGAAGTACACGTCGGCGTGCGCGGCGGCGCACAGTACGAGTAGCGCGATCAGAATGCGTGCGAATGACATGAGCAGCCCTCCGGTTGAGCGTTCGGTTTATGCGTCCTGGGCATTGTAGCATGTGCAAAGAGGATATGGATGGAGAAAACACGGCCGAGACGGCCGTGCCACCCTGTTAACACGGCTGACACAGCCGTGGCACACGGGAGCCTCCCACACGCGGCAATAATGTGGTTATGCTATTGAGAATGAGATAAGGAGTTGGCTTCATGAATGATGGAAGTGCGCTCAGGATGACTGCTCCGCCGGAGGTTTACCGGCAGCGGCGGGCCAGGCTGGCCGGGAGTCTTGGGCGCCCGCTGGTGATCTTCGCCGGTCACGCGCCCGGGCGGAATTACGCCACCAATCCGCACCAGTTTCGGGCGGGTAGCTTATACCTGTACTTCGGCGGACCGCCGGTGCCGGTGGTAGAGCGTTGCAATCCGGATAACTGCCAATAGACAACGAAAATGCGCAGAATACCCTAACATAAACCGTATTGCACATTTCTGAGACGACAGACACGGCACGTAACTACATCGCATTTCTTGTGTTACGTCTCAGCAACAAGCCGGCACCGCCCTAAGATCAGCCGATTGACCTTAGTGGCCGTACGCTGTAGAATCACGGGAGAGACCGGCTTGGAACTGGTGTGTTATGCAGACGATTCCGAAATCACAGGTACTGCGGCGCATTCGCGTCGAGAATCCATGGTGGGAACCGCCGCACCAGATTATCCCCGAGTACCGTGGTTACCGTGCACGGGCATATCTGGATTTGTTCTATCCGCTTGTCGAGTCCACGGACGTTCGACGGGCCGCGGTGCTGATGGGCCCGCGACGCGTGGGCAAAACCGTCATGCTCCATCACGCGATTGGGCGTCTGATCGACAGTGGCGTACCGCCGCGGCGGATCTGCTATCTGAGTGTGGATCACCCGATCTACAACGGCTTGCGGCTCGATGAATTGGCCGACTACTGCGCACAGGCAAGCGGCGTGGATCTGGGCGTAGAGACCGCATACATCTTCTTTGATGAGATTCAATACCTACGCAACTGGGAAGTGCACTTGAAAGCCCTTGTGGATGAGCGCTCACAACTCAAGTGCACCGCTTCGGGGTCCGCGGCCGCCGCGCTACGATTCAGAAGTTCCGAGTCTGGAGCCGGCCGCTTCACGGATTTCCTGCTACCGCCACTGACGTTTCACGAGTATCTGCTGCTGCTCGACAAGCTGGATATCATTACACACCCTGATCCACGCCATGGGGACGATTGCTTCGGATGCACCGATATCGACTTCCTGAATAGCAGTTTCATTGACTACCTGAACTTCGGCGGCTACCCCGAGGCTGTTCTCTCACCGACCATCCGGGCTGACCCGCAGCGTTACATCAAGAGTGACATTGTGGACAAGGTGCTGCTGCGCGACCTGCCGGGGCTGTATGGAATCTCGGATATCCAGGAGCTGAACTACCTGTTCACAACTCTGGCATTCAACACCGCGCAGGAGATATCGCTGGAGGAACTTTCAAAGAACTCCGGCGTGGCCAAGAACACGATCAAGAGATACATCGAGTACCTGGAGGCGGCGTTTCTGATTCGGATTGTGCACCGCATCGACCGCAATGCTCGGCGTTTCAAGAGGGCGAACTTCTTCAAGGTGTATCTTACGAACCCGTCGATTCGCAGTGCGTTGTTCGCACCGGTGGGGCCTGACGATGAGGCCATGGGGCAACTGACGGAAACGGCGGTGTTGTCACAGTGGTTCCACTTTCCGGGTGCGATGCACTATGCCAGGTGGAAGGGCGGCGAAGTGGACATCGTCCACCTGAACAGCGGGGGTGTGGCCTGGGCGGTCGAGGTGAAATGGTCGGATCGATACGTGCAACGCCCGGACGACCTGAAGAGCCTGATCTCCTTCTGTCGCGCCAACCACCTGCCTTCCGCCAGGGTAACGAGTCGGTCACGTTTCGGAACGGCAATACGTAGCGGTGTTCACCTGGAATTCGTTCCAGCGAGCTTGTATTGCTATGGCGTGGGGCACAACATTGTGGAGCACCGTCGGCGCCGCGAGGGACTCTGATCGATAAATCCTCGTGTTGCGGCCGGCCGACTGGCGACGCGTACCGCAAGCACCAGTCACAAGGAAGCACGTTATGATCGAAGACATCGGCATTACCATGACCGCCCCGCCAAACGTCTACCGGCAGAGGAGGGCCAGGCTGGCCGGGAGTCTTGGCCGCCCACTGGTGATCTTCTCCGGTCACGCGCCCGGGCGGAATTACGCCACCAATCCGCACCAGTTTCGGGCAGGTAGCTCATACCTGTATTTTGGCGGTCCGCCGGTGGAAAACGCGGCGTGGCTGATTGAGCCGGGCAGTGACGGGGAGAGTGGTTGCACGCTGCTGCGGCCACCACCCGGGCCGGATGATGCGTTGTGGATTGGCGAGATTCCGGGTGATGAACATCTGGCAATGGCGGCTGGTGTGCCGGTCGGCAATCTGGCGGATGCGGGCAAGCTGGATGAGCTGGTCGCCGGTCGGGCCGTGGCGGCGGTGTGTCCGCCGCATGCGGAGACGCTGGCATGGATGGCGCGGCTGGGGCTGGCGGCAGCCGATGAAGATGAGCGGCGCGCGATTGTGGGGCTGAGGAATATCAAGGATGAGTACGAGTTGAATGCGATGCGCCGCGCGGCGGAGGTTACGTTGCGGGCACATCGGGCCGCGCTGGCGGCGGCCGCCCCCGGGCGAACCGAAGCCGACATCGCGGCGGCGTATTCAGCAGAAGTGATCGCTGCCCAGTGCACGTATGCTTTCAATCCGATCATCACGGTGCGCGGCGAGGTGCTGCATACCCAGGGATATCCCAACAAGCTGAACGATCGTGATCTGCTGCTGGTTGACGCCGGCGCGGAGGAGCCCGGCGGATACGCCAGTGACGTGACGCGTACGGCGCCGGTTAATGGCCAGTGGACGCAGATCCAGCGGCATCTGTACGAGACGGCGGAGCGGGCGCTGCGCACCGCGACGGCGGCATGTGTTCCCGGTAAACGCTATCGCGACATTCACGATCTGTCGGCGCGGGTCATCTGCGAAGGGCTGGTAGAGGCCGAGCTGTTGCGCGGCGATCCGGCGGAGTTGACCGCGCGGGTGGCACACGCGTTGTTTTACCCGCATGGCGTCGGGCATCTGATCGGGCTGGACGGGCATGATATGGAGGATTTCGGCGACGTGGCCGGCTATGCTCCGGGCCGCACGCGGCGGCCGGAATTCGGGAATAAATACGTGCGGCTGGATCGCGATCTGGCGGCCGGCATGACGGTCACGATCGAGCCGGGCATATATCTCGTCCCGGCCATCTGGGCCAGCGCCGAGCTGGTTGGGCCGTTCGCCGACGCGTTCAATCGGAGCAAGGTTGAGGCCCTGTTGGCGGACAACTTCGGCGGCATTCGGATCGAGCATACGCTTTGCGTGCGTGAAAGCGGTGGTCCGGAGGTTTTATCCGCGGGATTGCCGACGGGGGCGGATGAAGTCGCCGCGCTGGTCGGCGCGCGGGGGGTGGGCGGTTAGAATCTTTTAAGACTGTATGTGAAGTGGCGGCGTGAACGTTGTCGGGAGGGCGAGGCTCCGGCCGAGCCGGCTCAGCGGGAGCTTCGCCCTCCCTTGACGGCCGGCGAGCCGCCGGCCGCTACATGAGAAGATGCAGAAGAACTTAGGCCACGCTGACTTAGCGACAACCTACAGCAAGGACTGCAACCATGACGACATCGATCGAAGCGCTCGAACCCAAATCGGTTTGGAATTTTTTTGCCGGTATCGCCGCCGTCCCGCGGCCGTCGAAGCACGAAGAGAAAATCCGCGTGCATACGCGGAAAGTGGCCGAAGAGCTGGGCTACGTGGTGCGCGAGGATCGCGTGGGTAATATGGTCATCGAAGCGCCGGCGTCACCGGGTTGCGAGATGGCCCCGATCACCGTGCTGCAAGGGCATCTCGACATGGTGTGCGAGAAGAACGCTGACACCGAGCACGATTTTGATAACGACGGGATTCGCCTGATCGTGGACAAGGATCCCAAGACCGGCGAGCAGGTTGTGCGGGCCGACGGGACGACGTTGGGAGCCGACAATGGGATTGGGCTGGCGATGGCCTTCGCGGCCGCGAGTTCGCCGGAGGTCAAGCACGGTCCACTCGAGATTCTCTGCACGATTGACGAAGAGATGGGTATGACCGGGGCGAAGGCGCTGGTGTCCGATTTCTTCAAGGGCAAAAAACTGCTGAATCTGGACTCGGAAGATGACACCATGATTTACATCGGTTGCGCCGGCGGCGGCGATGCGACCATCTTCTGGGATTTCGACATGCAGCCGATCGCCAAGGCCGGCGAGGTCATTCAGGTCAAGGTCAGTGGCTTGCGCGGCGGGCACTCCGGCGGAAATATTCACGAGAATCGCGGCAACGCCAACAAGGTCCTGGTGCAAACATTGATGACCGCCGGGGTGGATGCCTTGCAGATCGCGATGATCGCCGGCGGTAGCAAGCGAAACGCGCTTGCGCGCGAGGCCGGCGCGATCATCGTCGGTCCGGCGGGCGCGCTGCTCAAATTGCAGAAGAACGCCGAGGTCGTGCGGGCCGCCGCGGCACACCAGTCCGCCGAGCCGAACCTAGCAATCAGCGTCAAACCGATCAAGCGCGAGGAGGCGCCGGTGGCCTTGTCGACCACGGATACATTGAGCGTGTTGCGCGCCCTGACCGCGCTGCCACATGGCGTGCTGGAAATGCACCAGCAGGTGGCCGGGCTGGTGCAGACTTCGAACAACGTGGCGACGATCGCGATGGAGAAGTCCGCCGACGGTTCGCAGGCACACATCGTGGTGGGCAACCTGTGTCGCAGCTCGATGGCGGGCAAGGTCGAGGCAACCTGGGGCCAGCTCGCGGCGGTCGGACACCTGGCCGGAGCGACGGTTGAGACGGGCAGTCAATATCCCGGCTGGGATCCGGATGTTGACTCACCGCTGCTGGCAACCTGCCAGCGAATATACGAGGAGCTGTTTGGCGCGAAGCCGGAAGTTGCCGCGATTCACGCCGGTCTGGAGTGCGGCATCATCGGCCAACGGATGGGGAAGCTCGACATGGTCTCCTTTGGGCCGCGCATTACCGGGGCTCACAGCCCAGACGAGCAGACGTATCCGGAGTCGGTGCAGAAGTCGTACAAGTACCTGTGCGCCGTGCTGGCCGAATTGGCCGAGGGTTAGCACCGCCGCTCCACACGCGCCGGCGGAGATTCTAGTGGACCTGTGGACGGCATTACTGGACGTGCTGATCCTGCTCCTGGCGGCGTTGCTGCTGGGCGCGCTGTGCGAGCGGTTGAAGCAAAGTGCGCTGCTGGGCTACCTGCTGGCCGGCACCCTGCTGGGGCCTAACGCCCTGGACTGGATGCCGAATCACAAGGCGGTGGCGACGATCGCGGAATTGGGGGTAGCGCTGCTGCTGTTCACGATCGGGCTGGAATTCTCCTGGCGGCGGCTGCGCACCATCGGCTCGATCGCAATCGGTGGCGGGACTCTTCAGGTGCTGGTGACGGGAGCCCTGGCGGCCGGAGTCTGCGCGTTGGCGGGTCTGGGCGGGCGAGCGGCGCTGGCTATCGGCGCTATCATCGCGTTAAGCAGCACCGCCTGCGTGTTGCGCCTGTTGGTGAGCCGCGCGGAGATTGACGGGATCTACGGCCGCAACGCGCTGGGGATCCTGCTTCTGCAGGACATCGCGATGGTTCCGCTGGTGCTGGTGGTGACCACATTGGGGCACGAGGGTGCGCTGGATCGGATCGGCTGGGAGATGGGGCGGGCCATCGGGGGCGCGACAATCCTGGCAATAACGCTGTACTTCCTGCTCAAGTACGTCGTTCCGCTACTGTTGCACACGGAGGCGGCGGCGCGCAATCGCGAGTTGTCTATCCTGCTGGCGATCGTGACATTTACCGGGACCGCGTGGGCGGCGCACTGGCTGGGTTTGTCGCCGGCGCTGGGCGCGTTCATCGCGGGTATGTTGCTGGCCGAGTCGCCGTTCGCCACGCAAATTCGTGGTGACGTATCGTCGTTGCGCACGCTGTTCGTCACGTTGTTTTTCAGTTCCATCGGCATGCTGGCCGACCCGATGTGGGCGCTGAACCACTGGGCCTGGCTGGCGGTAGTGGTGGCGGCCATCGTATTCGGCAAAGCCGCGGTAGTGTGCGGGGTGGCGTGTCTGTTTCGTTCCACGCTCGGCCATGCGGTGGCGGCGGGCGTCTGCCTGGCCCAGGTAGGCGAGTTTTCGTTCGTGCTCGCCGAGGTGGCGCGAGATGGGCAACTGATCGACAGTGACCTGTTCAATCTGATCGTCTCGGCGACGATCGCGACCCTGTTCCTGACGCCGTACCTGGTGGCCGCGGCGCCGCATTTAGCCGCGGTGGCCAGCAGGATATCGGCACGTGGTCGCAAAGCCCCGCGTGCCTTGGGTGAACCGTCGCCAGGGCCCGAAACGGAACCGAGTGGCCACGTGATCATCGTGGGCTTTGGCCCGGCCGGCCAGTGCATCGCCGAAGCGCTGATGGAACGGCATAAAGCGCTTCTGGTGGTTGTCGAGTTAAGCTCCAAGTCGGCGGAAGTTGCACGGTCTTATGGTCTGCGGACATATATCGGGGATGCCACCCGCCCGGAGGCACTCGAGCACTTGCGCGTGGGGCGGGCCAGGGTGGTCGTGGTGACCGTGCCCGATCCGGCCGCCGCGCGCCAGGTGATCGCCGGCGTCAAGGCACTCGCGCCGGAGACGGCCGTCATTGCCCGGGCGCGTTATCACGTGTATCGTTGGGAACTGATCGTCGCCGGAGCGGAGGTGGTCATCGACGAAGAAGAGGAAGTCGGTCTGCGGATTGCCTCGGCGGTACGTGAGCGGCTGCGGCCTGATACACAACAGCACTGATGACCTTGATGTTCGCGGGACTATGCCATCATGAATTCCGAGCAATCAACGAACCAACTGATTCCACGGCGAACGTTGTTCGGCAATCCTGACAAGACGCAGGCTGGTATCAGTCCGGACGGGGCGTATATCAGTTACCTGGCGCCGCGTGACGGCGTGCTGAATGTTTGGGTGGCGCCGATTGATCGACTGGACGAGGCGCGGGCGGTTACGCGCGACGCGCATCGCGGCATCCGCGAATACTTTTGGGCCTATACCAACCGACACGTGTTCTATCTCCAGGACACCGATGGCGATGAGAACTGGCACATCTTCTGTGTTGATCTGGATACCGATCAGATCGTCGATCTGACGCCGATCGAAGGCGTGCAGGCGCGCGTGCAGGAGGTCAGCCACAAGTTCCCGGACGAGATACTCGCGGCCCTCAACGACCGCGAGCCCCAGCTTCACGATCTGTATCGCATCAATATCCGCACGGCACAGCGTACGCGGGTGCTGGAAAATCCGGGCTTCATTGGTTTCGAGAGCGATGATTTTGAAGTCCGGCTGGCACTGACCATGACCGCGGACGGCGGCTGCCAGTTTTTGAAGCCGTCCGCCGGCGGCGAGTGGGAATTGTTCATCGGCATCGGCGCCGACGATACGCTCACCACCGGTCCGGTCGGCTTCGATAAGAGCGGCGCACACGCTTACTTCATCGACAGCCGCGACCGCAACACCGCCGCCCTGGTGCGGGTGAATATGGCCAGCGGCGAAAAGACCACGCTGGCGGCGGACGAGCACGCCGACGTCGGCGACGTTTACATCGACCGAGTGGAGAAGATAGTCTACGCGGCCTCGTTTACCCACGAGCGCAAGCAGTGGCACGTGCTCGATGCGAAGCTGGAGGCAGACTTCGCGGCGTTGCAGGGCGTGGCCGACGGTGAGCTGAGTATCGAGAGCCGCACGCTCGACGAGCGCCAGGTGATCGCGGCCTTTGACGTGGACAACGGACCGCGGCGGTATTACCGCTACGACGGCGTCACGCGGCAGGCCCAATTTCTCTTTACCAACCGCCAGGCGCTTGAGGATGCGTCACTGGCCCGCATGCAGCCGGTGATTATCGAGTCGCGGGACGGTCAGCGGCTGATTAGTTATCTCACACTACCTGTTCAGGCCGGCGACACCGGCAGTCGCCCGGAGAAACCACTGCCGATGGTGTTATTGGTACATGGCGGACCCTGGGCGCGGGATGAGTGGGGCCATGATCCCTGGCATCAGTGGCTGGCCAATCGTGGTTACGCCGTGCTGAGTGTCAACTTCCGTGGCTCGACGGGCTTTGGCAAGGAGTTCATAAATAGTGCCAATTTGCAATGGGGGGCGACAATGCACGACGATCTGCTGGACGCGGTGAGTTGGGCGGTGGCGGAGGGGTACGCCGACGCGGAGCGCGTGGCGCTCATGGGGGGCAGTTATGGCGGCTACGCCGTGCTGTGGGCGCTGACGAACTCACCGGAGGTTTTTGCGTGCGGCGTGGATATTGTGGGGCCGTCGAACCTGATCACGCTGCTGGAGTCGATCCCGCCGTACTGGGAGCCGATGATCGACATGTTTGCGACGCGGGTGGGTGATCATCGCACGGACGAGGGTCAGCGGTTATTGACCGAGCGTTCGCCGCTGACGCACGTGGACCGCATTCGGCGCCCGTTGCTGATCGGACAGGGGGCCAATGATCCCCGTGTCAAGCAGGCGGAGTCCGATCAGATCGTGGCGGCGATGCAGGCCAAGGGGATACCAGTGACCTATGTGCTGTATAGCGACGAGGGGCATGGCTTCGCGCGGCCCGAGAATAGCCTTTCCTTTAACGCGGTGGCCGAGGCGTTTTTGGCACGGCACCTGGGGGGGCGTTGCGAACCGGTTGGCAGTGATTTCGAGGATTCGACGATCGCGGTTCCGACTGGAGACGAGCAGGTTCCCGGGTTGCGCGCCGCGTTAGCGGCGCGGTGAGCGGCGCTGCCGGGCGTTGCGGGCGGTCGCTTCCATATCCAGCAGACGTTGCTTGAAGCTGATGCCGCCGGGGCTGGAATAGCCCCCCAGCGCGCCATCGCTGCGCAACACGCGGTGACAGGGCACGACGATCGGGCAGTGATTGTGGGCCATGGCGGTTCCGACGGCGCGCGCGGCGCCGGCGTGTCCGGCCCGCTCAGCCAGGCGCGTGTAGGTGATCGTGCGACCATACTTGATGCGGAAACAGGCCTGCCAGATGTCGCGTAGAAAATCGGTGGCCGAGTCCCAGTCAAAGCGGACCTTGAATTCGACAGGGTGACGGCCAGCGCAATAGCGGCGCAGATCATCGGCCAGGCGGGGCAAAAGTTTGTTGTCGCACACGCAACCGGGCGACTCGGATTTAATGTGCCTCAGCAGGTCGCCGCGCCGCTGTGGCAGGTATACGCGGCGCAGACCTCGGTTAGTACCGACGATGGCCAGATGGCCCAGGTTCGTCTCCAGCAATCGATATCGGGTATCCATGTCCAGGCTCCGCCAGGGCGCCAGTGGCGCGATTTGGGATATACTGTGCTTATAGTAAGCCGATTTCGCGGGACGTACAGCACTGAACCGGTGCTGGTACATCGGTTCGCAACGAAAAAGGGGCGTGCGATGCCCGAGTGGCTGCACTTTGACGAACCACTGGTGCGCAACGTTGTGGTGGGGGCGGCGGGCTTGATCCTGTTGCTCCTGATCATCCGCCTCTGGCAGCGGCGGCGCGAGGCCACGGCCTACGCACGCCGGCGGGCGCAATTGCGGCGAACGCACGGTCACGTGCGGATGCGCCAGCAGGAAATTCACGAACAGGCCGCCCATATCATGGCCACGAGTTCGACCGCGAACATTACCGGCTATACCATCGTGCGGCAGATTGAGGCGGTCTTCACGGACGGGCATAAATCGCCCGACGAAGCGGTTGAGGCCCTCAAGGCCCAGGCGGCGCGCAAAGGCGCCAATGCCTTGATCAATCTGGGCGGACAGCGCCTGCCGAGTGGCAAGTGCGTAGCCAACGCCGACGCGGTTATCGTCCATCCGAATAATGAGTTCGAGGAAGAGTCCCCTCCCGACCATGCCGATCCCGAGCCGGACGAAGCGGAGTAGTCAGCGCGATTGCGAGCCGGCGTTCAGAGCTTCGATCGGATCCAGCCCGGCAGCGGCGCGAGCCGGGTAGAGTCCAAAGGTGATACCGACCGCCGCCGAGACCAGAAAACTAAGCAGCACGCCCCAGAGCGGCACGATGGTGCGGAAGTCGGCGAATGTATAGTCGATCAGCTTGGCAAAGCCGACGCCCAAAACGACACCGATCAAGCCGCCGGAAACGCTGAGGATCACGGTTTCGATCAGAAATTGGGCGGTGATGTGATAGCGCTTGGCGCCCAGGGCGCGGCGGATACCGATTTCGCGGGTGCGCTCGGTGACGGAGGCCAGCATGATATTCATGATGCCGATGCCGCCGACCAACAGTGAAATGCCGGCGATACTGCCCAACACGGTCTGCCAGAGCTTCTTGGTGCGTTCGGCCTGTTGCAGCAACTCCAGCGGAACCGTGACGGTGTAATCCTGCTCGCGGTGGCCGTGTTGCATGATGCGGCCAACCATCTGTGAGACGGGCAGCACGTTTTCCTGCTCGTCGACCTGGACGTAGATGTCGCTGTATTGCACTTCCTTGATCTCGCGCGAGCCACTACTGCGCGTATATTTCAGGTCGCCATAGCGCATGTCGGCGGTGGTCAGCGGGATATACATATCGCGGTTGATGTTGCGCGCGCCCAGTCCCTTGGCGGGGCTGCCGGCGGTGCGGACATCCGCCAGCACTCCGACCACCATGTAAGGAACGGCACCAGTTGCGCGGCTGATAACATTGATCGTCTGGCCAAGAGCGTCTTCATGCGGGAACAACACGCGGGCGATTTCGGCGCCGACCACGCAGACCTTGGCGTGACTGCGTTCGTCCAAATCGCACAAGGTGCGCCCACGCCCCAGAGGAACGCTCACAACGTTAAAGAAGCTCTGGGTAGTGCCCAGCACGCTGCCATTCAGCTTGTGTGACACGTGAGTCATCTCGTCCGCTACTTCGCGCATCAGGGCAATATCAGTGACGTGGGGTAGCTCGCGCAGGCGGGTAACATCGGCACGCTTCAGTCCGTACTTCTGAACTTGTGTCTCGGCCTCGCTGGCCTGCCGGGAGCTGGAGGGCTCGACACTGCGCAAGATGATGTTGTTGCTGCCCAACAGCCGGATGCTCTCCATCTGCTCGGCGGAAGCTCCCTCGCCGATACTGAGCATGCTGATGACCGCCCCGACCCCGAAGATCATGCCCAGGGTGGTCAGAAACGAACGCAGCTTGTGAGCGCGCAGATCGCGGAAACCCAACAGGATCAATTCGCGTGATAATAAAGTTCGCAGCAGCATCATCAGATCGACTCGCTGATTTCCGCATTGTCCGGCGGTCGGGCCGGGTCAATCCTGGCGGATGCCCGCGGATATTGTAATCCAGGCGGGTGTGTCTGGCATGATATAATTATGTGTCATTGGGTCGAAGTGAATGCAATGGCGCGGGTTGAGGTATGTGTGGTTAAACCTCGCTGGCGCTTCGGGCTCGGATTAGGGGTGGTGGTCCATTGTTCGATGGCGGATAGTACGTCGCTGATGGAGATGGTGTCCATGCAGTTCGGGGATTTGTCGCAGGAGCGGCGATAACAGGGGCTGCAATCCAGCGAGGTGCGCAGAATCGTGCCGTGTCCATAAAGCTCAATCTCTTGCGCGCAGGTCGGGCCGAAGAGCACGACCACGGGAACTTCCGCCGCAATGGCGACGTGCATGGCCATGGTGTCGCCGGTGACGACCGTGTTACAACGTCGCACCACGGCCGCGAAGTCCAGCTCACCGAGAGCACTCGCGCGCGGCCAGAGCGAACTGGTGACGTTCAGCACGGCGGCCACCTGCCGGCCCTGGACGTTGAGTTTTAGGGGGGCGCAGGCCATGGTGATATCGCGATTGAGGTAGGCTTCATCAGTCCCGCCCAACAGGGCCACGCGCCAATGGTGTCGTGTCACCAGTTGCTCGGCAAGTTTGGCGAATTTTTCCGGGGGCCAGGTCTTGTTGGCAAAGACGTTGCCGGCGCCGGTGTTCAGACCGATAACTACTTCGTCGTCCCCAATTCCCAGATTAGCCCAGAGATCTCGGGCACGCTGGTGGTTGGCGGGGGCGGGATAGAGCTGATAGCGTTGGCCGGCGTAGGTTAGCCCGATTGCCTCGTAGATAAGCTGCTGATACGACTTTTCGTTGCGATGGAATTTGAGTTCGTCGTCCAGGCCAAGCTGGAAGTACGCAGCGCACTCCCGGTTCAGCGGCATAACCGTACCCCAACGGCTCAGGCCAATGCCGCGGCGGTCGGCGGCCGTGATACGCATAGCCAATGCCGCGGGGCCGGGCTCTTTGTCCAGGCTGAGGCACAGGTCAAAGTGTTCGCGCTCAAGATGACAAACGGTTTCGGTGTCAAAGGGCAGCAGACGGTCAATCGAGGGGTGGTTGGCCAACATACGTACGCCCGACGGTCGCGTGACCCAGGTGATGTGGCTCTGGGGCCAGGCTTGTTTCAGGCCCGGTAGAACAGCCGCCGTGCGAATGACGTCGCCCAAGGCCGCGAGCTTGATAATAAGGATGCGGTGCCCCATGGGCTGGTAAACCGCACAATTGGCCGGGCAGACACCCGGCACCTTTCCGGCACATGGCTTGTCGCCGCGATACAGGCGGCAATCCAGTTTCAGGGCCGGTTCCGCCGAGCCGCTATCAAAGGCGGTTTGTGGTCCTGCTGGATACGACATGTGGACATCTCCGATGAGCATAAGCAGAACCATTGCCCCGGCGGCATGGGCTGCTACCTGTCATTATTTCGGACGCTGGCACTCTTAACCTTAGGGCGGGTGGGGTGGCCAGCAGCCGGCAATAGGCGGTAACATCCGTGCCGGACTAATGATGGCGAGGAGAAGTATCCATGAGCCGGCCTAAAACGATCATGATCGACCTGGATGGCGTGATTTGCACCGAAGAGCGCACTTTTGAGCGGCCACTGGCGGAGCCGCTTGACGGGGCACGTGAGGCGTTGCGCAAATTGCGCGCCGCCGGTTATACCGTGGTGGTCTACACCGCCCGCAACTGGCCCGAATATCGCGTGACCAAGAAGTGGCTCGATGACAACGGCTTTGAGTATGACGGCTTGCACATGGGCAAACCCGTGGCAGATGTGTGGATCGACGATCGGGCCATCCGGTTCACCGATTGGGGTGATGTACTGGCACAATTAGGAACTTAACGGGCGCACGGCAGTTTGCGCCGCGGATGCCGCTGATACAGAAACCTCTGAGGGCGTTGAGCCAACATGGGGCCGGGCTGGTACCGACAATCTACCGCTCTGATTGGGTGGACGATTTCAACAATTCGAGGGCGGCGGCGTCCTGCATGCGGGTCAAGTCGGTCCAGAAGGTGCCCTCGCCGGCGAATATCAAGCGGATGCTGTCGGGCGAAAAGCTCTGGGCAAACGTGTATAGGTTGTACGCCTGGCCGGTTCCAAAAGCTTCGATCATCATGCGCTTGCCGTCGGCCTCGGCCTGATTCTTGAGCTGTTCGACCTCGGCTCCGGCGCGGCCCAGCACGCGCGTCTGTTCGGCATCCCGCTCGGCGATCTGACGTTCGATCTGAGCTACTTCCAGATCGCGCTGCGCCCCGATTTCCTCGGACTGCTTGTCGCCATCAGCCTTGATCTGAGCAACTTGTTTGCGTGTGTCGGCGGTGATTTGCTCGCGGGCGACCTCGATGGCGGCCTTGGCGGCCTCCAGCTCAGCGCGGACCTTGGCGGTCTCGCGCTGCTTCTGCTTGGTTATGTCTTCCTCGGCGGCGATGACGCCGCGCTGGATGGTCTGCTTGAGATCGAGACTCTCGCCCTCGGGCGTGGAACCGCCCCGCACCTCGATGTTCTGGATGAGGGCGATGAGAAGCTCGATATTTCGCTCGCGACAAACCCGCTGCAGGGTCTCGGTGACCGCGCGCTGGTATTGCTCGCGTTTGTCACCCTGGATGAAATCGGTGCTGACATAGCTGGAGCCGATGTTGCGGCAGATACTGCGCATCTGGCCGAGGATGATCTCGCGGATCTTGTCCACATCGCCGAAGCGGCTGATCATCTCGGGCGTATGTGAGGGGTGGCGTCCCCAGACGACGGTGACTTCGACCTCGATGGTAAAGCCGTCGGCGGAGGGGAAGTAAATGTTGGTGTCCACATCCTCGGTACGTAGCTGCGAGAGTTGGTTGTAGCCAATCTGCACAATTTTGACGCGGTAGACCTTGGGGTTGAGATAATAGATCCCGGGTTGTAGCACGTTCTTGAGCACTCCGCGCTGTCCTTCATCGGCCAGGCGCTGCACGACCTTTGGGCGGCCCTTGACCGGCTCGCCGTCGGGGCCGATGCTGACTTCCTCGATGGTTTCCACGCCGGGCATGTCACCTAATTGCGAAGTAACCACGCCGACACAACCCACGGACACGACCACGGCCGGCACTTTCTCGACCTTGTAGGCGCGCGGATTGAGGCGGTAGGTCCCGGGTGTCAGGACATGGCGTTGAATGCCCTGGTAATCCTCGTCGACTACTTCACTCTCGCCCTCCCAGGGTTTGCCGGCCAGGCTGGTGACGACGCCGACTTCCGGCCAGGCGCCATCGGTTCGGGGGATGCTGTAATCGGGCTCACCGGCGGCCCAGACTTCGCGCCAGGTAGCCGGATCGCCGGCGGAGATTTCCACCAACGGATGACGCTCCCATTCCCACTTCCAGGGGATGAAGAAGTAGCGCCCAGGCCCCAGGGCTTCGCGCTGGATACCCTTCTGCCCGGTTTCGGCAATTTTCTGACCAGCCGCCATGGGGGCACCCGACTTGCGCACCAATACGAGGCATTCATCAACTCCGACATATACACGGCAAACCTGCCAGACAAACGCCAGGGCAATGGCCGCGAGGATAAGCAACACGCCAAAAGTTCCGGTAATGATTGACTTGGTATTCATGGCTGCTCTCCCTGTGCTGGGGCCGGCGCGGGCGACTCGGACAACGCGCGGAAGAGATCGGCAAAAGGTCCCTCGGTGCTCGCCAGGACCGACTTCAAGGCCGGGCCGAGCTTCTGGTAGAAAAAGTACTGAGCGTAAGTGCGTCCGTCGCCAAAAGCCTTGATGGCATCGGCCAGTGGTTTGGCTTCCGCCTCATATTGCAGCCTGGTGACTTCCGCGGAAGCCTGGCCGCGTGAAAGCAGGGCGGCGGCATTCTCGCGCGCGGCTTCCAGGTCGAGCTTGGCCACCTCCAGGCGCTTGGCGGCCTCGGTTAGCGCCACGGCCTTCTCCTGCTCAGCTTGTATAATCACAGTCACAACCTCGCGGTTGGCCGTGCCGATATCCTGATTCTGCTTGCTGAGCTCCTCCTGCTCCACCAGGCGGGCCTGGGATTCGGCCACCTTCATCTCATTTTCATACTGTTTAATCTGCTGATCGGCGACCTGCCGATCGCTGATCGGATTGGCGATCGCCGGTGGTGGCTCGATGCGGCGGATGGGCGTGGCGCGGACCTCGATGCCCTGCGCGGTGCATTGTGCCCGCAGTCCCTCGAAGAAGGCATTTTGAAAAGCGGTGCGCGTCTCGCCGGAGATGAACTCACGCGCCAGGAGCTTGGAGCCCTCGATGCGCGAGAGGCCGCGGGCGTAGGGCAGGATGAGTTTTTCCTCGATATCGGCATGTTCGCCAATGGCGACCATCACATACGGGGCCTTGTCCTGACTGATGGCGTATTCGACCGTGGCCTCGATCACGATCTCGAAGCTGTCGGACGAGGGGAAGCGGATGGCCCCTTCGCCACTCAGGTCGAGCGTATGGCTGCGAACGTCGATCAGCTCGATGCGCTCCACAAACGGATTCTTGTAGTAGGTTCCGGCCGGCAAGACCTCGGGCTGCACGCCGCGCTCGCCGGTCTGGACCACCCAGTCGTTGGGGTTGGCTGACTTGCTGCCGTGGTAGAGACGCTGGACGCCGACGAAGCCGGGCGGGATGACGACCGGGACGAAGCGTTTGACCTCGTAGGCAAAGGGATTGATGTTGTAGCGACCGGGCATGAGTACTTCGGCCAGCGGGCCGCGCTCTTTCGGCGTGGTGGCAACGATCTTGCCGTCGGAGAGCGGTTTGCCATAGCGCCGGATGCGGATGCCGATTTCATCCTGACTGATGACGATGGCCTTGCGCTTGATGCGCTCCCAGAAAAACGGGTCGTAGAAGTAACGGCCTTCCGGTAAGACTTCGTACATGATGCCCTTGTAGCGGATCGAATCGACCGGCTCGTTGAGTTCCTTGAGCAGTTCGGGATGTAGCACGACTTGCCCACGAACCGCTTCAGAAAGCTTCTTGCCGCCAGTGGAAATCGACGGGAGATCTTCGCCCACCTTGCGCACCAGCACCAGCACCTCACCGGCGCCGACCTCCACACGCTGGATAAACCAGTGATAGCAGAAAATCAGCAGCCCCAGGATCGGGATCAGGAGCAAAAGACCCAACAGCCGCACTAAGCGGGATGGGCGGAACTGGAGTATCGGATAGGTCGCACCGGAATCTCCCGGTGGCGGGGTGGTAATGGCCATGACAAGACTCCCAATATCTGAGCTACGAGTTGCTCTCAGTCAGCTTCCGGCCGCAGTGCGCGCAGTAGGTGGCCCGTCGCGGATTATCGTGCTGGCAATGCGCACAGTTTTTAGTGGTTGGCTGGCGGCGCTCGGAGGGACGGGACGTCGACCGACGCCGACTCTGGCGGAACAGGACCACGCCGATCAGGAACAGTACGACGACGGTGATCAAGATAGTAAGTGTGGCCGGTCCGGCAATCATGGTAACCGCTCCAACATTAGCATACCGTCCGTGGTGCTGGCGCCTGTTATACTCCACACCGAAGTTTGGAAAGCTACAGACGAGACAGGTAGATTGTAGACGACTATCGACATTTCGATAGAGGGGGCACGGCGAAATCGGCGCTCCAGTTGGGTGCCTAGGGAGAGGAGCCGTGTGGTGGTGGCACAAGCCGCTACATCACGGATTGTCGGAAGTGTGTAAGTTGTGGAAGCAGTATCCCCCTGGATACTTGCGTTAACCCTCGCTGGCGCTTCGGGCTCGGATTGGGTGGTGCATGCTGGCGCTATGCGTTCGGTCGGCGAGGGAACTGGGCGCCACGTGATTGACGGCCGACACAGGGGCCAACCGCTACGCTGCTGTCAGGGGGAGCGCACTGGCCGAGCCTGCTCGTACTGGTACAGATAGAGAGGCGTCCAGCGGTGCTCCTCGATCGTTCCGGGTGCAGTATCGCGCTGAACCTGGTCAGCCAGGCAGGCGAACGCCTGATGCTCGAAGGCTTTCACGGCCTGATAGCGGGCATCGCGGGCCCGTTGATCGCCCGACTCATCATCCACGGCGACCTCGACGCCTTCCTCATTGACATAATTGGCTGAGGTATGCAGCGTGGCCAGGGGCTGGCCGGTATCGGTTTCATAGAGCACGCCGAGGACTTGCGCGGAATTCGGGCCATAGCGATTGACGGCGTGTACCAGCAGGAGCCGGGCGCCCGCCAGTCTGGCGGCCCGTATAGCTCCCGCGCGATCCTCGCCAGTGGCTTTCAGGCTACGGGGTGAAATGAAACGCAGATCACGGACAGCGATCGAGCCCCGGAAGGTCTCCGACCAGGTGGCTTCGTCGGCCGGTTTCATGTCCATTACTGACAAGGCCTCGGCCACCCCCGCGGTGGGGGCATACTGGGCGATGGCCAGGGTGCAGGGGAAACGGCCGGTGGTCTGCTGGCCAACCAGCAAGCAGTACTGATTGTCCTGCGCCGACATGCCAGTGGCCAGTTGGTCCATATCGAGCCGGTCTTCGTAAACCGTGACCGGGGGACGATGACAACCAATCAGCGTGGTCAAGATTAAGGCGACCAGGGCAATAACATGGGCACGTGTCATTGCGGCACTCCGTTCATCCCGTACCAGGGCCTGATAAGCAACGGCGATACGTCAACAACGCCATTACTGAATCCATCTCTTTATCGGGTTGAAACGGGGACAACATAACTCGCGCCGCAAGCGGGCGAGTCTCTGGCGAGTATATTCACGGACGGTTCAGTGCCAGCCGATGCATACGGTGGCGCTTTCGCGGACCTTAGTAAGACAGGTTCTCCATGGCTGGAATAAGTGGGTCTGAGGTTGTTTCGCGTCTTCCAGCGGGCCGCGCGCGGTGTGCACGTACCGATAAGGTGGCGAGAGCACGGCAGCACTGGTGTAAAGCGAGTCTCTTTCACATTCTGGCCCACTTGACACCAGCGACCTGGGCTTACGTCGATTTTCTGTTGGTGACGGTGGCAACCTGGGGAGTGCACGCGGCTTTAGTTCATTTCAGTCCGGGCTACAACTGGATGACCGGTCCCCTGTTGAGCGGGCTGGCACTGGGGGGTTGTATCACATTTTCCGGCCTGGTTTTCGGGCTTTACGAACGCCGCACCTTGGGGGCGCGCAGTCGCATACTCGTGCGGTCGGCCCTGACGCTGGCGTTGGGTTTGATCCTGGCTTACGCCTGCATCTTCGTGTTTTTCTATGGTGCCATGACGCGCTGGCTGGGGCTGTGTGTGGTGGTGTTGTACAGCGTGGTGACGATACCACTGCGGGTGGTGGCCCACGAAGCCATCACTTGTGGTCGGCGACGGGTCTTATTCGTGGGATGTGGAGATTCGATCCGCAAGGTGGTGCGGACGCTCAAGCACGGCACGCATTCACAGGTCGCGGTTATCGGCCATCTGCGCGTGGTTGACCCTCCAACCATGCCAGCAGACAGTTTGTCGCCTGCTTCGGCCGATAACGACGAACTGTTTGTGCGCGCGTGTCCGTACCTGGGTACGGTCAATCAGCTTGAACATACGCTGCGCGACTACGATATTGATGAGGTAGTCATCGGGGCTGAGCTGAGTTCGAGCAGTGCGGTGGATCAGACGGTTCTGGCGTGTCTGGAGCAGCGCCGCCGGGTGACCGACCAGCCCACCTTCATCGAGAAGTTACTGGGGGAAGTGCCGGCGGACGACATCGACACACAGTGGTTTCTGCAAGCCGACGTTCAGAGCATCGGCGGCTATGAAACAGCCAAGCGGATTGTGGATGTGATATCGGCGGTAGTCGGCCTGGTGCTGACCTTGCCTTTGTGGCTGTTAATCGCCGTGATAATCCAATTGGACAGTCGTGGGCCGGCTTTCTTCAAGCAGCGGCGGGAGGGGCTGCATGGGCGCGTCTTCACCATCTACAAGTTCCGCACCATGTGTCTGGACGCGGAAGCCAACGGGGCCTGTTGGGCGGGACGGAACGATCCGCGGGTGACACGTTTCGGGCGCCTGCTGCGCCTGACCCGCCTCGATGAGTTGCCGCAGTTGTGGAACATTCTGAAGGGTGAAATGTCGCTGGTGGGCCCGCGCCCGGAGCGCCCGGAGTTCACGGAGGATCTGGTGGCCGCCATCCCGCACTATCGACAGCGAAATCTGGTCAAGCCCGGGCTAAGCGGCTGGGCGCAGATTAATTACCGTTATGGATCCAGTATCGCGGATACGCGGCGCAAGCTGTGTTTCGATCTGTACTACCTGAAATACCGTTCACTGGATCTCGATTTCGCCATCATCATCAGGACCATTGGCACATTTCTGCTGGGAGCGCGCTGAGCCGCCACGGTGTGGCCGGTCAAGGATAGACAACCATGAACGCGACTCCAATGTTGAAAGCCGCCTGCTGGGTCACCCGCAATTTTCACGTGTTTCCCGGTCGCTGGCGGCTGATCCACTGGATAAACAGCAACGACCTGGCCTTGCGCGCCTGCCAACCGACCACCGTGCGAATCGCCTCGGGGTATCATATGTTTGTCCAACCCGGGGATGGACAGATGCAGCGCGTCTACCGTTGCGGGCTCAATCCGCGGGACACACTAGGTAAGCTCTTCACCGCGGTATTGAAACCCGGCGACACGGCCCTCGATGTCGGCGCCAATTGCGGCTATTACACCGTCCTGGCTTCCCGGCTGGTCGGACCTCAAGGCCGGGTGCACGCCTGGGAAGCCTCGCCCTGGAATTTCAATTACCTGCAACGCAACGTTGAGATCAATCCGTGTCAGAATGTCAGCGCGCATTGGGAGGCGGTGTCCGACCGTTGCGGCGAGGTTGAGTTTCACGAAGCGCCCGCCGGCCTGTCGGGCCTGGCGTCGATGCGCGATCTGGGTCCGACCAGCGGGCATACCGTGCATGTCCCGGCCACCACGCTCGACCGCCGGCTCGGCGAGCTGCCCCGGGTCAAGCTGGTGAAGATCGACGTCGAGGGGGCCGACTACCTGGTGCTGAAGGGGATGCGCGGCCTGCTCGAGCGCGACCGCCCCTACCTGATCTGTGAGTTCCACGACGAGTGGTTCCGCGAGTTCGGCGCCGACGGCGACGAAGTATTCAGATTCCTGCAGGCCTACGGCTACCGCATGCAACGCATCGAGCCGGCTTGCCTGAGCGATCTTTCGCAAGCCCCCCACGATCAATGCAACATCTTCTGCTTCCCGGCGGGCCAACCGGCCCCCATCAGCAACCGCCTACCAGAATTCGCCGCGGCATAACCTGTAGGCTCCGCTGTGCGGACCACCTCCTCATGCTGGCCCGTCTGTGGGGTCCACTGTGCGGACCACCTCATTAACAATGCAAATCCCCCTCGTAGGATGCGGCTTGCCGCACCAATCCCAATCAGAGCCCGAAGCGCCAGCGAGGGTTAACGCCAACAGTTGCAGTACCCCAAATGATCCGCCCCAGGGCCGTGTTGAAACGCGAACTGGCTGAAAACCATCGGCGATTAACTTCATGGCGCTCGTGATTACCACTATTTCCCAGAACTTATCAATCACTTCGACACAGTCAGAGACTGAATGAACGCCTCGCCGTTTTGGTTCTCGATAATCTTGACCGCACCCGTGGAGGTCAGCGTGTGAATACACGCATGATGCACGGAAAGCACGGCGTCTCGCAGTGGAATGTCGCCCTCCAACGCGCAGACTTTTACGCCCAGATTGCGGGCCCCTTCAAGGGAGATGTGGCGCGCATGTGATAGGGTTAGCGCGTGGCTTCCTAGGCCGTCAATAATCCTGTTCGCCTTCTCGGTTGCATTGTTATCGCCTTTGAGCATGCCCTTTAAGAGCCAGTCTTTCACCATTTGCTCGGACCATTTTATCGCCTTCTGGCACTCCCCGATCAGCGTTGGCTGATACTTCGCGATAATGGGTTGCCAAAGATGTGCGAGGGTCGGATTTTTCAGGACCTCTTTCTTCGCCTGCTCAAACTCTTCAATCACACCGTGCGCCGGGATTCCACCAAATTGCGGATCGATTGGGCCGATATTTGAGTGTTCGCCCATCCAGATCTCTTTGCATGCCAGCGCGATCATCGTACCACCAGACATGGCGAGTTGCGGAACGATCGCGCGAACATCCGTTTTAAACATTTGTCGAAGATAATGCACTAGCGATTCGGTGGCGGCAAAGTCTCCCCCAGGTGTGTGAAGAAGCAGATCTAATCCCTTCGATCTGTCAAGATGGTGTATCGTGGCCATCAAGCCATTCTTGTCGTTGTCGTGGATGTTGAACCGGTAGGGGTGCTGCTGGTACAGCTCTGGTTTCTGTAACCAGCCGGAGTAATAGACGATTACGTTGCGATTTGTATGGCTGCCTAGCTCTGCTAAGTATTTCCGACGAAGAACATCGTATGCCCCCCTGTCTTCCTGAGTTCTTCTAGCTGTTCTCCCCAGTCTGCTGGCATTCAGGAGCCTCCATGCGAATTCCCGTAACCGCAACATCACTGAGTGCGTATTCCTGCGTCGCGTCGGGAATTAATTCAATCGCATTTAACTGCATGAACAAAAACCGATCTCTATCAGCTTGTGTCTTTAGTCCAAGGTCCTCAAAGACTTTTAGCACTGCCTCATCAGCAAGCATGTTTGGCCTCCACTGGAAGAACATCATAACACATCAAATCGGTTGGAGGGGCAGTTCAAGTCTACCCTCCACAATAATCGTTCTGTTATTCCGCATACCCTGTTGACCATCAGCGATAGAGAGCTTGGAGTCCCCGCCAGCCAACCGTACTTATTGTGCTGATAAGGTGCAGCTATTTGCACAGTGTCGTCGTACCCACGTGCAGCGTGCGTACGTCAGTGTGGCCAGCAGGAATACGCTGGCGATAAAATACTGCTATCACAGCACTTGCGACGAGAATTTTCGGGACAGTCACGAACGCTATTAAGTTAACCGCCGGTGGTTTCCCATCTG
Organism: Planctomycetota bacterium; assembly: GCA_043820985.1. GTDB lineage: Bacteria > Planctomycetota > Phycisphaerae > UBA1845 > Fen-1342 > JAAYXS01. The sequence continues at coordinate 26,653 of JBDRDH010000057.1, forward strand.
TTCACGTTTCAACACGACCCTGGGACGCGTTGTCCTTGAGTATTGTAACCACCAGCTTTTGGTCGCGCGGGACCGGCGGCGGCCAGCACTCGGCTTGTCCAGAGCGTGGCGCTATCCCTCGTTAACGCTTCAGGCTCGGATCGAGTGGCGCTACTCAGCCCCGTCAGGGGCGGCTGATTGTAGCCCAGGGCGCAGCCCTGGGAATGCGACAAGTGCATATTCCTCTTTAGTCCCGCTAGGGACGGCTGAGAATTCAGTCGTCCCTGGCGGGACTCTCATCTTCCGGCCCGACGCGAAACCCCAGCATGGCATGCTGGGCTACGATCAGTCGTCCCCGCGGGACTTAAAGATTAGAGTGTTATGAATCGCTGCGTGTTGCTTTGGCGTCACGCACCTACTGATAAACTGCGGCTTGGCGGGAGCCTCGCCCTCCCTTGTCGCCGGATCATTTCCAAAATCGGACATGTTGGGAAACTCTTACGAACCTGCCCCGCAGTCCAGCAATTCATCCACGCAGGGGTTCCAGTCGAATGTGCGCGCGGCGACCGCAAGGGCCTGGGCGCCCAGGTCGGCGGTCAATGATGGGGATGCGATGAGTTGGTTGATATTCGTCGCCAAGGCGTTGGGCTCGAAAAGGTCGTAGAGCAGGCCGCCGCCTTCGCGGTTGATCAAGCCCGCGATGCCGGCGTAGACGCGGGGGGGATCGTTACGCGGCACGATCACCGGGCGACCATGCGCCATGGCCTCGCGAATTGTGTTTGGAAACGCGTCGTAGGAACTAGTTGAAACGACGCAATCCGCGGCGGCGTACCAGGGACCGATGTCACGTTGCGAGCCGACCAGATGCACGCGGTCAACAACGTTCATCCGTTGTGCCAATTGTGTGAGGTGCCGGTGACGCGGGCCGTCGCCGACGATCACCAGGTGGCCACGTGCGTGCACGGCGGGCCACTGGGTGATGGCACGTTCGAACGCCTTGTTCAAATCACAAACGCCAATCGCGGCGACGAGGAAGGCGTGTTGATCGAGCCCGAGCGTGGTTTGTGCCGCCACGCGTTGGTTGTCACTGACCTCGAAACGCCGGCAGCCGAAACGCGTCTGGTGCAATCGCTGCTCAGCGGCCGGGTGGAAGTCCAAAACCTCGGCGTAATTCTCGGCGGTGGCCACGAGAATGCGATCGGCCAGGTTGAAGGCCAGATGTTCAGCCCGGTGCGTGGCGGCGAAGTTGACGCGCGTCCAGAACGACGGCGGGCGGGCTCCCGGCCAGGTGAACGGCAGGCAATGACTGAGCAGACAGGGGAAGCGGTAAATAACGGGTACATGTCGCCAGGCCCGCCGTGCCGCAATCGTCCAGAAAGCACTATTGCTCAGAAAAGCAACGCGCGGCGGCGGCATTCGCCGAAGTTGTCGTGCGAGCAGTCCAGCCAGGCGCCAATGACGCACGCGCCAAGTGCCGGCGGCCGGTTGTATGTGTACGTTGCAGCGCGTTGGTTGACCGACAGTTGGCGGAAGGTCGCGGGCGGATGATACACCCAGCGTTAAGGTGCCGAGTCCGCGCTGGCTACATGCGTGTGCCAGGCCATCGGCGGCGGATATACTGCCACCCCAGCCATGAACATCATGCAGGCAAGCAATATAGACATCAGAGACCCCGCACTCTGTGGGACCGGTTTCCAACCGGTCAGTTTCCCGCCGGTTAGTCGGGCATACTGTGGTGACATCAGACGCAGGCATGCTGCACCGGTTCGATCTGCTGGTCCAGTGTGTTCGACAACTGCCGCGTGTTCCAGGGGAGGTTCAGGAACAGCACGCCGGCGCGCAGGCGGCCGCGCGAGTTAAGCAAGGTGCTGCCATCCGGGTCCTGGAGTTCAAAAGTGATACCCTGCTGATGATCGATGGTCTCGCGACCGCCGGCCCATTCGATCAAAGGCCTGAGCATATAGCTGCCGGAGTTAAGCAGGTCGCCAGGGAAACGCACTCGGCCTTCATAAGTACCGGGCTCAAAGGTGGTCTCAGTAGCCGGGCGACAGTCAACGTCACGTGTCTGACAGACGGAGTTGCCGTCGGGCTTTTCCAGCACGAGCGTAATTGCAGTGCCGGCGATCGTCTCGCGGACGTCAAATACCACTCGGGCTTCAAGTGGATTGGTCCTATAAAGCAAACCGCCGGGACCTTCCGGTAGGCCGTGCAATTCGAGTCGGCGAATCTGCATGCGCCGGTCAGGCTGTATTGGGTAGGTTCGGCTTCGCTCGGGGGTGAAGCTTTCCGTGATATAGCGGCCCACGACGTTGGCCGGATCCCCGTCAGCAACCAGACAACCATCGTGCAGGTGGATGGCCCGCGTACAGAAGTGGTTGATCGCGGCCATGTTATGGCTGACGAAAAGCACGGTGCGGCCACCATCGGCGATGGTTTGCATCTTGCCGAGGCATTTGCGCTGGAAAGCCACGTCACCGACGGCCAGAACTTCATCGACGATCAGGATCTCGGGTTCGAGGTGGGCGGCGACGGAGAATGCCAGCCGTACATACATGCCGCTCGAATAGCGTTTGACCGGCGTATCCAGGAAGCGTTCGACGCCGGCGAAATCGACCACGGCATCGAAGCGTCGGCGGATTTCGGCGCGGGTTAAACCGAGAATACTGCCATTGAGATAGATATTGTCGCGGCCGGTCAATTCGGGGTGAAAGCCGGTGCCGACTTCCAGCAGGCTGGCCACGCGGCCGTACATCGTGGCCCGGCCGGTAGTTGGTTCGGTAATGCGCGCCAAAATTTTCAGAAGGGTGCTTTTACCAGCACCATTGCGGCCGATAATCCCGAGAACCTCACCTTGGCGCAAGCACAGGTTGACATCACGCAGAGCCCAGAGAATGTGGTCCTGGCGGTCAGGGATGGGGGTAGAGGCAGGCGCGCTCCCGCTCCTGAACACACGGGCACAGCGACGTCCGAACCGCCCAACAAGCTGGCGGGCCACCTGGTATGGATTGGGTAACACGCGTCCCAGACGGTAACGTTTGGAGAGTGACTCGATGGTGATAATGGGCTCAGCCATTTGTCGATATTTCATCCACACGACCGCGCGACTGGGCGGTGTCAATTACACCACATCGGCCAACCCACGCGTTGTGCGCGAGCAGACCACCACACCCGCAACCAGTAAGCACATGCCGCCGACCAGACTGATCAGGGGCAGCATGGGATCGAGAGTCTGGCCGGGTAACAGCGCCCAACGCATACCCTCCACGGCCCCCACCAGCGGATTCAACTGATAAAAAGATTGCCAGTAGGCCGGGATATCCTTGAGCGGATAGGCCACCGGCGTGAGCAGCATCCAGGTTTGCACCAGAAACGGCAGGGCCTGTCCGATGTCGCGTAAGCGAGCATTAATAACCGATAACACCAGGCCGACACCCAGAGCACTCATCCCGGCCAACACAATCCAAAGCGGCATGGTCAAAATGCTCCAGCCGGGAGCCAGGCCGTAATAAAGCATCAGCACCACATACATCACCATGGCGCATAACAGATCCACCAGGACCGCCAGCACGCAAGCACAGGGCAAGACGAGGCGCGGGAAGAAGGTTTTGCGCACCAGGGCCGCGTTGGAAACATATGACGTGGTGCTCTCGCGCAGCGCCCGCCCAAAAAAGTTCCACAACAGCACCGCCGCGTAGCAGTAAAGCGGATAGGGAATATGTCCCGAATCAAAGCCGGCCACCTTGTGAAACAGCAGCGTGAAAACCACGACACTGACGAGTGGCTCGATCAGGGCCCAGGCGGCCCCGATGACTGTTTGCCGATAGCGTACGCGCAAGTCGCGCCAAGCGAGAAAGCCGAGTAGTTCGCGGTAACGCCAGAACTCGCGGAGTTGCGCCGCAATGCCGTGCCGGCCAGCCTCGATAATGGTAACTGGTGAGTTCATCTCCGGTGCTCAACGCTCCTGAGCGCCGGGGTGCTCAGGACCCGTCGGCGCACGGTTCAGCCATTTCGACGGTAGCCAACTCCGGATCGCAGTCCACCACGGTCACACTTGATTCGTCGACTGGCTGATCGGCGACCTGGGCGGAAATCACGACATCGGGCGTGACGCTGGTACCGCGCACCGACTTCAGCGTGTGGCCCAGCCGTTGTTCGAGGTAATTCAGGCGTTCCTCGATGTTGGGGCCATCGCCACCCGACGGAGGGCAGGGGCTTTCCGGGTGCGACCAGATGTGCGAGTCACCCGGCACCGGTTTGCGCGCGCCACCCAGGACCACCACCTTTCGCTGGAGCGCGGTCTTTTGCAGTGGCCAGATGCTGGAAGTGCCGCTATCCATCAGCATGGCGATGGGGGCCGCGGGGGTCGGCAGGAAACCAGTCACGCCGACAATGGCCCGGGCGCCAGCCAGGACATCGGCGGCCGTCACGCGGGTTTGTTCCCGGCTGAAGGCTTCAATCAGGGCGTTGTCACACACCTGGTTGATCAGCCCGGGATTTCCATGCGTATAGTGGTGGATCTCACTCAGTGCTTCCGGGCTGAACAGTTCCAGATCCTGACCGCCAGCCGCCCGCAACCGGCAGGTGACATACTCGTCCAGTTGGTGCCGGTCCAGCGGCTCGAGCGTGCATGTACGAAAGATCCGGCGTCGCAGGCGCGCCTGCGCGGGTTGGGCCAAAGCGCGCAGTAGTCGCGGATCACCGAACAGAACCATACTAAGCGGTCGCCGAAACTCGACATCGCGCGCGAGCAAGGCCGATAGATCGCGCCAGGCCTGCGCGGGCAGTGCATCGGCATCATCGACAATCAACAAGGTGGGATCCGGGACAATCTGCCGCTGATGCAGCCAGTCCGCAAAGCCAACTTTCCGCACGTCAAGCTCATCGGTCAGGGCCGCTGGCGAGCATGGGGCCAGGATGTTCAGCTCCGTGATTTCAGCGGACTGACCGAGCCCATGAATCCAAATCAAGCCATCCGCGGCCCGCGCTGACGTCGCGATCCGTCGGGCTAAAAGCGTCTTGCCGGATCCAGAGTCGCCGATTACCACCGTACAGGGACGGCCGGTATGCGTGGCATATTCCAGCGTGGCCTCCGTTTCGCCGTGCGAAGGCGCGGAGTAGAACACGCGCGGGTCAGACGTAATCTCGAACGGCGGGCATGCCAGTCCGAAATGCTCATAGGGCGTCATCAGCGAACTCCAGTGTTATCACACGTGGGATAGATCGGTAGGTAAGGATTGGTCCTGAAATCAGTATGTGGTTGCCGATATAAAAGAGGTAGTTTGAATGGGGAATTTCATCAGTCCAGGTATTTGGTCGATAACTGCCATGTCGGATCGGCTGGCATGCAGGCCCGCGGTAGTCCGAAGAGGACCCCTGGCTGTTTATGGGACCACTCCATGACGGGCACTGATTCGTGGTACAAATGGTTTTGTCAGTGGCTCTTGCGGGTCAATCGTTACTCACGACCATTGACTGGTATGGTGGCGTTGGCGTTGCTGGTCAGCGTAATACCAGGATGCGCGCCTACCAAGCACGGACAATTGACCGCATTCCTGCGGGCACATGAACAGACGGTTTCCACCGGGCACTACACGGTCATGCCGCCGGACGCGGTATTGATACATGCCCCGATTGCCCCGGAAATTGACGGGGCGATCGAGCGGGTGCGGCCGGACGGCAAAGTGGCTCTGCGCTTGTTGGGTGAGGTGGATGTGGCCGGGCTGACCACCGAGCAGATTGCCGCCAAGCTATCAAAGTTGTTGGCGCGTTACTACGTTGCTCCAGAGGTAGTGGTCAACGTGGCCTCCTACGCGAGCCAGTGTTATTACATATTTGGCGAGGTGGCCTCTCCCGGGGCCCGGCAATTCAGTGGCCGCGATACGCTGTTGTATGCCCTGGCACAGGCCCAGCCGACCTTCCTGGCATGGCGTTCGCAAATCCGCATCATGCGCCCCGACCCCGAAAGCGGTGAACGCCAGACGATCATCGTGGATCTGGACCAAATGGTACAAGCCGGCGACTTGCAGAAGAACATTCTGCTGCAACCCGGGGACATTATTCATGTGCCCCCCACACCACTGGCCTGGGTTGGCCTGCGGATTCGCGAGTTGCTCTATCCAGTACAGCCCCTGGCGGATGCATATAACACGCCAGCGGATTTCCTCGACTCCACTCATGCATACGAATACGAATTCAATTATGACGGTGATCCGTGGAATCGGCCACGAAGCCGACGCAGCCGGCGTTAATTAGGCGACACTGGGATTATGACAAGTAACCACGAACGACCATTCGACGACCTGCGAAATACCCTGGGCGAGTATGCCGGCATCCTGAGGCAGCGCTGGCGCCTGGCATTGGTGGGATTAGGTATTGTGGCTTCGTTCGCCTTCTGGCACAGCCAGTTTCTGCCGCGGCGTTATCGGGCCAACACGCTCTTTGAACGCCGCGACGATGTCGTGCTGCGCAACCTGGTACACAGCAATTCGCCATATAGTTTTGATAATTTGCGCTCGACCATCGTGATGGACATGACCGGCTCGCGCGCGATGGCCGAGGCGGCCATAGTTATCGGAATTCTGGAAGCAGATGCCATTCCGCCGGAAGGAGGCTTACACCACAATGCCCTGCGCGCGGTCGATGCGGCCCTGAGTAAATACAAGCTGTCGGCCGAGGTGCAGTTCGTTCACAAATCACCCGGGCTCGATACGATCCGCCTGGACTGTGAATCCAACGATCCCCGGATCGCGCAGCAATTCGTCACCGCCTTGCGCGAACGATATATCTCTGAAACACGCGCGCACATCAACGAGATATTAATCAGCACCAAGGAGTTCTTCGAACTGGAAATCGGCCGTTATCAGGAACAATTGACACAGGTCGACCTGGCCTTGCATGAGCGGTTCCGGGAGTTTCCCGGTGTGAATCCAACCGATCCGGCCAGCGTCGGTACGCGTCTGGAGGAGTTGCGCCGTGAGCGCGACCAGTTGCTGACCCAGAAAGTGCGGCTGGAAGCCCAAACGGCCACCCGCGAGCAAATATTGATATCGTTGGCCAAGACCTCCAATCCGGCGGAAAGTACCCCGGCGGCCAGCGGGACGACAACTAACACACCAAAACCCATAAAAGATCTGATAACCGCCATTGAGCAAGTTGAGCGCGAATTGGCCGAGGCTACCACCGTCCGGCGCATGACCGCCCAACATCCGGAAATCAAGGCTCTATTGTGCAAGCTGGACGGATTGCGCGCGACATTGGCCAGTCTGGAAGCCGATTATGCCCAACAGGCAGCACAGCGCGACGCCGAACCAAAGTCCGCGGCCAGCGCGGCTTCCACTGCTCTCAATCCAGAATATGTCCGTGCCGAGTTGGAGTTGGGGGCCCTGTACCGTGACCTGGAATCGGTCCAGGCGGCCTATGCCCAGGCCGCCGCACGCACGGGACGCTTAACCGGACTATACGAAAGCCTGCTCGAACGCGGCGAAGAACTACGCGATATCCGCGATCAACATGATCAGGATATTGCCACGATCGCGACCTGGCGCAAGCAACTGGGCCTGCTGGACCGCATCCTGACCGCCGAGAGTGAGCAGCGCGGCACTCAATTCGCACTGATTGAAGGGCCGAAAGAGACCGACCAGGCCATCTCGCCACGGATTTCCTCGGTTTTTGCCGTCTGTCTCGGTTCGGGTCTGGCCGCCGCCGCTTTGCTGGTGGCCCTGGCTGAACTGTTAGATCGATCATTCCGTTCCACCGGACAGATCACCCGCGCGCTGGGCATACCAGTACTTGAGTGCGTGGGAGTGATCCGCACACCCCAGGAACGCCGCCGGCGTTTGTGCGGACAATTGATCTGGGTGCCGACCGTCTGCCTGTTGCTGAGCATGCTACTGACCACTGGAGCCCTGGCGTATGTCAGCCTGGAGCATCCCTGGATACATCGCTCGGCCGTAGACAAGCTGGACGGCGCGCTGCATTCAATTGGAGTACCGGATACGGGACTAGTCACGATAGACGAAGAGTGAGGCTGACAGATGGGCTCGATGCTCGAAGTCATGAAGAAGGTTCGTCCGGATGTGCCGGAGGCTGACATTGGCGGCGCACCAGGCTTCACGACGTCAGTCAATCCGCCACCCGATGCGGCACAATCCGGACCCGTGGATGAAGCGGGCCATGCCGACGATCAAGTGGTCGAATGGCAAGCCAGCCAGGTCGATGCCGCGGTAGTCGCATTTCACGACCGCTATAGTTCGGTTTGTGAACAGTTCCGCTCGATTCGGGCCCGGCTGTTGAACATGAACACCACGGCCTCACACCGGATAATCGCCATCACCAGTAGCCTGCCGCGGGAGGGCAAAAGCGTCACCACGCTGAATCTGGGCATGGTGATGGCCGAGGGCGGTGAACATCGCGTGCTAGTGGCTGATGCTGATTTTCGCCGGACCTCAATCGGCCGCATGTTGGGTATGAGCGGGCGTCCGGGGCTGGCGGAATTGATCCGCGGCGAACAGGAGCTTGCCCGGGTACTCTGTCCCACACCCTATCCCAACCTGAAGATTCTGCCTCCCGGAGTGCTCGGCAAGCAGAGCGCGGCGGATCTGTTGGGCTCGCCGGCGGTCCGCGAGGTGCTGGCGGAACTGCGTCATTCGTTTGACTACATCTACCTCGATTCGCCGCCAGTCAACACCGTGTCTGATGTCAGTATGTTGGCGCCGCACTGTGATGGGATCATCTTGGTGGTTGAGATGCGCCGCACGCCGGAACCCACGGCCCAACAGGCGGTGCGCACGTTGCAGGGTAATAACATCAAGATCCTGGGCTGCATTCTGACGCGGCACAACGATCGCCGGACCCACTATTATGACCGCTATTACAGCTACTATCGCGAGTCCTGAAGCCGATAGCGAGCGCAGCTTAGTTGGTCACCTGGTCATCACCCCCGCCCGCACACCAGCAGACCACGCTGCCTGGAGCCAGTATATTGGCAGCGCCCCGGCCGCAACTATCTTCCACGATCCAATCTGGGCCGAGGTGGTTGAGGAGATTTTCGGTCATCAGGGGCGACATTTGTTGGCACATCGCGATGACCAGGTGGTGGGAGTGCTGCCACTGATGGAAGTGCGCAGCCTCTTTGGCGGCCGGATGCTGGTCAGCATGCCTTACGGTACATACGGCGGCGTCCTGGCGGATGACGCAGCGGCACGCACCGCCCTGGGGACGACCGCGATTCGCCTGGTACATGAGTGTGGGGCCAGCGTACTGGATCTGCGCTCGACCGAGGCCACCCTTCCCAACCTGGAGACTGTCGAGCGCTACGATGCATTTATACGGGAGCTCCCGGAAGATCTCAATGGCCTGGACCCGTTTCTGCCCAAACGTGCCCGGGCGGCCGCGCGCCAAGCCCGCCAGCGGTATGGGGTCGAGGTGGAACACGATGACGAGCAACTGCCGGCGGTCTGGCGGCTATACAGCCGCAGCATGCGCCGATTGGGCTCGCTGAACTATCCTTACCAGTTCTTCGCCAAGCTGATCGAGCGGTTGGGCGAACGGGCGTGGATAACCGTGGCGCGCCACGATGGCCGGATCGTCGCCGGCACACTCAGCCTGGTATGCAATGACACGGTTACGCCATACATCCTGGGTCTGGATGAGCGGGCCGGCTGTCCGGGGGCGACGAATCTGCTGTATTACGCGGTGATGCAGAGGGCGATCAGCGGCGGATTGCGGCGTTTTGACTATGGTCGCACGCGCAAGGACAATCCCGGCTCCGCCGGTTTCAAGAAGAACCAGGGCTTCAAGCCGCGCACGCTGGGTTATCAACGTTATGTGCCGGCCGGGAAAAAGGCCCGTGATTTGACACCTACCAACCGGCGATTCTCTTTGGCGCGGCGTCTCTGGCCCTGGTTGCCATTGCCGCTGACAAGGTACCTCGGGGGCTGGCTGGCCAGGTCGATCCCGGGGTAGGTCTTGTCAATGAAGATCCTGATGCTGACACCGCGCTTTCCGTATCCACCAACCCGTGGTGATACAGTGCGCTCCTGGGTGGAACTAGGCGGTCTGGCCCAGCGGCATGACGTGTGGCTGGCTTGTGTGGAGCGGAGCGCGCCGCCCGCGGAGCATCTAGAACATGTGCGGCGGTATTGCCGGAACGTCGCGGTCTTGCCACGAGCGACGTTTGGCAACTTATGTCACGGGACCCTGAGCCTGCTGGCCGGCAAGAGCTTTACCGAGGGTTATTTCGGCCGGCCAGGGCTGGCCAGCATATTGCGGCAGTGGGCCAGGAGTGTGAAGTTTGATGCGGTCCTGACATTTTCATCCTCCATTGCACCGGCGGCGAAAGAGGTTGGCGCGCGGCGGCGGGTGCTGGACATGTGCGACGTGGATAGCGCCAAGTGGGCGACCTACGCGCGGCGCAGCGTGCCACCGTTAAGCTGGTTGTATCGGCTCGAATCCCGGCGCGTAGCCGAATTGGAACAGCGGTGCCTACATCAACACGATATTTGTCTGCTGGTCAATGAACGCGAGCGGGACAAGCTCCCGCAGCGAGTGCCGGATGCCATGACAGGAGTGCTGCCAACGACGGTGGACTTGGTGGATTATGCCACTGAAGATGGGGATAAGCCGGCGATGCCTGCCGAGCCGGTAATCGGGATGGTGGGCTCGATGTTTTATCCACCGAATGTCCGCGCCGTGAACTGGTTCGGGCGGAATGTCTGGCCACGTGTGCGGGCGGCGTTGCCGGAAGCGCGCTGGTTGATCGTGGGATCGCGGCCCAGCCGGTCTGTACGGCGCTGGAATCGGCTTCCGGGGGTAACCGTAACTGGCTTTGTGCCCGATGTACGCGCCTACCTGGAGCAGATGCGCGTGTTTGTGAACGCGGTGGACGGCGACATGGGCGTACAGTCCAAGCTGGTGATCGCATTGGCCGCCGGCCGCGCCGCCGTCGTAACACCGGATTCGGCGGCCGGGATTGAATATGCCGATAAGCCGCCGTTCCTGGTGGCACAAAGGCCGCGGGATTTCGCCGACGCGGTCATACGGGTGGCATCAGATGCCGCACTCTGGGAGCAACTGAGCACACGCGCTAGCCAGGTTGCCGTTGAAAAGTATAGTCATCAGCGGCAACTGGAACTGTTGGAAGGCTGGTTGACTGGTCAACACCGGTGCGCCGGCGAGGAGATCAGGGAGTCTGATACTGCCGCATCCGGGCGGAAACTCGTGGACACATTGTCGGTGAAAGTGTGATACGCAACCGAAACATCATTTGCATCGCCAGTAGTTGGTTTGATCATCCGACCAGCAAGCATCATGTGATGCGTTTGTTATCCCAGCACAACGACGTGATCTGGGTAAACTATCACGCCTCGCGCCGGCCAACAGTAAGCACATGTGATGCGCGGGCCATAGTACAGCGCTTGCGGCGGGCGTGGGGGCGTACGCAGTGGGTCTTGCCACGGTTGGAAGTTCTCTCGCCACTGCTGCTCCCGCTGCCGGAAGCACGTCTGGTGCGCGAATTTAACACGCGTATTCTGCTGGGGCAGCTCAAACAGGCCCTGCACCAGCGCCCCCGGCGTCCACTGCAACTGTGGCTCTTCACACCCGACGCGCCGGAACTCATCGAGCACTTGCCGACCGAACGAGTGGTGTATTATTGCGTAGATGATTTCGCGGCCTTTCAGGGCTTCAATCGCGCGCTGATCGAAGACCTCGAAAAGCGCACCGTCGCCGCCAGCGATATCGTAATTGCCACCTCACCCGAATTATTCGCGACGCGCCGGCAAGAACATCCCAATACCCATTTGTTGCCACACGGCGTGGATTTTGAGCACTTTGCGGCAGCACTCGATCCGGCCACGCGCGTGCCAGAGGAGTTGAACAAAATCCCGCGTCCCATCCTGGGTTACCTGGGATTAATCAGCGATTATGTCGATCTCGACCTGCTTGCCGCCGCCGCCCGTCGCAAACCAGAGTGGTCCTTTGTGCTGATCGGCGACCAACGCTGCTCGTGCAAGGTGTTGCATGGACTCAGAAATGTGTATTTATTGGGGGGTAAGCCATACAAGACGCTCCCGGCATATTGCCGGGGCTTTGACGTGGGATTGATTCCATTTCGACTTAACCGTCTGACGCGCGCGGTAAATCCGATCAAATTGCGTGAGTACCTGGCCGCCGGTTTGCCGGTTGTATCCACGCCGCTGTCCTCGGTCATGCCATACGTGCCGGCCGTACGTCCGGCGGCCACGGTAGATGAGTTCCTGGCGGCCTGCGCGGACGCCCTGGCGGATGAACCGGGCGCCCCACCAGAGCGACAGGAATTGGTGCGCGGTGAGAGCTGGCAGTGTCGCGTTATGGAGCTGTCCGATTTGGTGATGAGTACCTATCGCGAATCGGGAAAACGCGCGAAAGCCGTGGTTACAGTTGGCTCAGCAACTTAAGCGAAAGCAGGATTGCGGCCCCAAACACCAGCAGGACCATTAATGCCTGGTCGTGACGACTGGCCGGCCGGTGGTCATCACGGCGGCGCTGGCGCGAGACTGATCGGTGGCGGTTATGCCGATGCAATGGTGTCAGCAACACATCTTCAACAGCCAACACATGTCCACAACTGATGCACCGTGGCTCAGCCGCCAAGCGCCGCGTGCGCACACGCTGCTCAAACCCACAACTGTCACAGTTGATCCACAAGCGTGATGGCAAGGCATTGCGACCGTGACAATGCGGGCAGCGCATGACCGGATTGCCCTGGACTTCAGGCGCGGGCATCAGGCAGTGACCACAGCGGTAGACCCGGTCATGTGGTGATGCGGCCGCGGGCGGTTCATTCTCTTCCAGGAATCGTGACAGAGCCGGCCGGCTGTGTGGTTCGCGCACCTTAAGATCGGCGGATATGGTGTCAAACGGCCTGTTTGCGGTTCCCAGCATATCCGTATGATCGTCCAGGATGAGGACAGCCGTTAGCGTTCTATCCGGACCAGCCGCTAAAAAATAAACCAGTCCACCATGCCACGCATGAATCCGATAACAATCACATGCAGTCGCGCGATCACCAGAGTTTAGAGAGACCGACGCCGTCGGTACCGGACGCGGTCAGCCAAACCGCGGACCGGCAGTTGAACTGTCTGAGCGTGGACGTGGAGGAGTTTTTTCAGTGCGAGGCGTTCGCCCAGGTTATCAACATCGGGCAGTGGTCGGAATATGAACGGCGCGCCCGGCCATTCATCGAGCGGATCGCGGAATTACTGGATCAGCACAAAAGTCGGGCAACCTTTTTCGTGCTGGGCTGGACGGTCCCATATCTCGCACACTTGCTGCGGCAACTGGCCGCCGCGGGACACGAGATCGCCTGTCACGGCGAGAATCACCAGCACCTGAGCCGCATGACTCCACGTCGCCTGCGAACTGATCTCGAACAGTCGCGCCAGCGGATCGAAGATGCGGTAGGCACTTCGCCACGCGGCTACCGCGCGCCCACCTTTTCGATCACGAACGAGACGGCCTGGGCACTGGATGTGATTATCGAGGCCGGTTTTGAATATGACGCCAGTATCTATCCAATTCGGCACGATCGTTACGGCATTCCCGGGGCTCCCGTGACGCCCTTCTGGGCGGTCGCGCCCAGTGGGACGCGCATCCTGGAGTTTCCGCCGCTGACACTGGATTGGGGCTTGCTGCGGGTGCCACTGGGCGGGGGCGGATATCTGCGCCTGCTGCCGGTAAATGTACTGCGGCGGGCCATCGCACGCCGGCAAAAGCAGCGCGCGGCCACGATGCTGTATGTGCATCCCTGGGAGTTGGATCCGGATCAACCGCGCCAGCCAATCGGCCCACTGGCAACCTGGCGCCATCGCGTCAATCTGCACAAGACCGGCTCAAAGCTCGAGCGGCTTTTGACCTGGTTCCACTTTGATACCGCCCAGGCGGTGCTGGATCGAATCCAGCCTTTGCACGAACTGCCAATTTATGAGCTGGCGGGCGCGAATCAGCGCGCTTCCGGCGGCGGGCCGGTTGCGACCAAGTCACAGACATCCGTCAAATCGCCACGGTCCGGAGCCACGTCCGAGACCACGTAGCGTCGTTTGCCGGAGGGATCGGGGGGGATGCGCTCCACCACACGACACGCCGCCTCGACTTGCGGGCCGAATAATGCCCGGTAGCGACTGTGTATGCGTGCCGGTGTCCGCGGTTCGTAGTTCGAATTCACCACCAGGAATACTTCGAAATACTGCCGGCTGCGTTGGTAGGTCTTGAACTCGACAATGCCGGGCAGATCGCGGAGCATGTGTGAGGTAATGGCGCCATGACATAGCCGACCATCCGGCAGCGTGATCAGGCCGGTAATCTTGCCGCCGGTCAGCCGCAACAAAGGAAGTGGCAGCCCGCAGTCGCAGTTTTCCGCCGGCAACATACCGGCGTCGCCCAAGTGGTATCGGATTAGTGGTTGCGCGCGTGTATTCAGCGTCGTGCAGACGATATCGCCACTCTCGCCGGGGCACGCTGGCCGGTTATCCGCCAGCACTTCCACCAGGGTGAGGGGCGTGAGGAGATGCAGCCGGCCGTGCGGGCAATCATGTGCGATCAAGCCGATTTCCCGGCTGCCGTATTCACTTGCAACCTGACAACGGAACGCGGCGCGCACCTGTGCCGATTGATCCGGAATTATCTCTTCGCCGGTCATGACGACCAAATCCGGCCACCCAACCGGACGGCGGTGGTGGGCCAGAATATGTCGTGCCAGCAAGGCCAGCGCGCTCGGGTAGCCATACAGGACACGCGGGCGAAAGTCTTCCAGGCGGGCCAGGTGCTGAGCCATCCTGGCCGGCGACATATCGAAGGCGTTCAGCAGCATTTCGTTAAGCAGCCGGTCGCGCCAGCGTTTGAGCCGCGAGCCGCTGGTTTCGATCGGCGAGCCCCACAGATGTGCACGCCGGTCGCCCGGCCGGATACCGAAAAGACTCTGCATGAACAGGCGCGCCGCCAGGGGCTCAGCCTGGCGCACGCGATCGATGCGGAAATGCAGTGTGTCGCCGGTGGTTCCGCCACTGCTATGGGCGATTGGGCCGCCGGGTACATGTGTCCAGACCATTTGCTCGCTATTTGCCCGGACAGTGTGCTTGTCGAGTATTGGCAGCCGGGCCAGTACCGCGCGGGGATTTTGCGTTGCGGGATCGAGGCCGTGGCGGGCAAAGCGCTCGGCGTAAAATGGCAGGTGTTTGGCGGCAAAATATAACAGGGCGCCGAGCCGTCCTTCCACGAGGTGCTCGACAGCCTGGCGCGACTGGCCGACCAGCGTGGCGAGTTCGTGCAAGACCCGCAGCGTCGGTCGCCGCTGTAACCGCTCATGCAATGGATAAGTGAAATGCCGCACCAGCCAACTTGGGGGATTCATCCGGGCACTCCCACGGCATAGCGGTTACAGGAGAGCTTATGACTTTCGGCAGGCGGGTCGGGCAGCACGGTCTCGGCTTTCGCAATCGGCACACACTGGCTGGCGATGCTAGACCGGCGGATCCGCGCATACACCCTGGCGATCTGCCGCGCGACATCAGGCAGGTTATAGTTCTTCTCGATGTGCCTTTGTAGTTTCGCGGCTATTTGCGTGCGTAGGCCGGGATCGGCGGCCATGCGGATCATCTCACGCGCCAGGCTGTGTGGATCGCGCGGGGGTACGGGACGGATGCCACTCGGGACAACAATGTCCGGAACGGCTCCGACCGCCGTGGCAATCACCGGCAGGCCGGCCGCGCCAGCCTCCAGCAGCACATTGGGCAGGCCCTCGCTATGACTGGGATGAACGAAGCAGTCCGCCGACGCCAATAGTTCAGCCTTGGCCCGCCCGGTAACCGCGCCCAGCAATCTCGTTGCATCCCGAATACCGGCCTGGCGCAAACGTTGCTCCCAATAGGAACGGTCCTCCAAATCAGCGGGGCCGGCAATAATCAGCTCAAACGGCGTGCCGCGGCGATGCAGGATGCGGGCGGCTTCAATCAAATCACCAAGCCCCTTGCCGACGCGCAACTCGGCCAGATACAGAAAACAGCAGGGCCGCTGCTTATGGAAATCCGCCCGTTCATCATTCGCCACACGAACAAGGGCTACATTCGCCGGCACCTGTGGATCAAATGCGTTGGGTACGGCGAAAAATCGCGCGCGGGGGGCATATGGTCGCAAAGCCTGGTACCAGGAGGGCGACAGGACGATGACGGCGTCAGCATGTTCCAGTCCCCAGCGTATGACGCGCCGGCCCCAGCGCCCACTCCTGGCACAGAATTGCTCGAACTGCCCGCCACGAATGTGTAATACGACCTTCCGGCCGAGCAGCCTGGCCAAGATCAGATCGAGCAGGTTGCGGAAGAAGGTGAAGTGGCTGCACGTATGAATGTGCAATATCGCCGCACGATGACGAAGCAGTGACCAGGCCAGTTTGCCCAGGGCAGTGACATGGCGCGGTACGGACGATAACACGAAGCGGCGTAGCCGGGGATTGCTGGCAGGTGGCGTTGCTTGGCGGTGTAAATTATAGCTCCGCGCGAGTGGACTTTTCATCAGCAAATCGATCGCGGTGACCATACCACCGATCTGGGGCGGGGCGGGGCCGAGCATCAATACTGATGCTTTTGGATGTAAATCAGGCGACGGCCGCCACGGAGGGTGGCCGCTACTTGGGTGATCAGACGGCCACCGCGGAGGGTGGCCGCTACTTGTGCGGGGAAAGACTGTCCGCGGAAGCAAATCAGGGCGGCGCCGGTGGCAGGCCTGGTAAGCCCGCTCGTAGCGCGACACCATGTGGTCGGTTGTGAAGCGCCGGGCGTGTTCGCGGGCGGCGCAGGCTGCCCGTTGTAACGCGGCCGACCGATGGCTCAGTGTCTCGGACAGGGCCGCGGCCAGGGCGGACGGATCGCCCGGCGACACCAAAAGCCCGGACTGCTGGTGAGTAAGCAGATATCGCCGGCTACCGACCGGTTCGTTCAATCGCCCGACATCGCCCACCGCCGTGGCCACGATTGGCAAGCGTTGAGCCATGGCTTCCAGGATAGCATTGGGCATACCTTCTGACATGCTACTCAGGCACAGGACGTCGGCACCAGGCATCAGGCGGGCGGCACCGGAATGGAAGCCGGTAAAGTGGATACTGTCATTTAGTCGCAGTCGCTCCAATTCGCGCCGCACTTGCGACCAATAAGCCGCGTTGCGCACGGCTCCAACACATACGAGTTGGGCTTGCGGATGGGTCGCGCGCAGATGTGCGAATGCCCGCAACAGACCACGGATGTCCTTCTCGATCCGGATATTGGCCACACTGAGAATCACCGGGCCGCGCAACTCACATTGAGTGAGCTGTTCCAGGCGCCGACGCGACTCTTCCGGGGCCAGCTCTTCGGGATCGACGCCATTTGGTAAACATAGCGCCCGGCGTGCCTGGTAACGGGTTGGCAATCGGTCCCGGCCCGATTCACAATTGACCGCCAGGCAGTCGACGAAGTTGTCCAGCCGGTTCGCCAGGCGCGTGTAAAGTCCCGGCGGGCCGGGTGGCCAGCCATGCCTGACGTGCAGCAGGGGAATGCCGAACAGGCGGACCAGCGGGAATGTCCAGACGGCGGCGGCACAACTATGAGCATGAACCACGTCGATGCGATCGGATAGCAGCCGCCGCGCCAGCCAGTAACCAAGCCACGGGTCGCGCCCGCGACTATCAGCGGCACGGACAATTACACCGGCTGCCCATAGTTGTTCAGCCTGGTGTCGGGCGAGTCCGGTGGTTTTCAGGCAGTATATGAATACGGCATGGCCACGGCTGGCCAGCCCACGCGCCAAACGACGCACGACACCTTCGGCCCCGCCGCCGGCAAGCGTATCAATAACGATGGCGATGTTCATGATACGGAACTCACCGTTTCCAAAGTGGGCCGGGGCTTTTCAGTGGGGACGAAGCGCGCGGGTGTTGACAACTGGCGCTTATTTCCGGGGCGCGGGGCGCGGAGACATGCGGCCGATGCGAGAATCTCGAAGAAGCGCTGGCCGGTGACTTGCCAACTGTAATGGCGGTGTACCCAGTCATAACCATGGTGCGCAATGCCCGCGGCATAAGCCGGCCTTTCCAACAGCTTTTCAATCTGATCCACCCAGCGGCCCGGAGAGTCAGCCGTCAACAAGTCGCGGCCGGGGCGGGCACTCAATCCCCCTAGCGCTCGGGAACTCACGACCAGTGGCCGGCGCATGGCACAGGCCTCCAGGATCTTGTTTTTCAAGCCGCCGCCTTTGCGCGTGGGAGCTAACACTACCGCGGCCCGTGTGAGGTAAGGCCGCACATCAGGCACGTCGGCGGCGATTTCCACTCCCGAACGCGCGGCAAGTTCCATTACCGCGGGGACCGGGCGGCGCCCGACGATCAGCAAACGTCGCCGGGGATCGCGAGCATGGAGCCGGGGCCAGACGCGCGTGGTGAAATGAACGATGCCGTCAACGTTCGGCGGGAACTCGAGCGAGCCGACAAACACGATTGTGCGGGGCGCTGGTGTAATATTACGAGGCTGAAAGTAGTCAAAGTCAGTGCCATTCGGTACGACTTCCACACGGGCATCACCCATCCAACGGCGGGCGTAGGCGGCGTCGATGGGCGAGACGAAGATGGTCGCCGCGGAACGATGTGCGACAGCGCGTTCGTACAAACCATACAAGGCTGCCCGGCGCAGGGCCGTGGGCCACCGCCCGAGCCCGGCATACTGGGCATCACGAATGGTGTGCAGTACCAGCTCGTCCTGCGGATTCCAGATGACCGGGATGCGGCTGGCAAAAGCGTGCTGCCCGAGCACGGCCCCATTGAGCAGCAGTACATCAAATTTATCCGGACGGGCGTAATACCCAAGCCAGCGATCAAGGTTGACACTGCCGCCGAAGTGTCGCCGTGCCAGCCGCACGGTAACCGGCAGATTGGTCGTAGTGCCGTGTGTCGTGCCGGTTGTAGGGAGATTCCACACACGCACCTGAGGGGGCAACTGGTGTCGGTGCCGGACTGGCTGGTTCAGTGCCAGGGTAACATCGGCGTGCCGGGCAAGTTGGGTAGCCACATGGTAGAGATGCAGACGGCCACCACTATTAAGTGGCCAGGGTTCCTGTTTGGCAACAATCAAAACGCGCATGGGGCACACTGGTTGATGTTCGAATGGCGCGCACGTCGAGCGCCCACGGCCGCCTGGCGGCTTAACTATTCTTTCGGGTACTTATCGGTCCGGCTGAACGCGAAGTGGCTAGCGCCGAGCAAACCAGGATATACAGGGCCACGCCGGCCGCCGGGTAAATGAGCGCGCCGCACAGGCCCCCGACATAGATCGCCCAGAATATGACGGCGGTCAGTGGCCCGGCTAGGCCTCACACGTTTTGGCCGCGCGCTTGTGTACTCGACAGCGTTGATAGACTTCACACATCTGTCGGGCGGTGCGCTCCCAGGTGAATTGGCTGACGCGCTCGGCACCCCGGCGGATCAAATCCCGCCGTACGTCATCACGCACGATTCGGGTAATGCCTGCGGCGATGCTGGGGGGCGCGGTGGGATCACAGTACAGGGCGGCGTCGCCGGCGACCTCCGGCAGGCTACTACACTGGCTGGCCAGGACCGGCACACGACAGGTAAACGCGTCCAGAATCGGCAGGCCAAAGCCTTCATGCAGACTGGGAATCAGCAGCGCATGCGCGCCGCGTAGAAGCGCCGACACCTCTTCATGGGGAACGAATCCCAGGATGCGACAATCATCCGCGATGCCTGCTTGTATGACCTGGTCTTGCAAGTGGGCGCGCTCGGACACCGTGCCACAACCCACGAAGACTGTTTGATAGGTAGCCCGGATTTCGGGAGGCAGCAGGCGCAGGGCCGCGATCACCCCCGCAACGTTCTTGCGTCGCGCGCGGCCGGAAAAATGTAATAACCAGGGGCGGTTCAAGCCATAATGGTCGCGCACGGTGGTCAGAGCGGCTGGATTTGATTCGGTCAGTAAGCTGTTGTCCGGTGCCCAGGGAATGATGGCAATGTGCTCCGAGTCAACATCGAAGTCGGCACATAACTCATCACACGTTGCCTGGGAGGGCGTGATGATATGTGCCGCGGAGCGGAGCGCCCGCTGGATACCTCGGCGGAACTGGCGCCGTTGGCGCGGAGAGGCTTCATCAGGTACTTTGAGTGGCGCCAGGTCATGCACGGTAACCACCGTGGGCACCGGGCAATATATGGGGGCAGTATTCGCGGGCAGATGCAGCAGGTCCAGGCCATCACGCCAGGCTGCCAGCGGCAAGCGAATCTGCAACCAGGCGCCCAGGCGATCGCCGGGGATGTCGAGCCGCCGGAGACGCACATTAGTCGGCCAGCGTGGCACGGCGGCATTGGCGTGCGGGCATTGGTCGCGTTCGTGTTGATGGTAGAGCACAAACCGCCAATCGGGGCGCAAGGCTGGAATCAAGCGATAAGCATCCAGCAGGTTACGTCCCGTACCACGCGGACGGGGCGAGAAGATGCTACGAGCGTCCAGTCCGATATTCATCACGGTGGTTGTTCTATAATTGCAGTAGTCAAAATCAGTAATCCATGGCGATTTCACGGGCGCGCAATGTCGCCGGTAACGCTATCTCAATGGTCTTTATCGGCTCCCCCCTGGCACCGCTGGTGTCTCGACGGACATGAATCGTTGGGCGGATTTAGCTGTTGGAATTGATTAAGCTCTCTGTGGTAGCAGGCTGCGCCAGATCCCAACAGTCAGCAGCCAGGCGACAACCGCCAGAATCAATGGGGTAATGTCCGCCGGGCCCCGACCGGCCAGCGCGCGTAGCGTTTCGAGCATGCCAGCCACCCCGAGAACGAGCAACAGTCCCGCCGCCGCTTTGCGACCACGCGTCCAGGCCAAGGCCAACAAAGTTAGCAGAGTAAAGAGCGCCAGCGACTCCACAAGCTCCGCGACCACGATATGGAAGGGTTGCATGAATTGCGCGTAGAACGGGATCCAGCAGACCTCGCCAGGTTGGATATGGTGGTCAGCACCCCGCCAATACGCTACCAGTACCAGGACTCCACAGGCGATCACAACCAGCAGGGCACACCACGCCGCGCCGGATCGCCAGCGGTTCGGCCGGTTACGGGGTGCTTCCGGCTTCACAATAATGGCAGAGAGAACAATCCCGACCGCCCCGCCGATGACGGCAATGATAATGTCCAGCAGGCCACAGGTGTGCGAGGTTATAAAGATCTGCGCCAGCTCAAAGAGGACAGCCAGGAGGCATGTCATACCCAGGGCAGAGAGTAAAGCCTGCCGCACATGCGCATGTCGCCGCAACGCGGCGGCCATCAGACAGAATCCCAGAACCATGAACATGCCAAAACGCCGCAGATCCATGAGATCCAGCGTCCGGTCCAAGACAACTTCCATGCTGGGGCGGGAGGGATAGAAGGGCGTGATCATCAACAAGCCGGTGACGATGGCCGCCACCCAGGCCAAGAGCGTCCAGGGATTAGCATGGCGTTGCTCATAAGCAGTGAGGTGACCGCGGCGGAGCAATCTTTGCACGCCGGGCGCCAGCAAGCACCCCAGGCCCACGCCAACAGCGTTAACCAGGCAATCGAACAGGTTGGCCGAACGAGCCGGCATGAACTGCTGTAGCACTTCCGTGACGTAACTCAGCAATACTGACAGACTGAGAGCCACGAACAGGTCCAGTCCCGGCGCCGCCCCGCGCCGCCGAACGAGCAGTCGAAAGGCAATCCCGACCGGGATGTACACCAGCAGGTTGGTAAATACATCGTTGTAATCCGAGCGCGGGCAGGGCGGCACGTATTGCCAATTTGGGTTGGCCACCAACCAGGCGCCGCGTTGCAGGCCCAGGGGCCCCAGCGTCCCATAAGCGATGACTGCCAGACAGGCCACACATAGCCAGCGCAGTGTCAGGCGGCGCAGGATCGGCGGCTTGTCCGCGGGGTGTGTTTGATCGCTATGACGATCGCGCAGAGGTATCTGGTGACTGTCACGCCACATCAGGTTCAAGACCTTAGCAACCGCGAGCGGCGTCTCGTGGCTCTTTGTGAAGCTTAAGAATTGCGCGCGGCGGGTGACAAGAATTGTACGTTTTGCGCCCGCCTCTAAAGCCGCGCGGGCGGCCAGCGGGGGGAATCTCGGCCAGGATTAAAGGACCACCCGATAAGGGTCGATTTGCCATCGGACACGGAGTTTATGAATCGTCTAGCGCAGTTTCCGCGCCCGATGGATGGTCGTTATGTCACAAGTGGCGCCCCCACCACACCAACCGGTCGCAATCGAGAAAACACCAGACGCGCCAGAACTGCCATCCGCGGATATGCCACCGGCCAGCACTCCGCTGGCATTCCCCGAACGCCGTATTGATTACGTCCGAGAAGAGTCATTCCATGACGAGTGGGGGCAGGCCATCGATCCCGCGCACGTGCCGGTCGTGGAATCTTTCGAGGCTTGCACGGCCCCGGAAAACCGTTTCATCATGAACTGGTTGGGCGATGTGCGTGGGCGGCGCGTGCTGGATCTGGGTTGCGGCGCCGGCGAGGCCGCCGTGTATTTCGCCATGCAGGGCGCGGAGGTAACCGCCACAGACATTTCCACCGGCATGCTGAGGCTGACGCGGCGCGTAGCGCGGCGTTATGGCGTGAAGGTGCGCTGCGTGCGACAGAACGGCGATGATTTGAATTTTCCGCGCCAATCGTTTGACGTGGTTTATGCCGGCAACCTGCTGCACCACGTTAATATGGAGCGCTGCCTGGCGACGGTGGCGCAGGTACTCAAACCGGATGGGCGCTTCGTCTCCTGGGACCCCCTGCGGCACAATCCGATTATTAACATTTACCGCAAGATGGCGAGTGCCGTGCGCACCGACGATGAAACCCCGCTGCACATTAATGACACCAGCAAATTCAGGCGCTACTTCGCGCAAGTCGAACAGCAAAGTTTCTGGTTGAGCGGCCTGTGGATATTCATGCGTTTCTTCCTGATCGAGCGCGTACACCCCAGCAAGGAGCGTTACTGGAAGAAGATCATTGTGGAAGCGGAGCGCCTGCGAAGCCTGTACCTGCGATTCGAACACCTCGACGAGACGCTGTTGCGCTGGTTCCCGTATCTACGGCGAATGTGCTGGAACATGGTGGTCTGCGCGGCGCGGCCGCGCGTGGCTTCAAATTTAGAAACAGAAAACACCAAAGCATCCTTGCAGCGGGTGGTGGCAAAAACTCGCCGCACGGCGGCACAGCTTACTCCGAAACAACCGGCATTGCGGGAATAGACTGATGTCCCAGGTCCACACACTACCCGGCTTACTCCCAAGCGACCACGCGGGAGTATCCGCGGGCTATTCCCGTGGTGGAGCCTGGGTCGTCTTGCAACAAATCGGGGGGGGCGCGTTTGCCGCGTCGCTGGCCTGGGCCCTGCTGGCATTTCCGTACTACAAGGGTATGCCGCTGGGTTATGTGCCGGTGATCGCGGGGATCGCGCTGGCATATTTCGCGTGTCGTCGAAAGGCGGTCGCGCATCTGCGGCGGTTGCTGGTAAGGCCGCGGGAGTATCAATTTCTGGCAGTCGCGATAGGTCTGGCGATTGCGGCGCGGGTGGTAACGATCCTGTTGATTCAGAACGAGCCGGTCAGCGATTTCATCAGTTACGAGCGTAACGCCATCGCCCTGGCCACGGGCGCGGGGTATCCGCCCTCGGCATATTATCCGCCGGGGATGTCATTCTGGCTGGCGGGGATTTATAGCCTGACGGGACCCTCATACCTCGCCGCCCAATTGGGCAATGCCATGATTGGCGGGCTGCTGACCTGGCTGACGTATGTGGTGGCCCGGCAGGTGTTGACCGTCGCCGCGGCACGGTTGGCGGCGTTGATGACGGCTGTTTTTCCGAGCCTGGTGCTCGATGCCACCACGTTGGACTATGGCCCGTTATTGGGCTGCGTGTTATTAGC